>JAEUNX010000046.1 GCA_016791025.1 Zoogloeaceae bacterium | reverse complement strand
CCCTGCTGGTGTTCGCCGCCCTTTGCCTGTACATCGTGCTTGGCTGGGATCAGCACGGCATCAGCAACGACGAGGAGGTGCAACACGTCTATGGCCGCCTGCTGGTGGATTTCTATGCCTCCGGCCTGCGCGATCACGCCGCCTTCACCTACAAGAACCTCTATCTGTACGGCGGCTTCTTCGACCTCGTTGCCGCGGGCCTAGAACGTGCCCTCCCGGGGTCGATTTCAGTCTGGGACATGCGCCATCTTCTGTCAGCCGCCTTTGGTTTGGCCGGCCTCGGCGCAGTCTGGCAGCTCGCACGAACCCTCGGCGGGGAGCGAGCCGGCCTGTTCGCACTTCTCTGCCTCACCCTGACCGGGGCCTGGGTGGGAGGAATGTTCACCCACACCAAGGATGTTCCTTTCGCGACATGCATGGTCTGGGCGCTGTATTTCACCACCCGCATTGTCGCCAATTTGCCGCGCCCCCCCTGGCGGTGGCGGATCGGGCTTGGGGTGGCGGTGGGTTGCGCCCTTGGCCTGCGGGTGGGTGCCGTGTTTGCCGTGTTCTACCTCGGTCTCGCCCTGCTCGTCGCCACGGCGGCCCTTGGGCCGCGGGGAGATCGGTGGACTTACCTGGGCCGCAGCATCATCAGCCTAGTTCCCAGTGGGCTGATCGCCCTATCACTGATGGGCCTGTTCTGGCCCTGGTCGGTGATGGCAGCAGGCAATCTGATCGAAGCAGCCACGGCCTTCTCCCATTTTTCTTTTCTCCTCCACACCATCGTGGATGGCACTGTCTATCTCAATGGCCAGGTGCCTCGAACCTATCTGTTGCACTATCTCGCCGTCCGCCTGCCCGAAATCCTCCTTCTGGGCTTGATCCTCCTGGCCGTACTTGCCCCCTTCAGCCGCCGCGACAACCGCGGCAAACAGTCCGAGCGATGGGCGAATCTGTTTCCATTGCTGCTTGCGGCCGGCTTTCCAATTGCCTTTACTTTGGCCACACAACCCGCGCTCTACAACGGCACCCGGCACTTTCTTTTTGTCGTCCCGCCCCTCGCGGTATTGGCCGGCCTGGGCTGGAACCGCCTTGCCGATTTCGGCCGGGCGGGCGCGCTGCTTGCCGGCGCGGCGGTCGTGGGTCTTGTCGCCTTCCACACCCTGACCCTCGCCCGACTCCACCCCTTTGAGTACGTTGCCTACAACCAGTTGGCGGGTGGCCTCCCCGGGGCCCAGGGGAAATGGGAAACCGATTATTGGGGCGACACCATCCGCCCGGCCGCAAGCCGCCTCACCGAGTATGTTGCCCGCCAAGGCCTCGCCGATAAAGGGCCCTGGCCGGTCGCCGTTTGCGCCGAATCCATTCAGGCCGCCACGTTCCTGGGCCCGGAATTCGAAGTCACGCGCGATTGGCGCCGGGCCGATTTCTTCATCTCCCCCACCCATATGAATTGCGATTCCGCTCTCAAGGGCCAGATCGTCGCGACCGTCGAGCGGGCAGGTGTAACCTTGGCAGTGGTCAAGGACCGACGAGCCCTGGTCGGCGATGAACGCACGCCGCGCTGAAGGTCCCCGCACCTCGGGCCATTCGATGGGTCGCTTCCTCCGCTTCGCCGCCCTTGGCCTGACCGGCACCGCGGCCCATTACCTGACCCTGGTCGGCCTCGTTGAATGGGGCCGCCTGGACCCAATCATCGGCTCGGTGGCTGGCTTTTGCGTGGGCGCACTGGTGAATTACGGCATGAGCCATCGCTTCGTGTTTCGATCCCAGCGCGCTCACCAAGAGGCCCTTCCACGCTTCTTTGCCGTAGCCCTGAGCGGGTTGGCCTGGAACGGCACCCTGATGCATGTTCTGGTGAACCTGGCGGAATGGCCCTACCTGGCAGCCCAGGTCGTAACCACCGGAGTGCTGGTCTTCTGGCACTACGCAGTCAATGCGGTCTGGACTTTCCGCGCCCCCTGAGTGTGAGCTGGCGGTCAGCTCGCGCTGAGATAGCGACGGGCAAAGGCTGGCGGCGCCAGCGGGCGGCCGATGGCCTGCCCCTGCATGGCGGAAAAACCCAGATCGATCATCTGGGCCCGCAACAGCTCCGAATTGACGCCGGACACCACCGCTTCCTGACCGAATGTCTGAGCCAGCCCCAGGGTCCCTTCAAGGAGGCGGAGGTGGCCGCGGCCCTCCCGCGCCATCGCGCCATCGCAATACACTCGATGGATCGGCAGGTCGGCAAGCCGGTGGAGGTCCACATTGCCCCGGCCAACGCCGCCCACGGCCAAACGGCACCCCAACTCGGCCACCTGACGCAGTCCGCCATCAAGGGCCGATTGGGTCCGGTCCAGGATGGCGCTGTCGATCACCAGTTCCAGGCGCTCGGCCTCCAACTCGAATTCGTCAAGGTGGCGGGCAACCCGCCGGAAGAAGTTTGGCTCCGCCAATTGCACCAGCGCTACCGGGACACACAGCCGTGCAACCATGCCCGATGCCGCCCAGCCGCGCGCCGCGGCGCAAGCCCCCCGCATCAGCCATTCGCCCAGGCGGGACGTAGTCACCCCGGCCCCGGCAAGTAACTCCGCAGCACCAAACTGGCCATAGCGGGGATGGTTCCATTCGAGTTCGACAACCGCCGCGGGGAGGGCCCGACCATCACCCCGCCATTGCGGGCGAAAGCGAAGAGCGATGGCCTCGTGGTCGAGGGCGAGCGCAAGCTCGGTCGGCAACCCCCCCGTCACGCGCTGGTCCGTCCCAGAAACCGGAGTCGTCGTCGCCACCGAGGCGGTACTGCTGCTGGCAGGCAAGCGCGGTGGGGCA
The DNA here is from genome assembly GCA_016791025.1 of Zoogloeaceae bacterium. GTDB lineage: Bacteria > Pseudomonadota > Gammaproteobacteria > Burkholderiales > Rhodocyclaceae > JAEUNX01. The sequence goes on along the minus strand of JAEUNX010000046.1, from coordinate 38,403 downwards.
AGCAATAACAGGCGCCAGCCTGGCTTCGGTCCGGGCAGGATCCGGGCAGAACTGACGCCCGCCGACCCCAGGCCCAGCTGGACTCGGGTTTCGCCCTCGCGGGACGGCCAAGACACAGCAAAACACTGGCTCAGCGAACGACCCACCAGCCCATGGCGAGGGAGCCCGAACTGCCGCAAGGCGGCGGCATTGGCCGCACTCACCCGGTCTTCCGCGTCCAGCACGAGCAGGGGCTGCTCCAGGGCCGCAGCGAGGCGCGTCCAGACCGCTTCGTCCGGGGGCCCCTCCCGCGGCGCATCCGGACTGAGGATCAGGACGTGGATTCCCGGCCTCATCCGCGCGGCGGCGCAAAAGCGCATCTCGCGCTGCCCCCCGCCGGGCATGGCCAGTTGGAGACTGCCCCGCATCTGGCCCTGGATGAACAGACGGGCCCGTGCCGCCAGGAAAGCCTGCTCCGACGCAAATAGGTCGGCAAGGGGACGCCCTGCCAACTCGCCGTAGCGCCGCTCCAACAGATGGCAAGCGGCCGAATTCACTTCCAGGATAGTCTCGTCGCTAACGATGAGTAGCCCTTCATCCAGCATCTCGAGGATTGCGAGATAAAGCCCCCGCTCCACCCCTTCGGTGAAATCGGGTACGAATCGCTCATCCTGATCGATGGTAAAGCGGGGCACCCCTGCAAGTTCCATGAATGAAAGCGTGGGAATCGGGTCGTCGTCACCCGTTGAATGTGGCCATCCAACGGCATCCGGAGGGCAATCTTGACGCCAGGCGGCGGTGGCCAAGTCGTGAATTAGTGGCCGGTTTTAAGGCCAATTCCGCTTGCATGTACCGTCCACGTCTGAAGCCTGACGCGAAGGGCCTATTTACGCCCAAGGCCCCCGAGCAGGAACGGGATCGGACGCTGCGGGCGCTTCGGGGATTCCCGGTCGTTGCCAGAGGAGGAGGAAACCTCTGGCATCGGGGTCGCCGGTGGTTCGTAGGGTTTGGAAAAATCGAAGCCATCCGCCGCCACCGCTGGCCGCTTGGCCTGGGACCGGGGGCTACGCTCCGGCCCCTTGCGGGCGCGAGCCTCGCCCCCAGTTGGGGCAGCGCCGGCCTCGGCCCCACCGCCCCGCCGACGGCTCTTTCCCGTAGGGTCGAAAAAGTCAGGCTCCGGATCAAACCCGGGCACCACCTCCTGGGGAATCGTAAGCTTGATAAGCCTTTCGATCTCCGCCAGGCGATGCTTCTCTTCGGCACAGACCAGGGACACCGCATTGCCCTGCCGCCCCGCCCGCCCGGTACGGCCAATCCGATGCACGTAATCTTCCGCCGTGTGAGGCAACTCGAAATTGATCACATACGGCAGGTCGTCGATGTCCAGGCCCCGGGCCGCCACGTCCGTGGCCACCAGGACCCGGGTCGCACCCGACTTGAAGGCCTCCAGGGTCTCAGTCCGCTGGGCCTGGCCCTTGTCACCATGGATCGCATCGGCGCGGATCCCATGGCGATTCAGGAAGTGGGCCAATCGGCTGCAACCGAACTTCGTATCGACAAACACCAGGACCTGGGCATCCGGCTCGTGGCGGATGATGTGGGCAAGCAAATTGCGCTTCAAGCCGGAGGACACCGGGTGCACCCGGTGGGTGATGGTCTCCGAGACCTGATTTCGCCGGGCGACCTCGATGAGCTGGGGATTCTTCAGCATCTGGTCAGCCAGCTTCTTGATCTCGTCGGAGAACGTGGCCGAGAAAAGCAGGCTCTGGCGCGCCGCGGGCAGGAGCGCGAGGATACGCCGAATGTCCGGGATGAACCCCATGTCCAGCATGCGATCCGCCTCATCCAGAACCAGCATCTCGACCTGCCCAAGCTGGATGGTCTTTTGCTGGACGTGGTCGAGCAGGCGCCCGGGGGTGGCCACCACGATCTCGATCCCGCGCCGCAATTCGGCGATCTGGGCGTTCATGTCGACGCCACCGTAAATGCAGGTCGAGCGTAGGGGCAAATGCTTGGAATAGGTTTTGACCGATTCCTCGACCTGCATCGCCAGTTCCCGGGTCGGGGCCAGGATCAGGGCCCGGGTCTGGTGGCGAGCCGGGGAAGTGCTGGTGTTGGCATGGCGGGCCAGCCTCTGCAGAAGAGGGAGGGTAAAACCGGCCGTCTTGCCGGTCCCCGTCTGGGCGCCCCCCATGAGATCAGCCCCCGCCAGGATGGTCGGAATGGCCTGGGCCTGAATCGGAGTGGGCTCGGTGTAGCCGGCATCGGCCACCGCCCGGAGGATTTCGGGTATGAGTCCGAGGTCGGCGAAGCTCATGAGTCGGTGATGTCCTGGCACCCCTGGATTGCCTGAATCAGGCCGGGGTGCAATGTGCGAAGTCGCTTGTTATTCGGGTGCCCGGCGGCGGCTCGAGGGCCACGCACCCCAGATGGGCTTGACAATAACTCTAAATTATACACCGGGGAGGCCTCAACGCTTGAGGGTCAGATACCCGGTGACCTCTTCCCGATCGTGGTAGAGGTGCTTGAAGCGCAGGTCGATCGGCGCCACCGACCGGGTGAGCTTGAATATCATTGCGCGACAGCGCTCGAGTTCTTCACGTCGGCGCTTCATGGGCAGCTTGAGGTTGAAGATGCAGTGACGACAACGGCCAGTGGCCACCCATTCGGCCACCAGTTGGGCCACCCGACTTGGCTGGGCCACCATGTCGCAGACCATCCAATCCACCGGCCGCGTGGGTCGCCAGGTGAATCCATCCGCCCTCAGGTGCTGGATCATCGCAGTGGCGTGGGCAGCGGGAGCGAGAGGGCCATTGTCGATGGCCACCACCCGCAAACCCCGCCGAGCGAGGTGCCAGGACCAGCCCCCGGGAGCAGCGCCAAGATCAACGGCGCGCTGGCTCGCCCGCAGACTGGCTTCGCGCTCACGGTCGGTCAGCAAGACTTCGAGGGCCTCGACAAGCTTGAGCGCAGACCGGCTCGGTGCCTCCTTGGGAATCCGCAGCCGTGGGATCCCCATGGGCCAGGAAGCACCGTCCCCAGACTCCACCAGTGTCACCCAGACCGTCGAAGCATCGGTGAATAGCAGATGGAGGACGGGGAGCCCAGTCTGATCCGGCCGCAGACGTCCCGCCGCCTGCATGGCCTGGGTCAGCGGCTCTTCGAAACGTCGACAGAAGCCGGAAAGGGGGCGGGCGGCGTCGGAATCCGGGAACTCTAGCGCCAGCGCGGAGACCCGGAGCCCGTGGCGCTCCAACGCCGAAAGAATCGGGGTGATCCGATCACGCTGGGGCAGGTCGACGATGCGCTCTATCCAGAACAGGCGCTGGCGCGCAAACACGTGATCGCGAAATGGAAACCACCCGGCAAGATCCCGTAACGCCTGGGGCTCGGCAAAGGAGAGGAACGCAAATCCCGGCCCCACCGTTCCCGGTCCCGCTAGACTTTCGCCGCCCTGGCTCGCCAAATCGCCAAGTTCCGCCGCCAGTTCTGCCTCGAATCCGACCCGACACAGCCCAAGGACCCCGTGACAGTTCACGGGCTTCGACGAGGAACGAGAATGGGACTGAGGCATAGGCGATGGCGTCATTGAGGTGGGGCATGATACGCGGGATGATGGGCCATCTGGGCGGGAAAGGCGGACAAATGGAACGGCGGCAACTCGGACGAAGTGATTTGGCAGTGTCTTCAGTGTGTCTGGGCACCATGACATTTGGCCAGCAAAATTCAGAAGCCGAGGGCCACGCCCAACTGGACCGGGCCTTCGAGCGCGGGGTGAATTTCATTGACGCCGCGGAGATGTATCCCGTGCCCACGCGGGCCGAAACCTACGGCGAGACGGAACGGATCATCGGCACCTGGCTGGCCCGCAAGCGGCGGGACGAGGTCGTCATCGCTACCAAGGCCGCAGGTCCGGGGCGGCGGTTGGAGTGGATCCGCGGCGGGCCTTTGGCCTTCGACAGCGCCAACCTGCGGGCCGCCGTGGAAGGCAGCCTGCACCGGCTGGGAACGGATTACATCGACCTCTACCAACTCCACTGGCCGGCCCGCAACCAGCCGATGTTCGGCCAATGGAAGTATGACCCCGACGCCGAGCGGGTGGCCACCCCCATCGAAGACACGCTCGCCGTGCTGGGAGAATTGGTGCGGGAGGGGAAAATTCGGGCGATCGGCATTTCCAATGAGCACCCCTGGGGCCTCATGCGCTTCCTCCGCGTGGCCGACGAGCACGGACTGCCGAGGGTGGCCTCGATCCAGAACGCCTACAACCTCCTGAATCGGGTCTTCGAATACGGCCTCGCGGAAATGTGCCAGCGGGAAGCAGTGAGCCTCCTCGCTTATTCCCCGCTCGGATTTGGCGCCTTAACCGGCAAGTACCTGCAGGCACCGGCGACCCCAGGACGAATGACCCTCTTCCCGGGCTTCGGCCAGCGTTATGCCAAACCGGGAGCTCTCCCCGCCATTGCCGACTATGCCGCCCTGGCACGCCGGCACGGACTCACACCCACTCAACTCGCTCTTGGTTTTGTTCATCTGCAGGGATGCGTCACCAGCACCATCATCGGCGCCACCAGTCTCGCCCAACTCGACGAAAATCTTGATGCCTGCGCGACGCCTTTGGCACCGGAAATCCTGCAAGAGGTGGACGCCCTCCACCTCACCCGCAGCAATCCGGCCCCCTGACCCAGGGGATCAGACACAACGACCAACTAAGAATTATCGCGGCTGCGACGGCTGCGACGGGGCGGCACCGCATCCTCTGCGGGCTCACTCTCACTGCTGGCTTTGCCCCCTGGGGGCGGAGGCGTGGCATGGCCGCCTCCCGCCGCGTCCTTCGCCGGCAGGCTTACGCCAGGGGACGGCATGTGGCTGGGAACGACGGCCAGATTGTTCTGGGTCATGTAGTCGTTCATTTCCCGCCAGCCTGCAAAAACAGACGCCTTGCTCGCCGCCGGGTTGAGCGCATAACAATCTTCCAGGGCGCGTCCGGAATGCCGGCAGGCGCTACCGATCGCCCGGCCGTCAGCCTCGGCGGTGGCGGCCTCCTTCTTGGGATCAGGAAGGCCCAACTGGGCGACCAGTTGATCGCAACCCGCGAGAAGGAGCGCAGCCATGACGACGACCCCCAGGCGTATCCGTGCCTGGAAAGGTGCGATGTGGTGGGAGAGAACTTGGATCGTGCTCACGGCCTGCATAACGGTCTGGATTTGGTATTCTTGACGCCCCCTGCCCGCCGGCCCTTGGCCGGAAACGAGCCATGGGTACGGAGCCCTTCAGGAGCTGTTTTGATGAAATCCATCCGCAACTTTACCCAAGCCCTGACGCTTGTCGGAGCCTGCCTGCTGGTGAGCACCCCCATCGTTCAGGCCAAAACGCCTCGCCCAGCCGCCAAGTCACCGCCCCCGACGGAGCGCTGCGACGGCATCGAGTTCACCCAGGCACTCGGCCAGTACAACGGCGCAGCCCTCGGCGAGTTGGTGAGCCGCTTCAACGAAACCAACAAAACTTGCCCGATCCAGATCACCGATCGTACCTGGAGTGACGGCAAGCTCCCCGGGATGATGATCCTGAGCGAGGGCGACGAGGAGAAATTCCTTGCGGGGCCACCGCGTTACCGCCCGCTCCACGAAGTCATGAAAACGGCCGGGCAGCCGCTGGTGACGCTGCGCCCGCCGACGATGATGACGCCAATGCCCCTGGATGCCCAGGGTCGGCTGCGGGCGCTGCCCGTGGCCCTGTCCACGCCCATCCTGTACATCAATCAGGAGGCCTTCCGCCGGGTAGGACTCAACTCTGACCAACCCCCTCAGACCTGGTTCGACCTCCAGCAGGCCCTGGGCCAGCTCATCGACAATGGCGTTCGCTGCCCCTACACCGTGGCAGAGCCCAGCCGGGTGATGATCGAGAACACCAGCGCCTGGCATAACGAACCCACCGTCACTCGGCGAGGCAAAAGCGACGGCCTTTCAATCAACGGCATGCTCCAGATCAAGCACGTGGCCTTGATGGCCAGCTGGGTCCGCTCGAACTACCTGCACATCTTTGGCCGGGGGGCAGAGGCGCAGCAACACTTTACTTCCGGAGAATGCGCGGTGATCGCGGCCTCCTCGGCCAGCCTGCCGGAGATTCGCCGGACCGCCCGTTTTCCGGTGGCTGTCGCCGGCCTCCCCTATCACGACGACTACCCCGGTGCGCCGCAAAACACCCTACTTGACGGGTCGTCTCTGTGGATTGCTGCGGGCCGTAGCCCGGCTGAATACAAGACCATCGCCAAGTTCGTCCGTTTTTGGCTTGAGCCGGAAAACCAGGTTGCGTGGCAGAAGCAGACCGGCTTCCTCCCCCTCAACCGGGCCGGTATAGCCGCCGCCAGGGAGTCGGAACTGCTGAAAGACGAGTTGGACGGGGTGCGCGTGGCCATCGCACAAGTCGCCCACAAGCCCCCCACCGCCGCCTCGTCGTCCAATCTGCTGATCGCCAAAACCTCGGTGCGGGAGATCGTCGAGGAGGAGTTGGAAGCCGTTTGGGCCGACCGAAAACCTGCCAAGGAAGCTCTGGACACCGCCGTCACGCGGGCCTCAGCACTGCCCTGATAGTTCTTCGGTGGGCCGCTCGGTCGGGATCTTTAGACCTGACGACCTAGCGGCCCGACGCCTACCTTCGGGTCGTCGACGATGAGCCCGGCAAGCCAATCCCGCGGAATCCCGGATTCGAAACGCTGGGTGAGCCCGCCCGTTGCTTCGCCTTGGCGCTCGGTAAACACCCAGGCGACGACCCGAGCGCCGGGAAGCGCTGCCGCCACCGCCCGACAATTTTCGCCGGACAGCGCGCAATCCGGCATCACCACCACTTCAGGCGCCAACGCCGCCAGACGGGGCTCCGCCAGGTGGCGGGGAGTCAGCGGCAGATACTGCGCCATCAATCGCGGATCCCAGGGAAACAATCGCGTCGGGGCTTGATCTGGCGCCACGAAGAGGGCCCCGACGGCGACCCCTGGCAGTTGCCGCCTCACCACACTCAGGGCTTCATGGTTGAACGACGACAGCAACAAGGACGAAGGGGCGATCCGCCCCTCCCTGAGGGCCGACGCCAGGCTTGGGAGCACGGCATCTACCGCGCCGGCTCCTTTGATTTCGAGGTTGAACAGCTTGTTCGGCCGGCCGGCAAACAGCGCCAATGCATCCTCCAGCGTTGGGATGGGGGATCCATCCTTCAATCTCAGCCCCATCAGGAAGGCGCTATCCACCTCATCGATCCGGCGCGACCCAAGCTGCTCAGCGCTGTCGTGGCACAGGTGTTCGGCGGCGCAATATTCGACGCCGCGGCAGGGATCGGCATATTTCGCCTCATGAATGAGAAACACCCGACCGTCCCGCGATACGCAGGCATCCGATTCGAAACCGTCCGCCACCGCCATGGCCCATTCAAAGGCCGCGAGGCTATTCTGGTAGGGACGCCCCGACGACAGGATCGCCCCACGATGTCCCAGCCATTTCAAGCCATCCCACATTACCGTGCTCCAAAATCGAAAAGACAACCCGGCTTGGACACCACCTCCCCCCGGGGCGCGCAAGACTCCTGACGGCCGGAGGCCACCACGACACTATGTCGTCAATCAGGGCGCCGGACCACCATCCCCTTGACCCATCCCCGGCCGAAGGCCTACCATCCCGCCCTCGGCGCCGCGGGCACGGCAGCAGGACTTTGACGCATCCTCCTCCGCGAAGGTGAAACCGGCGGTTCCAGTATTGGAATTGGGAGTGTGCTGGGGCTTCGCCCATCGGTGGCCTCATCATTTAACTTTTGAACGCAGTTTTGCCGCAACGTGTCCCTCCAGCAAATCTATTCCCCCATCGCCGCGGACATGCTTGCCATGGACGGGGTCATTCGCGACCGCCTCCATTCGGACGTGGTGCTTGTCCGCCAAGTGGCGGAATACATCATTCACAGCGGCGGCAAGCGGATGCGTCCGGCACTGCTCCTGTTGACCGCCGGCGCAATGGGCTACCGGGGATCTCATCATCTGGTCCTGGCCGCTGTGGTGGAGTTCATTCATACCGCCACCCTCCTCCATGACGACGTGGTCGACGAGTCCGACCTGCGCAGGGGTCACCAGACTGCCAACGCCATGTTCGGCAATGCCGCCTCGGTGTTGGTGGGGGACTTCCTGTATTCCCGCGCGTTCCAAATGATGGTCACCGTCGGGAGCATGCGGGTAATGGAAGTCCTCGCCGACGCCACCAATGTGATAGCAGAAGGTGAAGTCCTGCAGCTTCTCAACTGCCACAACGCCGACGTCGGCATCGATGATTATCTGCGAGTCATTCGATTCAAGACCGCTAAGCTTTTTGAAGCGGCGAGCCGACTCGGGGGAATTCTTGGCAACGCCGACCGTGCGCTAGAGGACGGGCTAGCCAATTTTGGCATGCACATCGGCACGGCCTTTCAACTCATTGACGACGTCCTCGATTACTCGGCTGACGAAGCCGAGACCGGCAAGCACGTGGGCGACGATCTCGCGGAGGGCAAGCCCACCCTCCCGCTGATCCACGTGATGCAGCACGGCTCGACAAAGCAGGCCGAACTGGTTCGCCAAGCCATCGTCGATGGCGGACGCGAGGCCTTTCCTGCGATTCTCGATGCTATCAGGGCCACCGGCGCGCTGGATGTGACCCGGGAATACGCCTCCCGGGAAGCATCCCTCGCCCGCGGGTTCCTGACCGGCCTTCCGCCTTCCATTTTCAAAGACGCGCTGCTAGAATTGTGCGCTTTCGCGGTCGATCGGGCGTACTGATCGTCGTATTCGGGGAATAGCTCAGCCTGGTAGAGCACTGCGTTCGGGACGCAGGGGCCGGAGGTTCGAATCCTCTTTCCCCGACCAATAAATCAAGGGGCCTTCACGGCCCCTTTTTCATTCCGGCGGCGGTTCGCAACCCGGTGCTTGAGGCGTCAGAATCCTCGACTAGGCTGGGCCGCTGACCCCAATCGCGGCACTAGTCTCGCGGTGCTGCGAAATACGCCTTGGCGGCCGCAATAGTCTGTGCGATTTCCGCTTCGCCATGTGCGGCGGAGACGAACCCAGCCTCAAATGCCGAAGGCGCGAAAAAGTGCCCCGAGTCCAAAAGGCCGTGGAAGAATCGGTTGAAGGCCCCACGGTCGGTTGCCATGACCTCCTCATAGGTGCCCGGACAGTGCTCGGAAAAATACAGGCCAAACATCCCCCCCACCGACTGGGCGCTGAATGTCACCCCGGCCTCAACCGCCGCCCCGATCAAACCCTCCACAAGCTGCCGGGTCCTCGCGGCAAGTTGGTCATAGAAGCGAGGGGCCGCCACCAGACGGAGCGAAGCCAACCCGGCCGCCACGGCGACCGGACTACCGGACAGCGTGCCCGCCTGGTACACCGGCCCGAGCGGAGCGATCTGGGCCATGATGTCCCGACGGCCCCCAAAGGCACCTACCGGCATGCCCCCCCCGATGACCTTCCCAAGGGTGGTGAGATCCGGCTCGACGCCCAGGAGGCCCTGAACACCCTGGGGCCCCACACGAAACCCGGTCATCACCTCATCAAAAATCAGGACCGCGCCGTACCTGCTGCACAATCGGCGCAAGGCCGCGAGGAATTCGGGCCGCGGCATGATGAGGTTCATGTTGCCAGCAATGGGCTCTACGATGACGGCGGCGATCTGATCGCCGCGGGCCACAAAAAGATCCTCGAGCCCCTGGCAGTCGTTGTAATCCAGAACTACCGTGTGACGAGCGAAGTCCGCCGGCACTCCCCCAGAGGATGGATGGCCGAATGTCAGGGCACCGGAACCCGCCTTCACGAGGAGGCTATCGGCATGGCCATGGTAACAGCCTTCGAATTTGACAATGGCGTCCCGACCAGTGAATCCGCGGGCGAGGCGGATCGCGCTCATGGTCGCCTCGGTGCCGGAACTCACGAGGCGAACCATTTCCAGACTTGGCATTCGTGCGCAGAGCAACTCGGCCATCTCCACCTCGGCCTCGGACGGCGCGCCAAAGGATAGCCCGCGCGTCGCGGCCTCCTGGACTGCCTTCACGATTTCTGGATGGGCGTGGCCGGTGATGGCCGGGCCCCAAGAGCCAACATAGTCAATGTAGGCCTTGCCATCGGCGTCCCAGACCCGGGCCCCCTCGGCCCGCGCGATGAATCGTGGCGTACCCCCCACGGACCGGAAGGCCCGCACCGGCGAATTAACGCCACCGGGAATGGTCCGCTGGGCGCGACAGAACAGGTCCTCATTACGACTCATGCACAATTCCTTTATTTCAAGCTTTAATGATTCAGGCGACCGCTTCCGGGTCCGCCCAAAGCCGGCCATACGCGGCCGCCCGGCCGGCGGGGTCGGCGTCCTCGAACACGTCGGAAATCACCGCCAGAAGTTGGGCCCCAGCTGCCACAACCTCCGCTGCCCGGGGAAGTGAGATCCCGCCAATTGCCGCAATCGGACAACGAAGCTCGCAGCGGGCGTTAGCTAGCAACCCTAGCGCAGCGGACGTCGCCGCCGGCTTGGTGGCGGACGGATATATCGCGCCGAAGGCGACATAGTCAGCGCCAGCGGCCTCGGCCGTCTGTGCGCGACCGAGGTCGTCGTAGCACGAAACCCCCAAAAGACGGCCCTCACCGACAACGTTCCGAAGGACCGCCACGTCGCCATCATCTCGCCCAATGTGCAACCCGTCAGCGTCGACGGCACGCATTAAATCGAGGTCGTCGTTAACGATCATTGCGACTCCGGCTTCGCGGCACCGCCGAAGGATCCGGCCAGCCTGCTCGAGTCGCAGGGCAGGATCGCTTTGTTTGCTGCGGTATTGCAGCAACGCCGGCCGCCCCACCAAGGCCTGCATGACCGCGCGCTCCAGGCGGGCGGTGTCCGCCCAATCCGGCGTGACCAAATAGAGGCCCGGACGGACTTCAGGCCGGACCGTCATCCGCCCTCCCTTCCCGCAACCAGAAAAATCGGTCCGGCAGGGATTTCCCCATCCCGGGCCGAAATGCTCCGGCCAGACTTTGCCAAGTAAACGCCTCGGCCTCCCCCACCGCGTCGGCAATGCTCATCTCATGCGCCAGGGCACCGGTGAGTGCAGCCGATAGCGTATTGCCGGCCCCGAGATACCGATCTGGCAGGCGGGACCAGGGGTCGGTACGGACGACACCCTCCCGGCTGTATAGCAGGTTAACAACCTGAGGCCCGGGCGTTGCCGACCCGGTCAGCAGCACGTAGCCCACGCCAGAGCTGCAGAGCCGTTCGATGGCAGAGGGCACGTCGGGCAGCTCGTCCTGACCGGCCAACACCATCGCCAGGCGCTGGGCCTCTGCCTGGGCCACCACCAAAACGGTGGCCAACGGCAAGAGCAATTCACAGTGAACCGCCATGAGGCGGTCATTAGCCAAGGCAGCGCTGGGCAATCGCCCCAATTCCGACTCCACCACCACCGGCACGCCGGGATAGTCGGACAGAATTTCCGCCGTCGCGGCGATATTTTCCGGTGTTGCAAGAACGCCAACCTTGAACGCCCTCACCGCAACATCTTCGAGCAGAAGCCGCGCCTGCTTGGCAAGCATCGCCGCGGAAAGGGGCAGGAGATCTGCCACGTCTTCGGTATCTCTCAGGCAAACCGCAGACACCACGGACAGGGGATGGCAGCCCATGCTCGCGAGGGTGATCACGTCGCCCTGAAGCCCTCCGCCACCAGTCGGATCCGTTGCTGCGATGGTCAGGGCAACTGGGGGCGTCGGCGGTATGGAAGACATCATCTCAGAATCTCCCTTCGCGCCGGCGGACGCGACCAAGTAGGGTAAAATTGCCCCAATTGTAATGGTCACACCCCCCTGGCGCCATGACTGATGCCCCATTCAAGACATACATGTGCCTGATTTGCGGCTTCATCTATGACGAAGCCGCCGGCTTGCCCGACGACGGCATTCCACCGGGCACGCGCTGGGACGACCTGCCGCCCAACTGGGCTTGCCCCGAATGCAGCGCCCGCAAAGAAGACTTCGAAATGGTGGAAATCTAAGCCCCCTCCGCGGCTCCCCCATGCCGCTGACACCCTAAAGGCTGTCAGTTCCCGGCCGTAATCCCATCGAAATCCAGACGGAGCCTGCGCTCCGCCGACAGGCTTTTGATAGGACGACGACGGTGGAATTGAGCGGACTGAAGGTGATGGTGATTGACGACAGCAACACCATCCGGCGAAGCGCAGAGATCTTTCTTGGTCAGGCCGGATGTCAGGTCCTGCTCGCTGAAGATGGCTTCGACGCGCTGGCGAAGATCACGGACCACCTGCCCGATGTGATCTTCCTCGACATCATGATGCCGCGACTCGACGGCTATCAAACCTGCGCCTTAATCAAAAAGAACGCGCGCCTTCGAACGACCCCGGTAATCATGCTGTCATCCAAGGACGGCCTGTTCGACCGAGCCAGGGGCAAGATGGTCGGGTCGGACGAATACCTCACCAAGCCGTTCACCAAGGACAGTCTACTCAAGGCCGTGGCCGCCCACGCGCCCAATCTCGCTTAACCAACCGGACCTCCGCCATGCCGATCAACAAGATTCTCGTGGTCGATGATTCGCCGACCGAAAGATTCGCTCTCACAGATTTCCTGAGCAAGCAGGGCTATCAGATCGTTACCGCCGACAATGGCGAAGAGGCGGTCAGCAAGAGCAAGACCGAATTGCCGGACCTGATCCTCATGGATGTGGTAATGCCAGGCATCAACGGCTACCAGGCGACACGGACGATCTCCCGTGACGACGCCACCCGCAGCATTCCCATCATCATGTGCACCAGCAAAGGCCTGGAGACCGACAAGATCTGGGGCATGCGTCAGGGCGCCTACGACTACATGGTCAAACCGGTGAACCTGCCTGAACTGCTTACCCGCATTCGGGCCATGGCGTAACACCATGTCGCGCCGGATAAGCCTTCGCGAATTCCAGGAGAGCCTGGTTCGCCGCTTGAACGAATCGGACGTCACTGACCGCCGTACCCTCCTGGGCGTCACTGCGGGAGAACAAGCCTGGGTCTTGTCCCTCGCCGAGGCCGGAGAAATCTTGCCAGTCCCTCCGTTGGCGGAGGTGCCTTTGACGTTGCCATATTTTCGCGGGCTCGCCAACGTACGCGGCACGCTCTACGGCGTCATTGACTTCAGCGCCTTCAATGGCGGCCCTCTGACCCCGACAGGTGGGCAAGCCCGATTGGTGTTGATTGGTGCCCGTCATGGCATCAACACCGCCCTGTTGGTTGGCAGAACTACCGGCCTGCGCAATCCCGATGAGTTTGATACGGCGCCTGCGGACGTCTCGAATCCGGCCCCGTGGATTACACAGCGCTTGATCGACCTCCAGTCCCGAACTTGGCACCAACTTGACATTCCTGCCCTTCTCAATCAACCCAGCTTCCTCGAAGTCGGCGTCGTGGAGTGAATCCCGGCCACGACATCCTGGCCCACCTGCAAGCGGAGCCCCATCCATGGAACTAAAACTCGCCAGTGTATTTGGCAGCAAATCCAGGCCGGCCGCCCCTGGACCCGATACGACCATCATGGAAAGCAATCCAGCCGTCGCGCCCAGGACCGACTCCCCCTCCCGCTCGACATCCCCCGGCAAGCCCGGTGGGGTTGCCGCGCAGTTGCGGCTGCAAGGAACGATCCTCGGAATCGTGGTGCTTATCATCGCCGGCCTCCTGGTCTATCAAACGCGGGGAGCAACACGGGCGACCGAACAGGTGGAAAGCGCAGGCCAGCTGCGGACACTCTCCCAGCAGATTGCCAAATCGGCTCAGCTTGCCATCCAAGGAAACTCAGTGGCCTTCACCGAACTCAAGGCCGCCCGCGACCGCTTCAACGATCTACTCGTCCATTTGGGCAGTTTTGGAAACAACGAGACCCTGGAATCCCTCGGGAACACGTGGGCCAAAACCGATAAGGATGCCAGCCTGCTGTTGGACCAAGAAAAGAACCTCACCACATTGAATCAGTCGGTAGCTACGATCAACGCCAAGAACCCGCAACTGCTCGAACTTTCTGAGCAGGTCGCGGCAATGAAGCTTCAGAGCGGAGCCGGCCCCCGGGAAATTGCCGTCGCAAATCGGGTCGTCATGCTGACCCAGCGCGTGGCCAAGAATGCCAATGGCCTGATGGTGGCCGATGCTGTCGATCCAGAAGTCGCCTTTCTTCTTGGGAAGGACACCAACACATTGCGGGATCTGCTCGCCCAATTGCGTCAAATGGGTGGCGACGGCGAATTGCGCGCCAAGATCGAAGAACTCGATTCCGCGGCCAAGGACAGCCTGGCAGCCGTTGGCGGCATCCTGGCCAACGTGCAGCGCCTCGTCCAGGCCAAGCAAGCCGGCAGCCGAATCTTCGGTGAATCCACGGGGCTCTTGGACCAAAGTCAGACGTTGGCCGACATCTATGCCCGCCAAGGCAGCTTTCTCAGTCCTGCCAATCTGCTCCTTATGATTGCCGGCCTCGGTGCTCTGGGGATCCTCGCGGTTATGGCGCGAACCTACAACAACGATCTGGCCCACCGCCAGCGTGACACCGACAGCCAGCGCCAAGTAGCCGAGAACGAGCGCAATCAGACCCAGCAGGCCATCCTCCGCCTGATGAACGAGATGGGTGACCTGGCCGACGGCGATCTCACGATCCGAGCCACGGTGTCTGAAGACATCACCGGCGCCATTGCCGACTCGGTCAATTACACAATTGAGGAACTTTCGGTCTTGGTCCGCCGCATCAACGACGCGGCCAGCCGGGTGTCATCCGCCACCGAATCGGCCCAGAACACTTCGACCCAGTTGATTGAGGCCACCGGACGGCAGTCCCTCGAGATCGAGGAAGCAGGTGCAACGGTCCACCGCATGGCCCAGTCAATGACGGATTCCTCCCAGCGCGCATTGGAATCTGCCCATGTTGCCCGCCGATCCCTGGAAGCGGCCCAGAAGGGCGCCTCGGCGGTGGAAGACACCATCCGCGGCATGAGCGACATTCGCGATCAGATTCAGGAGACTTCGAAGCGGATCAAGCGCCTGGGCGAATCGTCCCAGGAGATCGGCGAGATCGTGGAACTTATCTCGGACATCACCGAGCAGACGAACGTACTCGCCCTTAACGCCGCAATCCAGGCCGCATCGGCGGGGGAAGCCGGGCGCGGTTTTACCGTCGTCGCCGAAGAAGTGCAGCGGCTTGCCGAGCGCTCTGGCGAGGCTACCAAGCAGATTGCCGCGATTGTGAAAACGATTCAGACCGACACCAAGGACGCGGTGGGCGCTATGGAGAACGCAACACGCGACGTGGTGGCTGGCGCGGAGCTTTCCGACGCGGCCGGTCGGGCCCTGGCTGAAATTGGTGACGTCTCCTCCGAGACCGCTCGCCTCATCGAAGAGATCTCCGAGGAGATCCAGCATCAGGCGTCGTCGGCGACCCGGGTTGCCGAAAGCATGAAGCACATTCGGTCCATTACCGAACAAACGACCCTCGGCACCCAGCAAACCGCAGTGTCCATTGGCCAACTGGCGGACCTGGCCATCGAGCTCAAAGGCTCCGTCTCAGGATTCAAGGTGTAAGCCGCCACGGCTTTTCCTTACGGCAAGAGGCTGTCCATGACGTTTACCGCCCCCCAACCCGACCTCGGCCCCCTCAACTGGGTCAAGGGCGAAATCGATTTGGCCCTCGATCGGGCCCGCGCCGCCATCGACGAAGCGGCCAGCGCCAACGAACCCGGTACGCACCTCCAGACGGCCCAGATCCATATTCATCAGGCCCGCGGCGCGCTTTCAATTGTGGGTCTCGACGGACTTGCACAGTTTGCTGAAGCCGTCGACCGCCTGGCGAGCGCCCTCGCCAAGGGGGAACACCCCGCCAGCGTGGAAAACCTCGCCGTCCTTCGCCGTGGCCTCGCAGCCACCGCCAACTATCTTGACGAGCTTGGCCAGGGTGCGCCAGACCAACCGCTGCGGCTTGCAAGGCTGTATGGTGAGCTCAATCAGGCCCGGGGCGAGCAAGGACATCCCGCCGATCTATTCTTTCCCGACCTCGGAATCAGCCCTCCGCGACGGGAAGGCCAACCCGCCGCTCCGACGCCGGATGAAGAGCAGCGAGCCCTTAAGGCTTGGCGTAGCCGTTTCGAACGAGGCTTGCTGAAGTGGCTGCGCGCGCCCCAAGATTCTCAGGGTCCCACTGAAATGCGGGAAGCCGTTGCCGGCATTGACCAGTTGGCCACAGCGCCCGGAGCCCGAAAGCTTTGGTGGACGAGCCTCGCCTTCTTCGACAGCCTCGTGGCCGACCCGGCCGGCGACTTGGCCAACGATCGCAAACTGTGTACCCGCCTGGATGCGCAAATGCGCCGCCTCGTGTCCGGGTCACCGATAGCCATCGAACGTCTGATGCGGGACCTCCTTCACCACATCGCGATTCGCCCCCCGATCACCGCGCACCAGCGTCAGGTCCGAGAGCTCTACCTCCTCGACGGCCTGCTGAGTCCCGCCGGCGGGGAAGTGCCCGATGTCCCCCTTGCCCCCTTGGCAAAACAGTTGCGCGACACCCTTGTCGCCGCACGAAACGCATGGGACGATTTCTCGGCCGGTAAGGCGATTGCCCTGACGCAGTTCGCGACCGCAATCGACAGCGCTAACGAGCAATGCGCGGACCTTCACCGACCTCTGTTGGCGGAACTGACTGGCACCATTCGGGACTTCACCCACTGGCTTAGGCGTGATCCCTTGGCCCTGACCCCGCCGCTGGCTCTGGAACTGGCCAGCGCGCTGCTGCTTCCCGATGCCATCCTCGGTGCGCCGGCCCAGGACGCGGTCACACGTGGCCGGGTCGCCGACGCCTGCCAGCGCATTCGGACCTTCATGGCCGGAGGCATTCCTGCCGACGACCTTGGTGCGGCGGGTGACGCCGCCGCCCGCCAGGTCGAAGAGCGCCACGCCGCAGCCAATCTTGCGCGTGAGCTGACCGCCACCCTGTCCGAAGTCGAGCAGGGTTTGGACACATTTTTCCGCAATCCCGAGCGCCGCGCAGACTTGGCGGGCCTCGACGCGCCGCTTACCCAGCTTGCTGGCGCCCTGGCTTTGCTTGATGACCCAGCCCCGCGCGAGCTCATCCAGGCGGCAACGGTCACCGTCGGAGCCTATCGCGACGGCAGTCTGACCCCGGACCGGGAAGGATTCGAGATCCTCGCCCATCGACTATCGGCGCTGGGTTTCTTCCTCGACGCAATACGCCGCGGCCCAGCCAGGCTGGCCGACTTCCTACCGGCCCCCGACGTCCCCGAGGCCCTGCAGGATGAGGAAGTGGCGCCAGCCGTCGCCCCCGTGACAGCGCCAGCGGTGGTGCTACCGCCGGCACCTACTGAGCCGAAGATCGTCAGCGTAACGCCAGAAGGCGCTGACGACGAAGACTTGCTATCCGCCGCACTGCCGATTCCTGCGCCATCGGCGCAAGCCCAGGCCCTGCTGGCCACCCCGGAGGACGCCCTTGATGCCGAGCTCCTCGCGATCTTCGTCGAGGAGGCTCACGAAGTCCTGGCGACGATAACGCGCAATCTGGAGGAATCGCTTGCGAATCCGGCCAACAACGTAGCATTGACCACTATCCGGCGGGGGTTCCATACCCTGAAGGGCAGCGGCCGCATGGTGGGATTGAAGGATCTGGGCGAAGCCGCCTGGGCCCTGGAGCAGACCCTCAATCGCTGGCTACAGGCGGAATGGCCCCCAACACCAGAACTGCATGCAGTCATCGGCCAGGCCCACCAACTGTTCGCCGCCTGGATTGCGCAATTGGAAGCTGGCGGCCCTGCTGGGCGAGATGCAGGGGGGATCGTCGCCGAGGCCGAGCGCCTGCGCAATCCCGCCGACCCCGCCTCGGTCCGGGCGTCGCCGATCGCGACCGGTGGGGCCCCCTCCGAACCAGACGAATTGCCCCTTGATGCGCAGCCGATCGACTTCGGCGATTTGACCCCAGATCGGGCAGTGGCGATCGAGGCTGACCCATTTGGCACCGACTCGTCTGCTCTCGAAGCCCTGCCGGTCGCCGACGACGACGAGGCCATCGGCCTTGAGCCCGACCTCGACGCAACCGATCTGGAAGTTCAACCCGCAGACATCGCACCTGCCAAGCCCGAGCCCCTCGATCTCGATCTTGACCTCGAAGGTCTCGACGCCCTGGACTTGGCCGCGGCGGAGCCCGAAATCAGGGCCGCAGCCCTGATTCCCGACCAAGTGACCTCGCCCGGCGAATCCGCCGAGGCGATTGGTGAATCGGCTTACGTTTCGGCAGATCTCGGCCTCGATGTCCAGATGGACGAGGCGAACCCAGCGCCACTGAGTACCGAACTGACGCCCCTCATCCCGGACCTCCCACTTTCGCTCGACCTGGATCTCAGCATCGAATCCGTCGAGGCGATCGGGCTGCCCCCCCTCGCGGAGGTGGCTGCACCGGTGAGCGGGGCCGCAGTTTCCGATTCAATTCGGCTGGGAGATGAGGAGATCCCCGCAGCGCTCCACGCCCTGTATCTCGCCGAGGCCCACCAGCACCTCACAGCACTTGAACACGAGTGGGCGCGCCTCCTTGCTCATCCTGGCACCGCTCCAGCCGAATCGGCCATTCGGGCCGCCCACACGCTGGGCGGAATCTCGGGCACCACGCACGTCGATGCGGCCCACCACCTTGCCCGAGCCCTTGAGCACGCCCTGGAACGGTTGCTGGATTCGGGAGCCACACTCCAGCCCAATGGAATCGGCCTTCTTCAGCAAGCCAGCGCGTGCCTCCAGGCAATGGTGGAGGATGTGGCGGAGCAGCGCCTGCCTGGCGAAGCCCCCGAGTTGATTCGCCTCTTGGATGGCCTTCCACAAGACCAGGCGGCACCGGCCCCCTTCTCCCCCGCAATCGAATGTGACGCCTGCGAGAACAAGGTTTCGGAAGCACCCGCGGAGCCTCTTCCACCGGCCCCTGCCATCGCGCATCTCCCACCGGCGAAGCTCGTCAGCGTTGCGGACGAAGACGTGCCCCATGTCGTCGATGACATCGATGCCCAACTCCTTCTGATCCTCAAGGAGGAAGGCAACGAGTTGCTCACCCAGATCCGATCAACGCTTCGGGCCTGGCAAAGCGAACCCGAGGAACTGTCCCAGCGCGGCGCCCTCTCCCGTCTTCTCCACACCTTTAAGGGCAGCGCCCGAATGGCCGGCGCGATGCAACTCGGCGAATTCCTCCATCAGGTGGAAAACCGCCTCGAGGCCGCCCAAGGCATACCAGTTCAAGCCCTGGTGGACGAGATCGACAATGCCATGGACGGGGCAGAGCAGATGCTCGCGGCCCTCGGCCGCCCGGTCGCCGAATTGGCGCCCATAGCCCAGCCTATCGCCGCCGCGAAGCCCGCGCCCGCCGAAGGCGAAGGCGGCGGCGCGGGCGCTGCGATGCTGAAACTGCGAGCGGACACGGTGGATCGCTTCGTCAATGAGGCTGGGGAGATCGGCATTGCCCGTACCCGAGTCGAGGGCGAACTTCGTGGTCTGCGACGCTCCTTGCTCGACCTCACCGAAAACGTCATTCGCCTGCGTAATCAATTGCGGGAAATCGAGATCCAGGCAGAGGTCCAGATGCAGTCCCGCATGGCTTTGGCCGAATCCCGCCATGGCGACTTTGACCCACTTGAGATGGACCGCTATACCCGCCTCCAGGAGCTGACCCGGATGATGGCGGAGAGCGTCGGCGACGTCACGACGGTCCAGCAGAACTTGCTGCGCAATCTCGACAGCGCCGACGCTGCGGTCAACAGCCAGGCCCGCCTCTCCCGTGAATTGCAACAATCCCTGATGCAGGTCCGCATGGTCCGCTTCGACACCTTGGCCGACCGCCTCCATAAGGTCGTGCGGCAAAGCGCAAAGGATCAAGGCAAGCGAGCAAGTCTGGACCTGAAGGGCGGCCGCATCGAGATCGATCGGGGGGTCCTGGAGCACATGACGGCCCCCCTGGAACATCTGCTACGCAACGCCGTTGCCCATGGCATCGAATCCCCGGCGGATCGCTCCGCGGGGGGCAAGCCGGAAATGGGCGAGATCCGCCTCTCTGTCAGCCAGGAAGGCAACGAAATCGTTCTCGACCTTTCCGACGACGGAGCGGGTTTGAACTTCGAGCGTATCCTCGCCAAGGCGCGGGCCCAGGGTCTGGTCGGAGCCGACGAATACGCCGATGAGAAACGGCTGACCAACCTCATCTTCGTCCCGGGCTTTTCGACCGCCGGCACCGTCTCCACCCTGTCTGGGCGCGGGGTGGGGATGGACGTCGTCAAGGCCGAAACCGCTGCCGTCGGTGGTCGAATTGATGTGAAAAGTCGCCTGGCCGAAGGTACGCACTTCCGCATCTACCTTCCCTTGACCCTGGCCGTCACGCAATCCCTTCTGGTCCGGGCCACCCAGCGAACCTACGCCATTCCATCCAGCATGGTGGCCCAGGTGATCGAAATGAAGCCTGAAGCCCTGACCCGCCTGCGTCATGACGGTGCGATGGAATGGATGGGCGACAGCTTTTCCTACCGGTATCTGCCGCGCCTCCTGGGTGACGGCCAGAGTCAGCCGGAGTTGCACCGGACCAACTGGGTGCTCCTCCTGAGGGCTGGCGCCCAGACCCTCGCCCTCCACGTGGACGGTTTGCGCGGAAATCAGGAAATCGTCGTCAAGAATGCAGGGCCGCAGTTGGCCCGCATCGTTGGCGTTTCCGGGGCCACCGTGCTGGGTGACGGCGAGATCGTCCTGATTCTCAACCCAGTTGCCCTTGCCAGCCGCCGCCAGGCGGAGGAACCGGAGGAGCGGGTCCAGTTCGCCGCCCCTGAGCCCCTTATCGCCCAACCGACCGTGCTCATCGTCGATGACTCCCTTACGGTGCGCAAGATCACTGGCCGCCTGCTCGAAAGAGAGGGCTATCGGGTGATCACAGCCAAGGATGGCGTGGATGCTCTGGAGAAGCTCCTCGACGACGTGCCCCAAGTCATCCTCTCCGACATCGAAATGCCGCGGATGGATGGCTTTGACCTGGTGCGCAACATCCGGGCCGACCATCGTCTGGCTTCAGTACCGGTGATCATGATCACTTCCCGCCTGGCGGAGAAGCACCAGCGCTATGCACGGGAAATTGGCGCCAATCACTACCTCGGCAAACCATATCGGGAGGATGAACTCCTGGCGCTGATCAGGGAATACATCGCCGACCCAGTGGCCGCCTGAGCAACGCGGGGCGGGCGGCAAGACCGACACCGCCCACCCCGCGCTGATTACATCCTTGCGATCATTGCATCCCCGAAGGCCGAACAACTCACCTCGGTGGCGCCTTCCATGAGGCGAGCAAAATCATAAGTCACCACCTGGTCGGCGATGGCCGCCTCCATCCCGCGAATCACCAGATCCGCCGCCTCCGTCCAACCCAGATAGCGAAGCATCATTTCCGCGGATAGGATCAGGGAGCCGGGGTTCACCTTGTCCAGCCCGGCATATTTCGGTGCCGTGCCATGGGTGGCTTCGAAGCAGGCGTACTGGTCGGAAATGTTGGCGCCGGGCGCAATGCCAATGCCGCCAACCTGGGCAGCAAGAGCGTCAGAGATGTAATCGCCATTGAGATTCAGTGTAGCGATCACATCGTACTCGGCAGGTCGCAGGAGGATCTGCTGGAGAAAGGCATCAGCGATGGCATCCTTGACGACGATTTCGCGCCCGGAGGCGGGGTTCTTGAACTTACACCACGGCCCACCGTCAATGGGCTCGGCGCCGAACTCCTCCTGGGCAACCTTGTATCCGGTATCGCGGAACAGGCCCTCTGTGAACTTCATGATGTTCCCCTTGTGCACCAGGGTGACACTCTTTCGGTCATTGGCCACGGCATACCGGATAGCCGCCCGAACCAGACGGGTCGTGCCCTCGATGGACACCGGCTTGATTCCGATACCGGAAGTTTCCGGAAAGCGGATCTTCTTCACCCCCATCTCTTCCCGCAGGAAGGCAATGACCTTCTTGGCCCCGTCCGAGAGAGCGGCCCATTCGATGCCGGCATAGATGTCTTCCGTGTTCTCGCGGAAGATCACCATGTTCACCAATTCGGGCTGCTTCAGGGGGGACGGAACCCCGCGGAAATATTGCACCGGGCGCACGCACTGGTAGAGATCCAGCTCTTGCCGAAGGGCCACATTCAAAGACCGGATGCCGCCCCCAACCGGGGTGGTCATTGGCCCCTTGATGGAAACGGAATATTCTTTCAGCGCGTCGAAGGTTTCCTTCGGAAGCCACTCGTCCGGCCCGTAGATCTGGGTCGACTTTTCGCCGGCATAGACTTCCATCCAGTGGATCTTCCTCACCCCGGCGTAAGCCTTGGCCACCGCCGCGTCGATGACTTTGATCATCACTGGCGTGATGTCGACGCCGATACCGTCCCCCTCGATATAGGGAATTATCGGATGGTTGGGAACCGGCTGCCCTGGGACGATCTTCTGCCCCTCGGCCGGCACCTTGATATGCGATTTGCTCATGGCTGTTCCCTCGTCGAAGACACCTGGATAAGAGACGGACTTGCCCGGCAGATGCGTTCGCGACACCGCTCCCGCAAGGGCAGCCCTGGAATCATTATGGCCCATTTTGCGCGTCCCCCAAGGCCTGGCCGAACCCCGTCGAGTTCCCGATGGAGACCAAGAAAAAAGCCAGGGTCACCCCTGGCTTTGCTTCGTGTCTGCGGCCGCAAGGGCCGCGACAAACAGTCAGTGTTTCAGCGCCGAGCGGCCGTGAGGGCAGCATTCAACGTTGCACTTGGGCGCATCACCGATTTGCACTTTTCGGGATCGGCCTTGTAATACCCGCCGATATCGACCGGCTTGCCCTGAACCGTCTTCAGTTCGGCCACGATCTGGGCTTCGCTTTCAGTCAGGCTCTTGGCCAGCGGGGCGAAGTGGGCGGCCAAGGCCACGTCCTCGCTCTGAGCCGCCAGCTCCTGGGCCCAGTACATGGCCAGATAGAACTGGCTACCCCGATTGTCGAGCTCGCCGGTCTTGGGCGAAGGCGACTTGTTGTTGTCGAGCAATTTTCCGGTGGCCGCATCCAGGGTCTTGGCAAGCAGCTTTGCTTTGCTGTTACCAGTCTTGATCCCCAGGTCCTCCATGGAAACCGCCAGGGCAAGGAATTCCCCGAGGGAATCCCAGCGCAGGTGGTTTTCCTGGGTCAGTTGCTGCACGTGCTTGGGAGCGGAGCCGCCGGCCCCAGTTTCGTACATGCCACCGCCGGCCATGAGGGGGACGATGGAAAGCATCTTGGCCGACGTCCCGAGCTCCATGATCGGGAAAAGGTCGGTCAGGTAATCACGCAGGATGTTGCCAGTCACCGAAATGGTATCGAGGCCGCGAACCACCCGCTCCAGGGTATAACGCATGGCCCGGACCTGGGACATGATCTGGATGTCCAGCCCGGTGGTGTCGTGATCCTCCAGATACTTGCTTACCTTCTTGATCAGCTCGTTCTCATGGGGACGATAGGGATCCAGCCAGAAGATCGCAGGCATGCCCGAGTTGCGGGCACGGGTTACGGCGAGCTTCACCCAGTCGCGGATCGGCGCATCCTTGACCTGGCACATGCGCCAGATGTCGCCCGCTTCCACGTTCTGGGTCAACAGCACTTCGCCGGTATTGATATCGACAATATTGGCAATGCCGTCTTCCGCGATTTCGAAGGTCTTGTCGTGGGAGCCGTATTCCTCGGCCTTCTGGGCCATCAGGCCCACGTTGGGGACGGTACCCATGGTGCGGGGATCGAAGTTCCCATGCCACTTACAGAAGTTGATCATCTCCTGGTAAATGCGGGCAAAGGTGGATTCCGGCATGACGCACTTGCTGTCGTACTGCTTGCCGTCGGCACCCCACATCTTGCCACCGGCGCGAATCATGGCCGGCATGGAGGCGTCCACGATCACGTCATTGGGCGAGTGGAAATTGGTAATGCCCTTGGCCGAATCGACCATCGCCAGGCGCGGGCGATGCTCCTGGCAGGCATGGAGGTCACGAATTATCTCGTCCCGCTGCGACTCCGGCAGAGTCTTGATCTTTTCGTACAGATCCACCATGCCGTTGTTGACGTTGATGCCCAACTCGTCAAACAGCTTGCCGTGCTTTTCGAAGGCTTCGCGGTAGTAGATCTTGACGCAGTGGCCGAACACGATGGGGTGCGACACCTTCATCATCGTGGCCTTGACGTGCAGGGAGAAGAGGATCCCGGACTGACGGCAGTCTTCCAGTTCTTTTTCGTAGAAGGCGCACAGCGCCTTTTTGCTCATGAACATCGAATCGATGATCTCGCCGTCCTTTAACGAGACCTTCGGCTTGAGAACGGTGATCTTGCCCCCCTTGGCGATCAGCTCCATGCGCACGTCCCGGGCCTTGTCGAGAGTCAGCGACTTCTCACCGTGGTAGAAGTCGCCCTGCTGCATGTGGGAAACGTGGGTTTGGGACCACTGCTTCCATTCGCCCATCGAGTGGGGATGCTTCTTGGCGTAGTTCTTCACGGCGGCCGGGGCACGACGGTCGGAGTTACCTTCCCGCAGGACCGGGTTCACCGAGGAACCCAGGCACTTGCCATAGCGGGCCCTGAGCGCATTGTCTTCGTCGGTAGCGGCTACTTCGGGGTAATTGGGAATGTTGTAGCCTTTTTCCTGCAGTTCCTTGATGCAGGCCTTGAGCTGAGCGACCGACGCGCTGATATTGGGCAACTTGATGATGTTGGCGTCCGGCTGGAGGGTTTTCTTGCCCAGTTCCGCGAGGGTGTCCGGCAGCCGTTGCTCTTCGGTCAGACATTCGGGGAATTCCGCTATGACCCGCGCGGAAACGGAAATGTCCGCCTTCTCGACCTTGATGCCAGCCGGCTCGGTGAAGGTCCGGATGATCGGCAGGAAGGCGCAGGTCGCCAGCAGGGGCGCCTCGTCGGTCAGGGTGTAAATGATGGTCGGTTCGCTACTCATACGTTCTCTCCCTCGTAAAGTTGTCTTATCGCCGGCAAGCTGCGCGAACTGCCACCCTGGCCATGGGAGCGGCCGGGGTTCGCCCGCCTCCTGTCAAACGCGGTATGCCAGCGCGCGGGCCGGCAATCCCCCCTGTCCCGCGCAAGGGTCGATCGGGCCGTCGTCCGGCGCCGCCAAGCTTGACGCGAAGTCGCTGATTATAACGACTTGGAAGCAGTCAAAAGCGAAGATCCTTGCCAACCCGGTGCCGCGGCGTCGGTCGGCGCAGCATTGGGCCCCACCCCCTGGCGGTGCTAGCATGGCTCCCACTTTAGCCACGGTGCATCGCAGTCGCATCCGCTACTCGCCCCCGCTGGAGGTCGGAACCATGGAGGCCCAGTTCAGACAGCACGCCACGGCCATGACCATGGCGCAAATCCTCATCGAAGGTTTCAACCGCCACTACCGGATCTTTCGCGAGACCACCCGGCACGCCAAAGAGGATTTCGAGGCGGCGGATTGGCAGGCGCAACTGAATTCGGTACGAGACCGGGTGCAGTTCTACGACGACCGGGTCGCCGAGACGGTCGCTCGCCTCCACCAGGAATGCGCCGCCGCCTCGGTCCAGGACGCCACCTGGCAACAAGCGAAGCTCCACTACATCGGCTTGCTCCTCAACCACAAGCAACCCGAATTGGCGGAGACCTTCTTCAATTCGGTGTGCTGCAAAATCCTCCACCGGACCTATTTCAACAACGATTACATCTTTGCCCGGCCGGCGATTTCCACCGAATTCATTGACTCGTTCCCGCCCGTCTATTCCAGCTATTACCCCGAGGACGGAGGCCTACGACGGGCGGTGCGCCGGGTGATCGAGGATTTCGACTGGCAGCGACCGTTCGACGATCTCGACCGGGATGTGGACCGAGTTCTCCGCGCTGCCCGGGAATTCCTCGGCGGGCGGTGGCCGTCCATGGAGGTCAACTGCCAGATCCAGGTCCTCTACTCCGCCTTCTACCGCAACAAAACGGCCTACATCATCGGCAAGGTGGTCAATGGCTACCAGGATTACCCCTTCGCCGTAGCCGTTCGCCATGCCACCAACGGCAAGCTTCTAGTCGATACGATCCTCCTCGACGCCTGGCGGATTTCGCTGCTGTTTTCCCTCTCTCGCGCTTATTTCATGGTGGATATGGAAGTCCCGTCGGGCTACGTCCAGTTCCTGCGCTCCATCATGCCCAACAAGCCCCGCCAGGAGCTTTACACCATGCTTGGGTTGGGCAAGCAGGGCAAGACGATGTTCTTTCGCGATCTCATCGCCCACCTTCGTCACTCCAACGACCGTTTCATCATCGCGCCGGGGATTCGCGGCTTGGTCATGCTGGTCTTCACCCTCCCTTCCTACCCCTACGTCTTCAAGATCATCAAAGACATTTTCGGCGCCTCCAAAAACATGGACCGAGCGACCGTAAAGCGCAAATATCTGATGGTGAAGCAGGTGGATCGGGTCGGGCGCATGGCCGACACCCTGGAATTTTCCGATGTCGCTCTGCCCCTATCGCGATTTCATCCGGACCTGCTGAGCG
Organism: Zoogloeaceae bacterium; assembly: GCA_016791025.1. GTDB lineage: Bacteria > Pseudomonadota > Gammaproteobacteria > Burkholderiales > Rhodocyclaceae > JAEUNX01. Next base: position 11,841 of record JAEUNX010000046.1, on the reverse strand, counting down.
AGTTGCAGGATTTGGCGGCTAGCGCCTTCGACGTCGAAGGCGACGCGGTCGTCATCAAGCACCTGTATATCGAACGGCGCATGACCCCGCTCAACATGGTCCTGGAACACGCCACCGATGACCAGATCGACCAAGTGGTCGAGGAGTATGGCAATGCGATCCGGGAGCTGGCCAGCGCCAACATTTTCCCCGGTGACATGCTGTGGAAGAACTTCGGCGTGACCCGGTATGGGAGAGTGGTGTTCTATGACTACGACGAGATCGAATTCATGACCGACTGCCACTTCCGCCGGATCCCGCCGCCCCCCTATCCGGAAATGGAAATGGCCGCCGAACCCTGGTATTCGGCCGGCCCGATGGATGTCTTCCCCGAAGAATTCGCCACCTTCCTGCTCGGCCAACCGCGAATCCGCAAGGCATTCCTCAAGCATCACCGGGACTTGCTGGACCCCCGGTTCTGGCAGGGCGCCCAGGACCGACTGCGCACCGGTCACGTGGAAGATTTCTACCCTTACCCCCAGGCGCTGCGCTTTTGTCAGCGCTACCCCGATGACCGGAGGCGCGACTCGGGCCACGGAGTCGGCCCGCGATGATTGGGTTATGGAGGCCCCTGGGCGTCGCTTGGTGCCTTACATGGGCCCTCGGCGCAAGCTCGGCCGGGGCCGATTCGATCTTTGCACCGACCCTGGCCGCCACCTGCACCACCTGCCATGGTCCCGCCGGTCGGAGTTCGGGCGGCATCCCGGCCCTGGCCGGTGTCCCCAAGGCGCGATTGGTCGCGGCGGTGATGGAAATGACCGAAGGTCGAGCCAAGGATAGCCTGATGCCCGCCTTGCTGCGGGGCTACAGCCCGGAGGAGATCGACGCGGCCTTGACCTGGTTTGCCGCCCAGGAGGCGGAGGCGCCGCTGCCGTGACGAACCGGAGACGGTTCCTTTACGGCATGGGAGCGATGGCGGGCACAGGCGCGCTCGCCGCTTTGGGCGCCTGTGCGACACCCGGTGACCGCCGTCAGGGCCATGTGGTCGTAGTCGGTGGCGGCTTTGCCGGGGCGACGTTGGCTCGCCATCTCCGCCTGTGGAGTTCCGGCGCTGTGGCAGTCACCCTGGTCGAACGCAACCCGACCTTCCTCTCCTGCCCGCTCTCCAATCGGGTCATCGGGGGTCAGATCGCCCTGGGCGCCCTGACTCTGGACTACCAACGGCTTTACCGAGCATGGGGGATTGGAATCCGCTTCGACGACGTAGCCGGAATCGATACAGATCGCCGCAGAATCATCCTGGCTGGCGGCGACGCCCTGGCCTACGACCGGCTCGCCTTGGCGCCGGGGATCGATTTCCTTCCCTCCGAAATCCCCGGCCTGGCCGGTCAGGAGCTGACTTTCCCTCACGCTTGGAAGGCGGGGCCACAAACGGCACTCCTCCGCGATCAGATCGCAGACCTCCCGGATGGCGGCGTGGTGGCGCTCCACATCCCCCGGGCGCCCTACCGCTGCCCGCCGGGCCCCTACGAGCGCGCCTGCCTGATTGCCGATTTCCTCAAGCGGCACAAGTCGCGGGCCAAACTCCTTGTTCTCGACGCGAATCCGGAAATCCAGTCGAAAAGGGACTTTTTCCAACATCATTTCGCGACGCTCTACGGCGGGGTAATGGAATACCGCCCCAACAGTGAACTGCGCCAAGTTGACGCGGCCAGCCGGACCCTCCACCTGGATTTCGACAACGTGCAAGCCGACGTGGCCAACGTCATCCCGCCACATCGGGCAGGCCGGGTCGTTGATCTCATCGGCGCGCCACTGATCAACAAGCGCTGGGTGGAAGTCGATTGGCCCTCACTCGCCGTCCGCGGGTTCGAGCACATCCACTGCCTGGGCGACGCGGTTTTCCCCGCCCCGGGGATGCCCAAATCTGCTCACCTGGCCAACCAGCAAGGCAAGCTGCTCGCGGCGACTTTACTGCAAGCACTGGGGGATCCGAAGGTCCTTCCGACCCGGGTTCTGGTCAACACCTGCTACAGCTTTGTGGACGCCCGGCGCGCCGGGCACATTGCAACGGTCTATCGCTTCGACGAGGGGCGGCGAACCTTTCTGCCGGTTCCCGGCGCGGGTGGAATCTCGGCCATTGCCAGCGAAGAGGAAGGCCGACTCGCCACGGCCTGGGCCCACAACATCTGGACCGACACGCTGGGCTGAACCTTTTCCGCTGGCCCGGACCTACCAGCCGAATTCCAGAATCCACGGCCCGCGGGACTGACCCAGCGCCGCCCGAATGTAGGGGACGGTTTCGACGGGCAAAGCGCTTGGGGCCGCCCAGACGAGGCGGTCGCATTTTCCCGGCTCGGCGATGCGCGGTTCGCCCTGCCATGCTCCGGCCCGGACGAAGAAATCGACCCGATGGGTGTCCGAGCGGCGATGCACAGCGCCGAACAGCGTCAGCGCGCCAAGCGCTAGATCAATGTCCAATTCCTCTCGCGCCTCGCGGCGGGCCGTCTCCAATAGGGACTCACCCTCCTCGACATGCCCGCCCGGGAGGCTGAAAAGACCATCAAAGAAACCTGTCCCCGCCCGCCGCTGCAGGAGCACCTTGCCCTCCCGCTCAAGAAGGATATGGACCCCGGTCGGGATGTCCATGCGTCAGTGCTTGCCGGTGCTGCCGAAGCCGCCGGCCCCTCGATCGCTGGCCGCGAACTCCTCGACGACAGTGAAGCCCACTTGCAACACCGGGACGATGACCAGTTGGGCAATCCGCTCCATCGGCTGGATGGTGAAGGCATCCCGGCCTCGATTCCAGACTGACACAAAGATTTGACCTTGGTAGTCGGAATCGATCAGGCCCACAAGGTTGCCCAGGACAATGCCATGCTTGTGGCCGAGTCCGGAGCGAGGCAGGATCATCGCCGCCAGGGAAGGGTCGGCCAAATGAATGGCCATTCCGCTGGGGACGAGAACAGTTTCCCCTGCGTGAAGCACCACCGGCCCATCGACACAGGCTCGCAGATCCAGACCCGCGGAGCCGGAAGTAGCATACGCCGGGGGATGATCACGCAGCCGCGGGTCGATGATCTTTACGTCGATGTGGTGCATGGCGCAACCGGCGAGGTCAGTTCGTTCATCATGCGGGCCAGGTGACTCACGATCTGGCTGGCAATACGGTCCTTGGGTCCGCGCGGCAAGGGGTGTATCCCTTGATCGTCGTAAATGACGACCTGATTTTCGTCGCCCCCCAGACCATCCTGAACCAGATTGCCCACCAGCATCGGAAGGCCCTTAGCGGCACGCTTGCGAGCCGCGTATTCGTCAAGATTCTGGCTCTCCGCCGCAAAACCGACACAAAACGGACCGTCAGGCATCGCAGCGACTTCCGCGAGGATGTCCGGATTGGGGACCAGCGTCAGTGAGAGGTGCTCACCACTTTTTTTCATCTTGTGCTCGGCCGGGTTCGACGGGCGATAATCAGCCACCGCCGCCACGCCAATGAACACATCGGTGCCGTCAAGTCGCTCTAGCACCGCCGCACGCATTTCGAGGGCCGAGCGTACCGCGACCCGCTCGACCCCAACGGGTTGCGCCAGCGCCACTGGGCCGCTGACGAGAGTGACTGCCGCTCCGGCCTGGGCACATGCTCGCGCGAGGGCATATCCCATCTTCCCGGAGCTGCTGTTTGTGATGCCCCGCACCGGGTCGATCGCCTCGAAGGTCGGCCCGGCGGTCATCAGGACATTCACCCCCATCATGACCTTGGGGGTAAAAAAAGCTTCCAGATACTCGAGCAGCACCTCAGGCTCCAGCATGCGGCCCAGCCCGACTTCCCCGCAAGCCTGCTCGCCGTGATCCGGACCAAGGATGGCGACACCGTCCGCTCGAAGCTGGGCGACATTGCGCAGGTTGGCCGGGTTCTCCCACATTTGCCGATTCATCGCCGGGGCGACCAGCAAGGGGCAATCCCGCGCGAGACAGAGGGTCGTGAGCAGGTCTGGCGCGAGGCCCTGGGCCAACTTGGCCATGACATCGGCCGTCGCCGGGGCGATCAGGATTGCGTTAGCTCCGCGGGAAAGATCGATATGGGCCATCCCGTTAGCCATCCGCTCATCCCACAGATCGGTCCAGACGGGATTGCCAGACAGCGCCTGGAAGGTGGCTGCCGAGACAAAACGCGCGCCGGCCTCGCTGAGCACCACCTGGACGCGCGCGCCTGCCTTGACGAGCTGGCGCGTGAGATCCGCCGCCTTATAGGCGGCCACGCCGCCGGTCACACCAAGCACAAAGCTCTTATCCGCCAGCCAATTCATGCCGATAGAATAACTTGTCGAGTTTCCAAGCCGTAATTTTACACCCTATGGCAATCCGCGATTGGCCCGAAAGCGAGCGCCCTCGGGAACGCCTGCTGCAGCATGGCGCAGCCGAGCTGACCGACGGCGAACTGCTCGCACTTTTCCTCCGTGTGGGCGTCCGGGGCAAGTCGGCCGTCGAATTGGCCCGGGACCTGCTCCACCATTTCGGCAGCCTCAGACGACTTTGCCATGCCGACGCTGAAGAGTTTTCAGCCATCCCTGGCGTGGGACTAGCGAAATATGCCCAACTCCAGGCGGTGATGGAGCTAGCGCGGCGTGCATTGGCCGAGGAAATGGCTGAACGCGACTTGCTATCCTCGCCCCAGGCTGCCCGTGACTGGCTGCGGTTGCGGCTGGCCCACCTGGGCCACGAGGTCTTCATGGTGTTGCTTCTGGACGCCCAAAATAGGTTGATCAAGGCCTGCGAGCTCTTCCGCGGAACCCTCACCCAAACCAGCGTGTTTCCGCGCGAAGTCGTAAAACTGGCGCTCGATCATGGGGCCGCCAATGTCATCTTGGCCCACAATCACCCTTCCGGCTTGGGCGAACCCAGTAGCGCCGACCGAACCCTCACCCAGACTCTAAAGCTGGCGCTGGGATTGATCGACGTCCAGGTACTCGACCACATGGTGATTGGCGGGACCGGGCCTGTCGTATCGTTTGCCGAGCGGGGCCTGCTTTAGGGCTTGCCCAAAAAGCTGCATCTCGGATAAAATTAAACGTTTAGGAAAACACGAACCCCTGGAGCAGCTCATGGCTCGCGTCTGTCAAGTAACCGGCAAGTCGCCGATGGTTGGGAACAACGTATCCCACGCAAACAATAAAACGAAGCGTCGCTTCCTTCCCAACCTTCAGTATCGCCGCTTCTGGAGCGAGGCCGAGAACCGTTGGATTCGCCTGCGCGTATCGAATGCTGGCCTGCGGACCATCGACAAGAAGGGTATTGATGTCGTGATCGCTGAACTTCGGGAAACCGGCGTCAAGCTGTAAGCGCCAAAGCACGGGACGAAAACTGAAATGGCCAAAGGCATTCGTGAAAAAATCAAGCTCGAGTCTACTGCCGGGACCGGGCACTTCTACACAACCTCCAAGAACAAGCGCACGACGCCGGAAAAGCTTGAATTCAGCAAATACGATCCGGTGGCCCGCAAGCACGTTCCCTACAAGGAAGTGAAGCTGAAATAAGTCGGACCACCTCGGTGCCAAGCCTAAATGCCCTGCCTTTCGCAGGGCATTTTGTTTTGCTGCACTGCAACAGTGCGCACGAGCCTCTGCGTCTGCACCATTAGGAAGAAAAATCAAGGGCAAAAAAAACCGCAGCGGATGGCTGCGGTTTTTTTGTCACCGCCCCTTTGGTAAGGGGAGCGGCGCTGTATCAGATCAGGCTTTTTGGATGTTTGCAGCCTGTTTTCCCTTCGGACCCTGGGTGACTTCAAAGGACACCTTCTCACCTTCCTTCAGGGTTTTGAATCCGCTCATCGTTATCGCTGAAAAATGGGCGAAGAGGTCTTCGCTGCCATCATCCGGCGTAATGAAGCCGTAACCCTTGGAATCGTTGAACCACTTCACAGTGCCAGTTGCCATATTGCAGTTTCCTTCAGATTTTCGATTCGAACCGGGAATCCCCGAAACATGCCCCCGGCTGCAGGATGCGAAAAACCGGCACCCCGACTTGAAGACGCGACACGCGGCACTTGTCTGTTGCAGCACCATCAAGGCACGGACAAGCTTTTACGCACTTGGATATTGGGCGTCAACGAAAATTGGGGACGTTTTTCTGTTGCAGAACAGCAATTTGCGTGCGATCAGTGGCGACGCCTGCGATAAGGCACGACCTCGCATAGCTTTCCCTTCAACACGTTGCCGCCAGAGTGCAGCGCAATAGCCAAACGCCTGGGTATGGATGCATTCTTGCCACGCCCCGTGCCACGCTGCGCAGTTGCGTCGCGCAACCCGTGGATTAGAATGGAATGCATGGGAACAAAGAGGCAGGAACACTTCGTGCTTGAGGCAGAGCGGACGCGGATCAAACCGCCCCCGCTCTTTAAGGTACTGCTGCTGAATGACGATTTCACACCGATGGACTTCGTGGTCGTCGTTTTGCAGAAATTTTTCGCCATGGACCGCGAACGTGCCACCCGGGTCATGCTCCAAGTCCATAAGGAAGGCATAGGGTTGTGCGGCGTCTTTCCCAAAGACATCGCCTCGACCAAGGTGGAACAGGTCGTATCTTTTGCCAGGCAACATCAGCATCCGCTGGCATGCGTGATGGAGGAAAACTGAAGATGATCGCCCAAGAGTTGGAAGTGAGCCTGCATATGGCCTTTGTCGAGGCGCGCCAGAAGCGGCATGAGTTCATTACCGTCGAGCACTTGCTGCTCGCGCTCCTCGACAATCCGTCTGCAGCGGAAGTCCTCCGAGCCTGCGCCGCTAACGTAGAGGAACTTCGGCGGGAGCTGACGAATTTCGTCAATGAGCACACGCCGAAGGTGGAGGGCGGGGACGAAATAGACACCCAACCGACTCTCGGCTTCCAACGGGTCATTCAGCGGGCCATCCTGCACGTCCAATCCTCGGGCAAGAAGGAGGTCACCGGCGCCAATGTCCTGGTCGCTATTTTTGGCGAGAAGGATTCTCACGCGGTTTATTTCCTTCAGCGTCAGAATGTCACCCGCCTCGACGTGGTGAACTTCATCTCCCACGGCATTTCCAAGAATCCCCAATCCGGTGCGCCTTCCAATCGCTCCGAATCAGAGCAGAGCGAATCCGAAACTGAAACACCCGCCTCCGGTGGCGCCCTGGAAAGCTACACTCAGAATCTCAACCAGCAGGCGCTGGTGGGCAAAATCGATCCCCTGATCGGTCGTGAAAAGGAAGTTGAGCGGGTCATCCAGACGCTCTGCCGCCGTCGCAAAAATAACCCGCTCTTGGTGGGCGAGGCAGGCGTCGGCAAGACTGCGATCGCTGAAGGCCTCGCTCGGCGCGTCGTGGAAGGGCGCGTCCCGGAAGTGCTGGCAGACGCCCAGGTTTATGCGCTCGACATGGGTGCGCTGCTCGCTGGAACCAAATATCGTGGCGATTTCGAGCAGCGCTTGAAAGCGGTCCTAAAGCAATTGGTCGATCAGCCGAACGCCGTTCTGTTCATCGACGAGATTCATACCCTGATTGGTGCCGGCGCCGCTTCCGGCGGGACTTTGGATGCGTCCAACCTACTCAAACCCGCACTCTCCTCTGGCCAGTTGAAGTGCATCGGCGCCACGACCTACACCGAGTTCCGCCAGATCTTCGAAAAGGATCACGCCCTCTCGCGCCGCTTCCAGAAGGTAGACGTCGTTGAGCCTTCGGTTTCGGAAACCGTAGAGATTCTCAAAGGACTGAAGACCCGCTTCGAAGAGCATCACGGCGTCAAATACTCGAGTTCTGCGCTGCAATCGGCCGCAGAGTTGTCGGCACGCTACATCAACGATCGTCACCTGCCCGACAAGGCCATTGACGTGATTGACGAGGCCGGCGCCGCCCAGCGCATCCTGCCCAAGTCCAAGCAGCGAAAAACCATAGGCAAGACGGAGATCGAGGAGATTGTCGCGAAGATTGCGCGGATCCCGCCGCGCACGGTGTCCAACGACGACCGCGCAGCGCTCAAGACCCTTGAGCGCGACCTCAAGAACGTAGTGTTCGGCCAGGACGCAGCCATCGACGCCCTTGCCAAGGCTATCAAGATGTCCCGGTCAGGGTTGGGCAACCCGTCCAAGCCCATCGGCTCCTTCCTTTTCAGCGGACCGACCGGAGTGGGCAAGACAGAGGTTGCGCGCCAACTCGCCTACACCCTGGGAATTGAATTGGAACGGCTCGACATGTCGGAGTACATGGAGCGCCATGCGGTGAGCCGCTTGATTGGTGCCCCTCCGGGATACGTCGGCTTCGACCAAGGTGGTTTGCTCACCGAGGCCATCACTAAGAAGCCCCATTGCGTCCTGTTGCTGGATGAAATCGAAAAGGCCCACCCAGACATCTACAACATCCTTCTCCAGGTCATGGACCACGGAACGCTGACCGACAACAATGGCCGGCAGGCAGATTTCCGCAACGTCATTATCATCATGACCACCAATGCGGGGGCAGAAGCCATGCAGAAGCCCGTCATGGGCTTTTCCGCCAAGCGTGAGGCAGGCGACGAGATGGGCGACATCAAGCGGATGTTCTCGCCGGAATTCCGGAACCGCCTCGATGCCACCATATCGTTCAAGGCCCTCGACAACTCCGTAATCCTGCGGGTCGTGGACAAGTTCCTGATGCAACTCGAAGCCCAGTTGCACGAGAAGAAGGTGGACGCGCACTTCACCGACCGCCTCAAAGCCTGGCTGGCCGAAAAAGGTTTCGACCCCCTGATGGGTGCGCGCCCGATGTCCCGCCTGATCCAGGACACCATCCGGTCTGCTCTGGCCGACGAGTTGCTGTTCGGCAGGTTGGTCAATGGTGGCCACGTCACCATCGATCTGGACGACGACGACAAGGTCCAACTGCAATTCAACGAAGAAGAGATCGCTGTCATCTAACAGAGCGATCTCGTAATTCCTAGCGGCCCTTTGTTCAGGGCCGCTTTATTTTTTCCATCGACGGAGACACTTCCATGACCTTCCAGACCGCCGACCTCTGCGATGCCCATGAGGGCAAGATTCGCGTCGTCACACCCATGTTCCGTAGCTTTGGCGGTCGGAAGGCGTTTTATGGCCGCCTGACAACCCTGAAGGTATTCGAGGACAATTCGCTGGTGCGAACCAGCCTTGAAGGCCCTGGCGATGGGCAGGTCCTCGTCGTGGATGGCGGAGGCTCCCTGCGCTGCGCCCTCGTGGGCGACCAGCTCGCCCTGCTAGGAGTCAAGAACGGATGGGCCGGCGTGGTCGTCTACGGTTGCATTCGCGACTCGCGCCCGATAAGCGAGATGGATCTCGGCGTTTTTGCCCTCGGAACACACCCGATGAAGAGCATCAAAAAGGGCGTCGGCGAGCGCAACGTCCCGGTGACATTCGGTGGCGTTACCTTTACACCCGGCGAGCACCTCTATGCAGACGAGGATGGCGTGATCTTGTCCGATTCGCCCCTTCTGTGACCCAATTGAACGCGCGACTTGCGCGGCGCACCCGCCGTGAAACACCTCGCCGTTTCACGAACCGGTTTTCATTCCACAGTGTGGAATGCAGACGCCAAGCAATTGGTTTTTATAGGTAATTTTTTTCTTATGTCTTATATAAGACATATTGCTGCTTCGCAAAAAGCTCCCTATACTTTCGCAACCTTCCCGGACGGCGAAGTGTTGAGCGAAACGGCCCTGCCATTTCGTGGGACACCAACCCCATCCGACGCAAGGCGAGGCTCCCTCCCTCCTCTCTCAACTCAAGTAGATAAGGATTCACCATGTCCCTGACTCGCGAACAGCAGATCGCCGCCCTCGAAAAAGACTGGGCCGAAAACCCCCGCTGGAAAGGCATCAAGCGCGGTTACGCCGCTGCCGACGTCGTTCGGCTGCGTGGCTCCCTGCCCATCGACTACACCCTGGCCAAGCGCGGCGCCGAAAAGCTGTGGGAAAAGGTCAATGGCGGTGCCAAAAAGGGCTATGTGAATGCCTTCGGCGCCATCACCGCTGGTCAGGCCATGCAGCAAGCCAAGGCGGGCCTGGAAGCCGTGTATCTTTCGGGCTGGCAGGTCGCCGCCGACGGCAACACCTCCGAAACCATGTATCCGGACCAGTCGCTGTATGCCTACGACTCTGTTCCGACCATGGTTCGCCGCATCAACAACACATTCAAGCGCGCCGACGAGATCCAGTGGTCCCGTGGCGTGAACCCCGGTGATGAAGGCTTCGTCGACTATTTCCTGCCGATCGTGGCTGACGCGGAGGCCGGTTTCGGTGGCGTCCTGAACGCCTTCGAGCTGATGAAGAACATGATCGCCGCCGGCGCCGCCGGTGTGCACTTCGAAGACCAGCTGGCCGCCGTGAAGAAGTGCGGTCACATGGGCGGCAAGGTGCTCGTTCCGACCCAGGAAGCCATTGAAAAGCTGATCGCTGCCCGTTTCGCCTCCGACGTCATGGGTGTCCCCACCTTGATCCTGGCCCGGACCGACGCCGAAGCCGCCAACCTGCTGACTTCCGATCACGACGCCAACGACAAGCCCTTCTGCACCGGCGAGCGCACCCAGGAAGGCTTCTACCGCGTCAAAAATGGTCTTGATCAGGCCATCTCCCGTGGCGTCGCCTACGCTCCCTACGCTGATCTGGTGTGGTGCGAAACTGGTACGCCGGATCTGGGCTTTGCTCGCGAATTCGCCCAGGCCGTGCTCGCCGCCTGTCCCGGCAAGCTGCTGTCCTACAACTGCTCGCCCTCCTTCAACTGGAAGAAGAACCTGGACGATGCCACCATCGCCAAGTTCCAGGACGAACTCTCCGCGCTGGGCTACAAGTACCAGTTCATCACCCTGGCTGGCATCCACATCAACTGGTACAACACCTTCCAGTTCGCCCACGCTTACGCCCGCGGCGAAGGTATGAAGCACTACACCGAAATGGTGCAGGAACCCGAATTCGCCGCTCGCGACAAGGGCTACACCTTCGTGTCCCACCAGCAGGAAGTCGGCGCCGGCTACTTCGACGACGTCACCACCGTCATCCAGGGCGGTTCCTCTTCCGTCAAGGCCCTCACCGGCTCCACCGAAGAAGAGCAGTTCCACTAAGCCGTTTCAGCGGCCGAACCCCGGCCCGCAAAAACCCGTTGCCCCTTGGCAACGGGTTTTTTTCTTTCTTGGCCTCGTCAGCCGATTACGCTCCAGACCACCCAGCGGCCACAGGCAGCGCGGGGCGACCTGGGCGTGCCGTGCCACGGCCCTTCGTGACACACTCCTCGAACCTGAAAGCTTTCAAACTCCACCGTGCCGGCCTCCGAGCCAAGCCTGCGGGGGCCTTGCCAGCGATTACAGGACGCGCAGCGGCAATCAAGCACCGCTTGGCGAACCATGCCCGCCGTCGACGAAGCGTCGTCCGCATCCGCCAAAGGGCCCACTCCTCATTGCATTCGTAGAACCCCTACCTTGCCCTGTCGGCCCGGCTTGGGCAAGATCCGAGAAAAAACTTGGGATGGGGATGGAAGGGCCTGGCACGCGCCTGGCCGATTTTGGCTATCCATGCATCGAAGAGGCCCAAGACACCATGCCCGAATCCGCCCCTGCACTGACCGGATTGACCGATCACCCGCTCCGGCTCGCCCTCAACAACGAGATCCACGCCCGCCCGCCCATTCCGCTCGCGGCACCGCACCTCGTCTCCTTCGTGGCCATCAGCCACGATGACGAATTTCCCCGAAGCGTCGAAGTCTCCCACCTGCGCAATCTCGCCGCGGCCTTTGCCGTCCCGTTGCCAGAGGCCACCGGCGATCATCTGATTCTCGACGTCGGAGCCTTCCGCCTGAAATGGGAGCGCCACACGGAGTTTTCGTCCTACAGCTTCTTCCGTCCGCCGGAG
>JAEUNX010000038.1 GCA_016791025.1 Zoogloeaceae bacterium | reverse complement strand
GACGAAGTGCTCGCCCTCGGGCGATAGGAGCTTCAGATGTTGCGCGTAACCACCAGCATGATCTACGACCAGGGCGTGGCGTCGATCCAGAACCAGACCGCCCAGTTGCTCCACACCCAGCAGCAGGTGTCCACCGGGCGGCGCATTCTGACGCCGGCTGACGATCCCGTGGCCTCGGCGCGGGCGCTGGAGACGACCCAGTCCCAGAGCGTCAATGAGCAATTCCAGATCAACCAGGGGGCGGCCCGGGATGCCCTGGCGCTTTACGAAAACAAACTTTCCGCGGTGGAGGATCTGGTGACTTACGTCCGTACCCGGGCGGTGGAGGCCGGCAATGGCTCCTACAGTCGTCAGGAACTCGGCTTCATCGCCAAGGACCTGCGGAGTCAGTTCGATGCCCTGGTGGCCTTGGCGAACAGCCAGGATGGCAATGGCGAGTACATGTTTTCCGGTTACAAGGGGGACACGGTGCCCTTTAGCGCAAGCGTGGGGATGGCCACGGCCTATGCCGGGGACCAGGGCGAGCGGGCGATCCAGGTGTCCGCCTCGCGCATCATGCCGGTGAGCAACTCCGGCGACGAAGTCTTCATGCGGATCCAGGGGGCTTCCCAGGACATGTTTGCCATGATCTCGGATTTCATTGGTGCCCTTGAGGATCCAGCCTCCGACATTGGCGCGTCGGTGAGTAGTGCCATCGGTGACATGGATCAGGCACTGGACAACGTGCTTCGCGTCCATGCGTCGGTGGGGTCCCGCATGGGCGAGCTGGATGCGCTGACCAACATTGGCAGCGACCTCTCGGTGCAGTATGCGCAAACGCTTTCGCGCCTGCAGGACGTAGATTACGCGCAAGCGGTGAGTGATCTCACCGAACAGCAGACTTTCCTCCAGGCGGCCCAGCAGTCCTTCCTCCGGGTCACCCAGCTTTCGCTCTTCACCTATCTGGGCACATGATGCCGCGCACCCCGTGGTGGGTTTTTCCAATCGCCGCCCTCGTCGGTTGCTCCTCTGTGCAGGAGGGGTCATCCGCCGCGGTGGGGGCGGTTTCGGCGGGGATGCTGGCCCAAAAAGCCTCCTACCTGAAACCGGAGTATCTCGCTGCCGTGGGGGTGGCCTACGCCCTCTACGATCCCTGGGCGCCTAACTGGGAGGTCGATGTGGTCTCCCTGGGGGACCAGCGGGTGCGCTTCGAGTTGCGCCTGCGGGCGCTGCACACGGGAGGCGAGGGCGAGGCGCGCCAGGTTGTGCTGCGCAGTGCCGAGCGGGTATCGCGGGAGCAAGGATATTCAGGGTTTGAGCTCCTGCGTTACGAGGAGGGTGTCGAGTCCAGCCGTCCATTTGCGCGCCGGCAGGCTCTGGCGGAAGTTCGCCTCTACAAATCCCGAACCTTTCCCGCCTTCTGAGACTGTGCCGATTTTTAACCGGCCAGGGCACGGAGCAGTTGATCGACGGCGCCGAAGCCGCCTTCGAATAGGCTGCGCATGACCGGCCCGAAGGCGTTCATGGCCAGGATCAGGACGACGAATCCGGCCGTCAAGGTGATCGGAAAGCCGACGGCAAACAGATTCAGCTGGGGGGCTGCGCGGGTGAGGACGCCCATCGCGATGTTGGTGATGAGCAGGGCGGCGATGAGGGGAAGGGCCAGGAGAAACCCGGCGCTGAAGACGGTAATGCCGTAGTGGGCGACGAATCCCCAGCCCTGGGCCAGGAGGGGCCCCTGGGCGACCGGCAGCCACTCGAAACTTCGCACGGTCACGTCCACCAGCAGCAGATGGCCATCCAGGCCCAGGAAGATCAAGCTCGCCAGCAAACCGAGAAATTCCCCCAATACGATGGTCTGGCCGCTGGACTCGGGATCGAAAAAGGCGGCGAAGGACAGGCCCATTTGTAGCCCGATGAGTTCGCCGGCCATGTCCACCGCCGCAAAAACTAGGCGCATGGTGAATCCCATGGCAATACCGATGAAGGCTTCCCGCGCAAGGGCTGTGACCGCAAGCCAGGAGCCGGCCGGAATGGCTGGTGGCGGCGGGAGGGCCGGGACGACGGCCATGGCGATGGCCAGACCCAGGGCGAGGCGGATCCGAATGGGGATTCCCCGGCTGTTGAAAAGCGGCGCCGCGGCGATCAAGCCCAGGATGCGGGCCAGGGGAAACATCAACGCGGCTACCCAGGTAGCGAGCTGAGCCGCGGTGAGCGTAAGCATGGGGGTCAGGTCAGCCGATCATGCCCGGGATGGCCTCGTAGAGGCGGCGCATGAAGTCAGTGAGCTGGGTGATCATCCAGGGGCCGGCAATCACCAGGGTGATAAAGATCGCCACCAGTTTGGGGACGAAAGACAATGTCATTTCGTTGATCTGGGTGGCGGCCTGGAAGACGCTCACAATCAAGCCGGTGACCAGGGCCGCAATAAAAAGGGGCGCGGAGACCATCAGGGTGACTTCCAGGGCCTGGCGGCCCAGGTCGATGACGGCGGTGGGATTCACTGGGCAAGTCCTCTCACATCGCAAAGCTCTGGACGAGGGAAGCAATCAGCAGGTTCCAGCCGTCCACCAGTACGAACAGCATGATCTTGAAGGGCAGGGCGATGATGACCGGGCTCATCATCATCATCCCCATCGACATCAGCACCGAAGCCACCACCATGTCGATGATGAGAAAGGGGATGAACACGATGAAGCCGATCTGGAATGCGGTTTTGATCTCAGAGGTGGCAAAGGCGGGGATGATCACGCGCATCGGCAGGTCCTCGGCCTTTTCGACCCGCTCAGTCTTGGCTAGACGGGTGAACAAGGATAGGTCCGGTTCCCGGATCTGCTTGAGCATGAAGCTCTTCACCGGCACCGCTGCACGGTCCATTGCTTGTTCGAAGGTCAGGCGATTCTCCGATAGGGGGAGGTAGGCGTCGGAATACACCTTCTCCGCGACTGGGGCCATGATGAAAAAGGTCAGAAAGAGGGCGAGGCCCACCAGCACCTGGTTCGGGGGCGACGATTGGGTCCCCAAGGCGCTCCGGAGGAGGGAAAACACGATGATGATGCGGGTAAAGCTGGTCATCATCAGCAGCATGGCCGGAAGGAAGGTCAGGCTGGTGAGGAGGACGAGGGTCTGGATGGGCAGGCTGTAGGCGGTGCCGCCGCCGGCAGTCGGCGTCGCATTGATGGCGGGCATACCCTGGGCCATCGCTGCTACCGGCATGGCGAAATAGGCCAGAGCGGCAAGGCCTGACCAAAAAGGCCCGGAGCCCCTCATTTCCGCCGCTCCAGCAGTTGGCGTAATTGAGCCTGGAACGCGGCAGAAGGTGCCGCGGCAGGGGCTGGCCCGGGACCAGGCAGATCTGAGGTTGCGAGACTGTGCAGCGGTGTGACCTGGCCAGGCGCGACGCCGAGGACCAGCACGGTCTCACCAATTTCAACTAGCACCACCTTTTCCCGCGGGCCTACGGCGGCGGCACCGAGGATTTTCATTCCGGCCGCGGCTCCCCGCGGAGCGGCGACTCGTTTCAAGACCCACAGCGTAACAAGCAGCAGAGCGATGACGACGGCCAAGCCGAGGGCCATCTGGGTGGCGCTGGCAGCCAGGCCTGAGGCGTCGGCCGCCGCGGCCGAGCCGGCGGCAGCAAGGAGGGGTAGGACAAGGAGGCGCACGTCGGAATCCCGGATCGCAACGCCACCAGAATACTGAGGACAGACTGAACGCTAGGCGGCGATAAGGCGGCGAAACCCCAGGTATTTCAGCCCCGTGGCCCCCAAAGTAGCCCCAAGCAGGCTTTAGGCTCGAATCTTCCGCATCCGCTCGGCGGGGGTGATGATGTCAGTGAGGCGAATCCCAAATTTCTCATTCACCACCACGACTTCCCCCTGGGCGATGAGAGTGCCGTTGACCAGAACATCCATGGGCTCGCCCGCCAGACCATCGAGCTCCACCACCGATCCGTGGGCGAGCTGGAGGAGATTTCGGATCGAGAGCTTAGTCCGGCCGAGTTCGACGGTAATCTGGACTGGTATGTCCAGGATCATGTCGAAGTCATTCAAGGCGCTGGCGCGAGGGCCCTCGGAGGAGAAATCCGGGAACAGGTGGCTCGCGGGTTTGGCCTGATAAGGGGAATCGTCGGCGGCAGCCGCCGCGAGTTCTGCTGCCACCCGGTCGGCCTCGGTCTCTGCGCTGGCTTGTTCTTGCATGGCGGCTGCCCAGTCGTCATCACCGACCTGGTCGGCCAAATCGTCATTGGTGGCCATTGGGGGCTCCTGGCGTGGGGGGGGGCTGAGCGGTGTCGGAATCGTCCGGTTTGAGGAGGCGTTCCACCCGCAGGGCGTAGCGTCCGGCATGGGTGCCGCAATGACCTTCCAGTACCGGGATTTCGTCCACGGTGGCCTGGATCAGCTCGGGGATATTGAGGGGAATCACATCGCCGGGTTTCAGGTGGACGATGTCGCGCAGCGTGACCTCGGCTGTGCCAAGCTGGACCTTGAGCTTGACCTCGGCACCCTGGAGCTGGCGGGAAAGGGTGTTCACCCACCGGCGGTCCTGGGTGATGTGGTCGCTCTGCATGGTCGAGTAAAGGAGATCCCGGATCGGCTCGAGCATTGAGTACGGAAAGCACAGGTGCATTTCCGCCTGGGCACCGCCTAGCTCCAGGGTAAAGGTGGTGGTTACCACCACCTCCGAGGGCGTGGCGATGTTGGCGAACTGGGAATTCATCTCCGAGCGCACATATTCGAACTTGAGGGCGTACACCGGCGCCCAGGCCTTTTCGTATTCCGTGAAGACGGTGGTGAGCATTCCCTGGATGATGCGCTGCTCTGTGGGAGTGAAGTCCCGCCCCTCCACCCGTGTGTGGAAGCGGCCGTCACCGCCAAACATGTTGTCGACCACCAGGAACACTAAGTTCGGATCGAAGACCATCAACCCGGTTCCGCGCAGCGGCTTGGCGAGGATGAGATTCAGATTGGTCGGCACCACAAGGTTTCGGACAAACTCGGAATACTTTTGCACCTTGATCGGCCCCACCGATATCTCAACATTGCGGTGCATGTAATTGAACAGGCCAATGCGCAGGTAGCGGGCGAATCGCTCGTTGATGAGCTCCATGGTGGGCATGCGCCCACGAACGATCCGCTCCTGGGTGCCCAGGTTGTAGGCACGGACACCGCCGGGCGCTTCTTCTTCCTCTGCCGGAGCGTCGGCCTCCCCCGTCACGCCGCGGAGGAGGGCATCGACTTCATCCTGGGAGAGAAAATCCGACATGGCTTGGAGACCGGCTACTGGATGATGAAGGTGCTGAAGAGCACCGCCAGAACCGGGCCCGACGGTTCCTGGGCGCGACCTTTACGATTCCGGGCGGGGGGAGGGTAGCCCAGCACGTCGTTGGTTTCCTCCATCAGCTCGTCGGCCAATTCCTCCCGGCCCTGGATTGCGGAAATTTCGGAGGGTTTGCGGCTGGAGAGAATCAGGTTCATGCGGTGGCGAATCTCGGGCATGAAGGCCTTGAGGTCCTCGCCAATCTTGGCATCGGCCACCCGTAGCACCATGGAGGTCTGAAGGAAGTGATCGCCGTTTTCGGTGGCGAGGTTGACCGTAAAGGGCTCCAAGGGGACGAAGACGGGCGGGTGACTTTTATCAACCACCACCTTGGGCTTGGCTTCCTCGTGGTGATCGGCTGCTGCCTCGTCGCCGCTGTGCTTGTTCTTCGACAATAGCAGCATCACCACGCCTCCTGCTGCCGCAAGGAGCAGCACAACGAGGATGATCAGAATCATCAGGAGCTTCTTGCTCCCTCCCTTTGGCGCGGGAGCGCCTTCGGCTTCCGGCTTGGCGGGGGCTTTGGCCATGTCTCGGTTCTCCATTCCTAACGCCCCATTATCGGTGCGGCAGGCCGGACTCTTGAGCTCGAATAGACCCGTCAGGGGCCCTCAATTCCTCAGGCAAAGGTGTCCACAAGTCCCTCGCCACGCCGCAACCAGGCGGGTCCGGCCGCGCGGACCTCTGACGATGGGAGCCCTTGGTCTTGCTGGCGGCGCGCCGATTGGCGACCGGTTTCGGAGCCTTGTCCCTGTTGACCGGAAGTACTCACCTGGGCATCGGCGAGCATGATCCCGGACTCGGCGAGCACTTCCCGCAGGCGAGGCAATGCTTGTTCCAACACATCCCGAGCTGCCGGCGTGGCGGCGACGAACTGTGCGGTGGTGATATCTCCGCTCACCGTGACACTGACCTCCAGCCGACCCAGCTGCGGCGGGGTCAGGATCAGATCGGCGGTGCCCTCGTTCTGCCCCACCATCCATGTGACCCGGTTGCCGACTGCGTCCGCCCATTGCGGGTGGCCCGGAGGAGGGGTGACCGCGAATTGCAAGGCAGGGATGTCGTGGCGGGAGTGGAGGTGGGTTCCCTGGGCCCACGCCGTTGCGGCACCTGCTGGCAGTGACTCCGGCATTGCGGCTTGCGAAACGGGAGCGGGCGGGGTGTCACCAGCCTCGGCTTCAGCGGCGCGGGGGGCTGCCTCGGCCACCGCCGGCGCTGTCCCGGAGGTCTTGCCGATAGCGCTACCCTCGGCGGGCGCCGTGGTCGGCGGCAAGGCATCTGGGGCGTTTGCTGCCGTGACAGCCCCGCCATCGCCATCGTCGACCGGAAGGGCGGTGATCGGGGCGGACGAGGCGTCGGAGGCCGCTTCTTTGACGCATTGGCTTGGTAAGTTTTCGTCGGCCACCTTACCCTGGGTCGCCTGGGTGAGTGCCGCCAAGGCGACGGCAAGGCCGGGGGCGGCCGTTCCGGAAGCCGGTGTGGTCGGATTCACCGAATCGTTCGTTTTGTTGGGGGCGGCTGAAGTTTGGGCGGCGGCCACTGCGGCAAGTACGAGGGCGGCAACCGCTGCCGGGTCCCCGGCAAGGCTTGCCCTGCTGTCGTCCCCACTGTCGTGCTTGGTCTCCTCGGCGGGGGGCGCCGGGTCGGCGGCTTTTGCTGTGGACGGCTGGGGCTCGGGTTTTGACGGCGCCTTTGTTTCCGCCTTGGAGGGCTCCGGCGACGGGGTCGAAGCCTTCATTTCCTTGCGCCGTTCCAGGGTTTGGGCGAATCCGGCGCCATCGACATCCGCGCCGGCATTCGTCGCGCCGCGGTCACCTCGTTGAGGTGCGTTGGGGGCGGCTTGGATCTGGGGTAGGGCGGCGGGGAGCGCGGTCGCCATGGCAGTGTTCCTTGTTGCAATCCTGGTGACCCCGATCAGCAAGGGTCATGCCACGGGCTTAGTCGCCCTCAGGTGGTCGATCGCGGAAGCTCTTGGCGGCGTGCTCATCGCTTTGGCGTTGCTCGTCGCGTTGCTCGCGGCGAACCTGGGCGGTGTGCTGCCGCTGATTGAGGGTGTCGAAGGCTTTGACCTTGTTGCGCTGAACGACCCAAGCTTGCTGGCCGCCAACAATGGCCTGGCGGGACTGGTCGAGGGCTAGGCGCTGAACGGCGATGGCGTCATCAATGCGGCCGATGAACACCGAAAAATTTCGCCATGCATCCGGGCCAATGCCATTGCGGGCGGCTTCCAGAAAGCGCTCCTGATATTCCGCGCGGTAGTCCTCCAGAAGTTGCAGCTTCTTCTGGCACTCATGCTCGCCCGCGATCAGCTCCCCCAATCGCCGGGTGGCATCGTCCAGACGGTTTTGGGCCAGGTCAAGGAGGGTCTTGATTGGCGACGAATCGGGCATGGCTAGCGCGAGAAATGAAAGGTCATGGGCAATGAAGATTCAACGTATGACATTCGGTTCATTATGGTTCGACGCCTCTCACGCTGCAAAGAGTTGGTGCAATTTGGCAACCGCATCGTCATAGCCTTCCTGCTCGTCGATGCGCTGTTGCAGAAAGCCTTCCAGGCGCGGATACATAGCCACTGCCTGGTCCAGGAGCGGGTCGGAGCCGGGCTGGTAGGCCCCAACGGCGATCAGGTCCCGGGATCGCTGATAGCGGGAAAAGAGCTGCTTGAACCGGCGCACCACATCGAAGTGATGGGGCTTGACTAGGTTATGCATGGCCCGGGAAATGGACTGCTCGATGTCCAGGGCCGGGTAGTGCCCCTGGTCGGCCAGGGCGCGGGTGAGGACGAAGTGGCCATCGAGGATCGCGCGGGCTGAGTCGGCGATGGGGTCCTGCTGGTCGTCACCTTCTGCCAGAACGGTGTAGAACGCGGTGATGGAGCCACCGCCCTCCGGGCCGTTACCGGCCCGTTCGACCAGGGCCGGCAGGCGGGCGAACACGCTTGGTGGGTAGCCACGGGTGACCGGGGGCTCGCCGATGGCCAGGGCGATTTCCCGCTGGGCCATGGCGTAGCGGGTGAGGGAATCCATGATCAGCAGCACTTGCTTGCCCTGGTCGCGGAAATACTCGGCAATGGTGGTGGCGTAGGCGGCGCCCTGGAGCCGCATCAGCGGGCTGGTATCGGCCGGGGCCGCCACGACCACTGAACGGGCGAGCCCCTCCGGTCCGAGGTTGTGTTCGATGAACTCCTTCACCTCCCGGCCCCGCTCGCCGATCAATCCGACGACGATCACCTCGGCGGCGGTATAACGGGCCATCATGCCGATCAATACCGATTTGCCCACCCCTGAGCCGGCGAAAAGCCCCAGGCGCTGACCGCGGCCCACGGTGAGCAGCGCATTGATGGCCCGAATGCCCACGTCCAGGGACTGTTCGATGGGGGCCCGCTGAAGGGGGTTAACCGGTCGTGCCTGGAGGGATCGCGTATGGGTCGAGCCCAGGGAGCCTTTGGCGTCCAGGGGCCGCCCCGCACCATCCACCACCCGCCCGAGCATGGCTTCTCCGACCGGTAGGTGCTTGGCCCGGTCAGAGGCGCGGCGACGGGGCTCGATTCGCTCCCCCGGTACCAGACGCGGCTGGACGGGTTCCACCGGAAGTACCACCGCCCCCGGTGCCAGTCCGAAGACATCATCGGTGGGCATCATGTAGAGCTTGTCGCCGTTGAACCCCACCACTTCGGCTTCGACCGCGCCGCCGCCAGGGACTACGATCCTGCATCCGGATCCCAGGGGCAGCTTGAGGCCGGCCGCTTCCATGACCAGCCCATTGATGCGGGTGAGGCGACCGGCGAGCTGGAACGGTCCGGTGGCGCCGGCGAGCTTGACGCCCCCGGCAAGGAACTGCTGCCAGGAAGCGGTGTGGGGATTCATGCGGCGGAATCCACATCCCAGGCCGTGTCGCCACGGCCAAGGTTTTCCATGATGCGGCGCCAGCGAGTCTGCATGGTGGCGTCGATCTGGCTGCCGGCGGCCTCGATGCGGCAGCCGCCCTGGGATATCCGTTCGTCCTCGATGATCCGGTTGCCCACGTGGGCCAGTTGCTCGCCGAGATAGCCCCGAACCAGGCCGGCATCCTCCGGGTGAAGGTGGATCATGGCATGGTTCTGGGGGAGTTGTTGCAGGGCTTCCCGAACGATTTCCACGATGTTGGCGGGCTTGTTTCGGAACTCCCGGCGGACCATCTGGCGGGCAATCTCGATCGCCAGGGTCAGGAGTTCTTCGGCCACCTCGGCGTCTAATCCGAGGAGGGCGCCATCCATGTTTTCCACCAGGGTATTGAGACGCAAAGCCTCCATCCGGCCCCGGGCAGTGCCTTCCTCGTAGCCAGCGGCGTAGCCTTCCTTGTGCGCCTCGTCGTGAATACGTTCAACTTCTTCGACGGTGGGCAGATGGATGGCGGGGGAGGGCGGGGGAGCTGAAATTTCCTGGGGCGGAGCCGTCAGGATCGGAGTTGGTTCCGGCTCCGGCGGACTGAGCGGGAGTGCATCCTCTGGCGGCGAAAGCCCCGAATCCAAAGACGAAGATTCCGGTCGTGCATCGAAGCGTGGTGGCTCCCAGCGACGGAAGGCCCCGGCGGCCTGGTGGCGGGTGACCGTCATGGCGGGGTGGGCCCTGCCGGCTTAGACGAAGGCATCGTCGCCTCCCTTGCCGCCGAGTTGAAGCTGGCCTTCCTCGGCCAGGCGGCGGACCACCTTGAGGATCTCCTTCTGCTCGGCCTCCACTTCCGACAACCGGACCGGCCCTTTCGAATCCAGATCCTCCCGCAGCATCTCCGCCGCACGCTGGGACATATTCTTGAAAACTTTCTCCCTCAGTTCGGGCGCGGCTCCCTTGAGGGCGAGGACCAACGAGTCGGATTGAACCTCCCGCAGGATGGTCTGGATGCCCCGATCGTCGATGTCGAGCAAGTTCTCGAACACGAACATCTCGTCGAGGATCTGCTGGGCGAGTTCCGGATCGTAGTCCCTGACATTGTCGATCACCGCCGTCTCCGCCGCGGACCCAACGAAGTTCAGGATCTCCGCCGCGTGGCGGACGCCGCCCATGGCGGCCTTCTTCACGGTGGAGGCGCCGGAAAGCATGCGGGTGAGAGCGTCGTTGAGCTCCTTTAAGGCGATGGGCTGGACCCCATCGAGGGTGGCGATCCGCAGAATGACGTCGTTGCGCAAACGCTCGGTGAAGTGCTTGAGAATCTCCCCGGCCTGGTCGAATTCCAGGTGCACCAGGATCGTGGCGATGATCTGGGGATGTTCATTCTTGATGAGGTCGGCGGCGGTGGCTGGATCCATCCATTTGAGACTCTCGATGCCGGCCGTGTCCGAGCCCTGGAGTACGCGGGAAAGCAGATGGGCGGCCCGGTCGTCTCCCAGGGCCTTGGTGAGCATGTCCCGGATCTTTTCCTCATCGGCATGGATCGAGGCGCCCTTGCCGAAGTGGGCCTCCACCTCGTCAAGGAGCGGCTCCACCTTGCTGCGGGGCTGGGGCTGCATCTTGGCCATCGCCAAGCCAAGGCGCTGAACTTCCCGCGGTCCGAGGTGCTTAAGGACTTCCGCTGCTTCGTCGCTGCCCAGGGTGAGCAGGAGCAGAGCGGCTTTTTCGAGGCCTTCCTCGGCGGAGCTCATTTCTTGCCTTCGCCTCCCGCACCGATCCACTCCTTGATCAGACCCGCTACGGCCCGCGGATCGGAGTGGGCCATTTCCTTGATCTTGGCGAGGCGGGTTTCGTAGTCGTTGGCGGCGATGGCCTCAGGAGAGATTGTTGCCTCTCCTTCCTCCGTGCCCTCGGCCTCCGCTGCTTCGGCCTCGCCGGTTTCGGGCTCGGGCGGGGGCGGCATCACGGTTTTGAGGAGCGGTCGGATGATTCCAAAGGCGATGAAGGTGAGCACGCCGAGGATGATCAGGTACTTGAGGGCCTCCTTGGCCACGTCCTGAACGTCCGGATCCTTCCACACCGGGGTCTCCGGCGGGGCCTCGCGGGGGACGGCGGCGAAGGGGCTGCTGGCGACGTTGAGGCTGTCGCCACGTTGGGCGCTGAAGCCCATGGCCTCCCGGACCAGATCGGTAATCTGCTTGATCTCCGCGTCGGAGAGCGGGGCGGTCTTGGTCTTGCCGGCGGGGTCGGTCTCCGAGCGATGGTTCAGCACCACCGCCACGGACAGGCGCTTGATGGCGCCGAGGGCGACCCGGGTATGCTGGATGGTCCGGTCCACCTCGTAATTGACGGTGGAGCTGCGATTGCTGGAAAGGGGGGGCGTGGCGGCCTGGGCGCCATTGGCGCCGGTCGGTGTGCCGGGCGCCGGCGGCGTAGTGATGGGCGCGGTTGCCGGCACTGGGGGCTGATTTGAGAGGGCGCCGGGCACGCCCTGGGGGCCGGGCTCGCGGGTGGTGCTTTCACTGGATTGCTGGCTGCGAATCGCCTGTTGGTCCGGGGGTGGATTCGGCTTGAAGGTCTCCGCCGTCTGCTCGGTCTGATTGAAGTCCACATCGGCGGTGACCTGGGCCTTGAAGTTGCCCTCGCCGATCACCGGGGTCAGGATCGCGTCGATGCGCTTGATGTAGCTGTCTTCCAGCTCCTGCACATACTTCAACTGGGTCGGATCGAGCCCCGCTGCGCGCAAGGGATCCTGCTTGACGGTGAGGAGGTTGCCGTTCTGATCGACGATGCTCACGGCGTCGTTGGCCAGGTGGGGGACGCTGGAGGCCACGAGATGGACGATGCCCGCCACCTGGGTCGGCTCCAGCCGGCGCCCGGAATGGAGATTGACCAGCACCGAGGCGGTGGGTTTCTGTTCGTCGCGCAAGAAGGCAGTCTGCTTTGGGATAGCCAGATGGACCCGGGCCGAGGCCACGGCGGCTACGGCCTGAATGGTGCGGGCGAGTTCGCCCTCCAGGGCGCGTTGGAAATTCACCTGTTCATGGAATTGGGAGACCCCGAGCTTCTGGTTCTCCATCAGCTCGAAGCCCACCATCCCGCCCCGCGGCAGCCCCTGGGCGGCGAGCTTCAGGCGTACATCATGGACTTGATTGGCCGGGACGAGAATCGCGCCCCCGGTGGTCGAAAAGCGATACGGGATGTTTTGCTGGGTCAGGGCATTGACGATGGCACCGCCATCCCGCTCTTCCAGATTGGAGAACAACACCGCGTAGTCCGGCTGCCGGCTCCACAGAAAGACCCCCACCAGCAAGGCCACCGCGATGGCCAGGGCGGCGCCCATGGCCATCTTTTGCCGCTGGCTGAGGGCCGCAATGTTTTGAGCCATCGTCTGGAAGGGCGAGGGCGGTGCGGCGAGGGTGTCGGCGGTGGCCATGATCGGGCTTCGATGGGCATCCCATTGACGGATGGCGGCATTGTGCGTTGGCCAGATCAAGGGCCGTCAGGGAATAAGCGGCAGTTTTTGCCGCCTATTTGCCGGGCGCTTTGGGGCTGGGTGGCATAGTCTGGTGCCCCATGAAGCAATCCGTCTGCCCATGATCCAGATCACAAAGCCGACCGTCACCCCACCTTCCGCGGAAGGTCCCCTCGACATTGCCCAGCTGGCAGAGGCGTTTGCCCTGTTCAGCAAGGCGTCGCAGGAGTTGTCCGAGGCCTATGCGGCCCTACAGGGCGAAGTGGCTGGGCTCACCGAGCGGATGGCGGTCCTCCTGGCGGCCCTGCCGGCCGGAGTGGTGGTGCTGGATCGCAATGGCCGCGCCGTCCAATCCAACCGCGCCGCGCTGGCCCTCTTCGGCGCCCAGGTCGATGGGCAAGCATGGGCGGATACGGCAAACCGGTTGCAGTCGACCGAGACGCCGGGGGAATGGACGCTGGAAGGCCCCGCCGGGGCGCGCCGGGTGAACCTGGCGGAAACCGAACTGGAATCCGGCGAGGGGCGGATCGTCCTGATTCACGATGTCACCGACCGCCATCGTCTGCGCCTTGCAGCGGAGCGCAATGAGCGCCTCGCTGCCATGGGTGAGATGGTGGCGGGGCTTGCCCACCAGTTGCGGACTCCCCTGGCCGCTGCACTGCTCTACACCGGCAATCTGCGTCAGCCCACTCTGAGCCCCGCCGATCGGGCGAGGGTGGCAGACCGGGCAGTGGAGCGCCTCCACTATCTGGAACGGCTGATCGCCGACATGCTGTTGTTCGCCCGGGGTGAGCGCATCGAGCGGGAACGCTTCGCGGTGGCGGACCTTGTCGCCGAATTGCTGCACACCCTGGATCCCGTGGCCCGGGCCAAGGGGATTGCCTTCACGGCGAATGGCGTTGGCGACGCAGTCTGGATCGAAGGGGATCGTAAGGGTCTGGGCGGTGCGCTGACGAACCTTCTGGAAAATGCCTTCGAGGCCACGCCATCGGGGGGCAAAGTGACCCTCCGGGTCGGGGTCGAAAGGGATATGGCCCATTTTGCCGTCCAGGACTCCGGTCGCGGGATCGATCCCGCGCTGCAGGGGCGCCTGTTCGAGCCGTTCTTTACCACCCGGGCCGAGGGAACCGGCTTGGGCCTCGCCATCGCCCGGGGCGTTGCCCGGGCCCACGGCGGCGACATTGAGCTTCATTCCGCTCCTGGGTCCGGGTCCTCATTTGTGCTTTCCATTCCCTTGGGTGGCGAAGGTCCCCGGACTCGCGAGAAGGACTGTCCATGATCGAGAATCTCAATATCCTGGTCGTCGAAGACGATGGGGCCCTGAGGGATGCGGTTTCCCTCACCCTTGAAATGGCGGGGCACCGGATCGTCGCCGTGGATGGCGGGCCGGCGGCCCTAGAGGCGGCTGCCCAGGGCGGATTTCAGCTGGTGGTCACTGACCTTCGCATGCAGCCTATGGACGGACTTGCGCTCCTGGAGGCCCTGCGTGGGCGGTGGCCCCATTTACCGGTGTTGCTGATGACCGCATACGGGGATGTCAGTTCGGCCGTGGCGGCTATGCGGGGGGGCGCCTGTGACTTCCTCATGAAGCCGTTCGAGCCTGAAGCCCTTCTGGAGCGGGTCCGCCGATATGCTGCGGTGCCGCCCGGGGAGGCGGATCTAGTGGCGACGGATCCCGCGACTGTCCAGGCGCTCGCCCTGGCCGCCCGAGTGGCCGAAACCGATGCTACGGTGATGCTGGCGGGTGAGTCGGGAACGGGTAAGGAAGTCTTCGCCCGCTACATACACAGCCATTCGCCGCGAAAGGTCGGGCCGTTCGTTGCCATCAACTGCGCCGCCATTCCGGAGAACTTGCTGGAGGCAACCCTGTTCGGCTACGAGCGTGGCGCCTTTACTGGCGCCCAGAATGCTCAGCCAGGGAAGTTCGAGCAGGCCCAGGGTGGCACCTTGCTTCTGGACGAGATCTCCGAAATGCCTCTCGGACTTCAGGCCAAGCTGTTGAGGGTCCTCCAGGAGCGGGAGGTCGAGCGGGTCGGGGGCAAGAAGGCGATCGCACTCGATATCCGGGTTTTGGCTACTAGCAACCGGAACATGCTGGCGGAAGTTTCGGCAGGGCGATTTCGGGAGGATCTCTTCTATCGCCTCAATGTTTTTCCATTGGCAATCCCGGCCCTGCGCGAGCGACCTGGGGACATCGTGCCCTTGGCTCGCCACTTTCTACAGCGCCACGGGGACCGAATGCGGCGCCTGGCTCGCTTCTCGCCCGAGGCCGAAGCCTGCCTCACCGCCTACGGCTGGCCGGGCAATGTTCGGGAACTGGAAAATACCGTACAGCGGGCAATGATCCTGGCCACCGGGGAGCTCATCACCCCAGCGACTCTGGCGCTTTGTCTTCCTGTTTCCATCCCACCGCTATCCGAGAAGAATCTGGGGGCGGAAAATTTTGCCGGCTCCTCAGCCGTTGCGCCAACAGCCATGCGTGATCTGGAACGTGACCACATCCTGACCACCCTGAAGGCGGTTGGCGGATCCCGGCGGCGAGCCGTGGAAAAGCTCGGCATTTCCGAACGGACTTTGCGTTACAAGCTACATCAGTATCGCAGCGAGGGATTCGAGGTCTGAAGGCGACAAACGGTACGAATGGGGGTGCGTTCTTCCTTCGGGCATGGGGTTTGCTCTGGTACACTGACGTTATGAATTGGAACGCCATCGGAAAGACTCCTGTGGCGGTGACCGTGGGAGCATGCCATGGATAGTGCCGGGATCAATCAAGTACTGAACGAGATGCGCTCGGTCGCCCAGGCGGCAGCTGCCAAGCCGACTCAGGCGCCCTCCGAAGCCGGCGGCGTGGATTTCGGTCAGGCTTTGCAAAGCGCCCTGGAGCAGGTCAGTGCGGCGCAAAAGGATGCCCAACAGATGGCCCAGGGGTTCTCCAGCGGCGACCCAAACGCGAATCTTCAGGACGTTATGGTCAATCTGCAAAAGGCCAATCTGTCTTTCCAGCAAATGGTGCAGGTCCGCAATAGGCTGGTTTCCGCTTACCAGGACATCATGAACATGCAGGTTTGAGGCAACGCAGACGCGAAACTGAAAACGCCCCTTTGGGGGCGTTTTGTATTGTTGGGGTCAAAGGTTGCGCCAGCGACCCCCCCTTCCGCGTTCAACTTTAAGGATGTAGCGGGAAATCAGGGCCGCCACGCTATCGGGCGTTTCGACAAACTCGCAGCCGGCCCGCAGCATTGCGATGCCTTGGCGATTGGTGAGGCGGAAGAGATTCCGAACTTTGAGGTTGACGCTGACCGCACCAAATTCGGGCAGGGTGAGACGGCAATCGGGAAACATCTGGTCTGGTTCGAAGGCCACGCCTTTTGGCGGTACTACGATGGCGATGCCGCCGCCGCTGATATCCAGAATCCTGGCGGTGTAAGAGGTGGTTTGTCCGGCGGGGTCGACGCTAGGGATGACGCAGTTCAGAGCATGGGCCGCCGGTGCCGCCAAACGGAAATATTCGCGGCGCTGAAGGCGGATGACCATCTGCGGGATCGGGCTAATCAGACCCTGACGCCCTTCAAAGAGCATGCGGCGCGGTGCCGAAACCATGAATTGGATTTTGATGTTGTCGAGCTGGGTGATGCAGACCAGATTGGCGGCTGCTTCGGCGCTCCGGTTCATTTCCTCGTCGTTGCTGAGGTCAAGGGCCAGGCTGGATTCATTCGGTGACAACCCCAGGATGGCGGTCAAGAACGAACGGTCCGAATCGCCTATATAGGCCGTCATCATCGCCCGCTTTGCGATGAGTCCGCGCAGCAACTGGCGAATCTCCAAAGTCGAATGAATCTCGTATTTCGCGTGATCATTCGTCTTCAGCAATTCAAATTTCAAGGTGTCGTGGAGTTGCGTCATAGGCGCCAGCGAAGCCGTGGAACTCGGGAAAATTGGAAGGGTTATATCACGAGCCAGGGGTGGCGATCGGTGTCGGCGCGGCCTCCTCCCCTTGCTCTAGGCGGTAGATCCAGGCGAGGAGCTCGGCCACCGCGACATAGAGTTGCGGCGGAATGTGCCTGTCCAGGTCCACCTGCATTAGGAGTGCCACCAGCTCCGGGGATTCATGAACGTAGATCCCGGCCTCGCGGGCTCGGGCGAGAATCTCCTGCGCGATCAGACCACGTCCTTTGGCAACGACTCGGGGCGCGGCCTCGCCGGGGGCGTAGGTGAGGGCGACCGCCTCGCGGCGGACGTCCAGCGAGGGCAGATCATCTGCGGCCACGGTCCACCTCAACGCCCAGGAGAGTCAGGCCGGCTTGGGAAAACTGGTCGACGAGCGAGGTGCGCGCGCCTTCCAGCGTAGCCCTGGTGGTGGGGTCCTCGGCCAGAATTGCGATCTGTATCTGATCGCCGAGCAGTCCAATCCGGGCCTCGATCGTGCCCAGGTTGGGCAATGTCAGGCGGAGAGACGTTCTCCAAGTGCTGCAGGACGCCTGATCGCTGGATCCATCCGGGTTTGGGTCTTCGATTACCCATTCGAGGGCCTGGCCGGGCCAGGCCTGGCCTTGCCACGCGAAATGGTGAGAGGCGAGCGCGTCGAGTTGCTGGCTAACCAGGGGGATAAGGCGTTCTGGAATCGGATGCCCGGAAGACCTTTCCCCCAGAGGCTCCAAGCCATGTGGTTCCGGCAGAAGGGTCGGTGCTTCTATCGCCTCGTCGGTACCGGGGATCTGGGCGGTCAGCCCGGCAGGAGAGGCAGCGGATTCCAGCACTGGCCGCTGGGGTTTCTTTGGCAGCGTGCCGTCCATGGATCGTGGCTGTACATGGCCCTGAGGTTCGCTCCGGAGATCTGATAATGCGAGGCTCCCTTCAATCCAGCGTTCCTGATGGGATTCATAGAACAGGCCACTCTGGGTTAGCGCCTTTTGCAGCGCAGTGGCCAGCGGTGCGGCTGAATCCGGTGGGCGCTGGAGCAAGGGTCTTCCCGCGGCAAGCAAGGCAGGTGTCTCCGTGCGGTTGCCAGTCATCAGGGTGCTGATGAGCTGGGCCGCTTGGCTCAGACGAGGGGGCGGACCCGGCTGGAGGTCGTCGCTGCCGACTATTCGCGCGTGAATGGCCTGTCGGTCGGTTTGGGTGACCTCCAGCGTCAAGCTGCGTCCCGGCTTGAGGGCGTCGGGTTGCGTGTTGGCCGCTAAAGCCAGGGTAACGGCCTTGCCTGCGACAATGGCGCGGAACAGTCCGTTCGGAAGAGGCTGTTCGATCGTTGCCGAGATACGCTGGCCTGCGGAAAATTCAGGAAGATCCGCCTGAATTGGCCGTATGGGGCGGAGTTCTCCGACTGGACGGTCCGCCTGGAAAAAGCTCGCTTCTGTGAGGAGCCGAAGGCGCGCGACGAGGTCGGCTGGAATCATATTTCGATCCGGGACGCGGGATCATGGCGCCGGATGAATCACCGGGCACCCGCTTGATACGCTTGGCGTAGCGATCGCCCGGTTGCTCCAACGGCCAGCCAGCGACGCACGCTTGCCTGGAACGGCTCCACTTCCTGGCGGACGCGGTCGCAATCAGAGCGGATCTGCTGCAGAAGCGCGGCCTTACGCTGGCGCTCAGGCGCGGAAAGCGGGTCGATCTGCCTTCCCCCTGGCTCCTTTGCTATGACGGCGTCCCGTAGGCGAGCCAACCCCTTTTCGGTTGCAAGTAGCGCCTCCCAGTCGTGAGCCGAAGCGGCCTCCACCATCTGGGAGGAGAGACGCGCCATTTCCATTATGTCGTCGAGTGTACTCATTGCCGCCTCCATCTATCCATTCAGGCGGTTTCGCTCTGGGGCACCTTGATTTGCTGCCAAGCGTCCCGCAGATCGCGCAGCAATCCTGCGACTTCGTCCAGGGCTGGACGGCTGTTATGACGATTGGCGAAAACCAGGCGTTCCGCCATGTAGTCATAAAGCGCGGCTAGGCGTGCGGCCAGATCCCCGCCGACTTCCAGATCCAAACTGACTTTGAGCCCGTTGGTGACAATCTCGATGGCCTTGGAAATGTGATTACCCTTGCTGGGAATGTCCCCGGTTTCCATGCCAGCGGTGGCCGACGAGATGGCCAGGAGGGCGCCATCGAAAAGCATGAGGATAAGTTGATGAGGATCGGCATTGGTGACGCCAGTTTCAATGCTGACGCGCGAGTAGGCCGATGCGCGGTTGAGCCCGGTATTAAACATCCTTATTCCCCCTAATTACTGCTGGACTGGATGGTCGGAAGGTTGGCCAACTGCTGTGTAAGGAAGGTGCTCGTTTGGTTCATGCTCGCAATGAGGGTATCCAAAGCAGTAAATTGGGCGCGGTAGCGCGCTTCGATTTTTTCCAGCCGCAGATTGAATGCGTCCTCCTGCTTGCTGAGAAATTTCAGTGATGAGTTGATGCCATCAGTCCGCGAACTGATCAGTCCGTCGGCATCTAGGAAGCTGTCGATGCGGTCAGAAACTCGCTTCGCCAGACCATCCACCGAGTCGGTTCCGGCGAAGAGGGATCCGACGTCCTCAGTTGGGTCATTTAATGCGGCCTGCAATTTTTCGCTATCGATCGACAGGGTGCCCGTCGACGTCAAGGTAATTCCAATTTCGCCAAGCCGTGTGGCTCCTGGGAGCCCGCTGATGCTAGTGGTTAGGAGGTCGCGAAGCTGGTTTTGGACGGATCGAGTCGTGGCGTCCCCGGTCAGTGTCGCAGCGGTATCCTTCTCTGCATCGTAGGCTGTTAGGCTTTTGATCGTGGCGACCAGATTGTTGAAGCTAGTCACGAATCCTTCGATCGCGGATTTGGCTCCGCTCTTGTCGTCCGCGATCGTGAGAGTTGTCGCGGCCGATGGCGCGCTCTTTAGGTTCAAGGTCACGCCATCAATGACATCGTCGATGACGTTCTTGCTGCGACTCACCGCAATTCCGTCCACCTCGAGACTGGCGTTGCCTGCGGCTTGAACCCCATAGACCGGGTCCGAGGCGGTGGTCGTATCGGTCGGAAGGTAATTCAGCCCGACGGATCCACTTAGGGAAAATGCCTGATCTGCACCGGTCGAAGCACTGGTCAGGACGAGCTGTTTGGCGGTGCCATTATTGATGACGCTGGCGGAAACGCCCACGTCCGAGTCATTGATGGCATCGCGGAGGTCTTCCAGGGTTCCCCCGGCGAAATTGACGGTGGCCGGCGTGTTGCCGTCGGGAACGAATCCACCATTGATGATGGAACCGAAGGTGACCGTCAAGTCGCCCGCTGCGGGCACGAACTCATTGGTTGCACTGGTTGCTGTACGCTGGGTCGTGGCGAGATTATTGACCTTGATTGTGTAATTTCCGGCGGTCGCTGATGCGCCGGAGGTGGCAGAAAGGATGGTGGGGTCGGCAACCGTTGCCGTGGTGGCGGAAAATTTTGCCGTCTTGGTCAGCGCACTCGCCGATGACTGCAGGGTGGCCAACGATGCCTTGAGCTGACCATAGGCGGAAAGCTTGGCCTGGAAGCTCGATTCTTTGGCCTGCAGCTGCACCAAAGGGCGCTGCTCCAAGCTCATGAGGCTGGTGATCAAGCCCTCGACATCGAGTCCAGAGCCAATGCCAGCAGCAGATATTGCCACGGTAGACCTCCTCAGGCCTCCTGTTTCACCAGCAGACCCTGCAATTTATCCAAGGCCTTCGCAATGGCCAGGATCTCTTCGGATGGAATTTGGCGTAAGACTTTGTCCGTCGCGCTATCTACGATCTTGACGACCGTCCGGCCAGAATCCTTGTCGATGGAAAATTGCAAGTCTTGGGCCACCGGCGCGATCGTTTCCTGAAGATCGGCGACTGCCTGCTGAATTGCCTGGATGGGCGGGGTGGTGGAAGTGCCCGCAACGGCGCCCCCGGGGAGGGACGGGCCGGAAGCTTCACGGGGCGTCCTGGCCCCTGTTTGCGAGGCGAGGGATTGCAAGGCGGGTTGCTGGGCCATACCCGCGGCGACGGATGAAACGCTCATCGTTAATCCTCCTTCAAACGACAGCGCGGAGCCTATGCCCCGCGCCGCCGGCGTGCCTCAACTCAAACTTAACCCTGGAGGAGGCTGAGCACGTTCTGGGGCAGGGAGTTTGCCTGGGCCAGCATTGCGGTGCCCGCTTGCTGGAGGATCTGAGCGCGGGTCAGGTTGGCGGTTTCAGCCGCGAAGTCCGCATCCTGGATTCGGCTCTTGGAGGCCGCCAGATTCTCGGAGGTGGTCTGCAGGTTGGCCACTGTGTAGTCTAAACGGTTCAACTTGGCACCGAGCTGGGCGCGATTGGAGCTGATGCTGTCCAATGCGGAGGTCGCTGCATCCATGAGTGCCCGAGCCAAATCTCCCGCCGGGGTCGCACCAGTACCATCGTAGCCGGCGGCGAAGTCGTCAAGAGCGGTTTTCAGGGCGGCCATTCCGAGATCGGCCGAGTTTTCAATATTGATATTGACGAAGCTGACCGAGATCTGGTTGGCACTGGTGGTGCCGTCGCCGACCTGCAGGTTGATGGAGCTTGACCCCGCCAAGGTGTCGATCGTCAGGGTATCCAAGTCGCCCTCGACGCCAGAGATGTCGGCACCTGCTGCGGCCAGGTTGATCTTGATGCCCGCGTTGGCGAAGTTCAGCGTCCCGCTGGTGCCGTCGGTAATGTCGGAAGTGGTGACCGTCTCGGACAGGGTATTCAAGCCGTCTGACCAGGAAACGGTCAACTCACCCGCCACAGAGCCATCGAACGTATAGGTGGTAGCGGCCTTGGCTCCACTGACATCGACACTAGTGACCGCGCCGTTGGTGACGGCCACACCAGCGTACAGAGTCGAGGTCGCGGTGTCATTGGTCGTGACGCTGCTTCCATTGAGCAGGTATTGGCCGTTGAAGTTGGTTCGGTCGGCGATGTTGTTGATCTCCGTCCGCAACTCGGTCAATTCGTCATTGATAAACCCGCGCTCATTGGCGCCGAGGGTGTCGTTGGCAGCCTGGGAGCCGAGTTCCTTCATCCGCTGGAGCATGTCCTGGACCTGATTCATCGCGCCTTCCGCAGTCTGGATCATGGAGATGCCGTCGTTGGCATTGCGGACCGACTGGTTCAGGGCGCGGATCTGGGCACCCATCCGTTGGGAGATCGCCAGGCCGGCGGCGTCGTCCTTGGCGCTGTTGATGCGCAAACCGGAGGACAGGCGCTGCAGCGAAGTAGCCAACGATGCCTGGGAGGTGTTGAGGTTCCGCTGGGCCGTCAGGGACGAAACGTTGGTGTTGATGATTTGGGGCATTTTGCGTGATCTCCGAACAGGTTCGTATTACCCGACAGCATCAACATTCGAATCCGAAGGGATTGTTATTTCCGATGTTGTTGCTGTTGGAGCCTTTTACGGAGTGGGCAGGGCAAACTTTAGTCGCTGCGATTGACTTCCTGAGAAAACCATTCCGGCTTGATCTCTCAATGTGGATTGTTTTTGAAACTATCTGAAAGTAAAGTAAAAAATAACTAGGGAGACGTTGATCATTGTGGCATATCCGAATAGGTGAATGTCCCGTAAATTCACCAATTGTTCCCTGGCGCTGGATCCGTGATTTGGACGAAGGATAAGCCGTGAAATATTTACGGGGATAAATCAGGAAAATGAGCTGGGAATATGTAAATGATTTTTACCAGCCCGATGTGTATTGCAGTGCAGTAACGCGGTCATAAACTTGAGCGTGAAATTCCTGCCGGTCAAATTGCCGGTTAGGGTGCCCAATTCAAAACGCAGAATCCACATCTGGAAGGGCCAAGATCGCTTGGGCGAGTTCGGCCAAGCCGCCGTCGTCGAGGCTTGCGGCACGCAACACGGTGGCGCTGGCATATCCGGAATAGTTGTGCTGTTGGGACCGCTTGTAGAGGGGGTCGTAGTGGTGGTCCATCAGTTCGCCGAACAGTTCGGAAAGAGCCCCGTCGGCGGCCATGGCTTTCCATCTATCCAGGGTGGCGTTGCTTTGAATGCCCGCGAGGCAGCCGATTTTGCTCTGGAGCCGGCTGGGGTCATTGCCGAGATACGCGTAATCCCGAAGCAGGAACTCCAGGCGGGCATTCCGATCGGCTTCAATGACCATGCAGGGGCTCTTCCGCATGGTCTCGATAAGTGGCTCGGGGAGATGGATACGCCCGATCTTCCGGCTTTCTGCCTCGACATACACAGGCCTGCCGCGGTCAAACCGTCGTAATTGGGCCCAAAGGTCTGTTTCGAACCCTTTTTGGCTTGGCTGGTTCTGATTCGGTATTTCGCCGAGGACTGATCCCTTGTGGCAGGCTAGCTGTTCAAGATCGAGGACCTGGGCGCCCGCGCGCTCCAAGGCCTCCAGCAGGCGGGTCTTGCCGCTCCCCGTGGCACCCGCGATCACCCGGAAAGGCAGCAGCATGGAATAAGCCATCAACTCGTTGACCACCAAATGGCGAAAGGCCTTGTAACCGCCCTCAAGTTGCTGGGCATCCCAGCCTATGAGGCGTAACCAGGTGACGAAGCTCCCGCTACGCTGGCCCCCCCGCCAGCAATAGACGAGGGGCCGCCACCTCTTGGGCTTGTCCATGAAATGAGCGTGGAGGTGCCGTGCGATGTTTTCTGCCACCAGGGCCCCGCCGAGGCGGCGTGCTTCGAAGGGCGAGAGTTGCTTGTAAATTGTGCCCACCCGGGCACGCTGCTCGTCGTCGAGGACAGGGCAATTGATGGCCCCAGGAATACGGTCTTCTGCGAATTCGGCAGGCGATCGGGTA
>JAEUNX010000025.1 GCA_016791025.1 Zoogloeaceae bacterium | reverse complement strand
CGGCAGGTGGCGGCGTCGATGGCGACGATGGAACGGGCGATGGAAAGGTACATGGTGCCGTTGTAGACCAGGGGATTGGTCTGGGCCGGACCAGCGTCGGCCGAGCGATACATGCACACCGCCTGGAGCTTGGCGGCGTTGCTGCGGGTGATCTGAGTGAGTTTCGAATAGCGCTGGCCGCTGTAGTCATGGGTGGCGTAAAGCCAGTTGTTGGCGTCGGCCGCGGCGCTGTTGAGTTCGGCGGTAGTCGGGCCGCTGGCGGCGGCGCCGCCAAAGGACAGGGCCAGGGCCGCAGCCACCAGAGTCGAACGCAGGAATTGCTGCATGAAAATCTCCGCATCGGGTTGGAGGAATGGGCGCCGCTGGCTGCCGGCAAGCCAGGAGGACTGGGCCTGCGAACTGGCATGTGGCAAGCTTTGTGGGCGCGGCGGCACTATAGGAAGGCCGTCCGCATAGGACAAGTAGGTACCAATCGGTTACCACCCCCCAAGGACTCGATGACCATGACTTCGCCCTCCCGACCGGAGCCGCCCCCCGATTGCCCTTTAGAGCGCTATCTCCACGTGGTTTCCGGAGCCTGGGTGCCGCGGATTCTGTGGTTTCTGCGCTTCGGACCACGGCGCTTTGGCGATCTGCGGCGGGATCTGCGCGGTATCTCGACCAAAGTGCTCACCGCGAAGCTCCGGACCCTGGAAGCGGATCGGCTGGTCTCCCGCCAGGAATTGGCCACCTCGCCACGTCAGGTCCAATACGCCCTCACTGAGCGGGGAATGGCCTTCGAGCCGGTCTTTGAGGCGATGATTCGAGTCTCCCATCACCTGGCGGAGCTAGAAGAAGCTACCGATCCGGCCATGGATCGCTGAACCGCGGGCGCTCAAACCTCGAGAGGGTCCACGTCGATGTGCCAGCGCAGGGCCCGGTGGGGGCGTTGTGCGTAGAGATCTGCCACCCAGCGGGTGAGGAAGGCTTGTAGCGCTGGGCGCTCAGGTGCTTCGACGAGCAGTTGGGCGCGCTCCCGCCGGGCGAGGCGGGTGAGCCGCATGGGCACCGGATCGAAGAGACGAACCGGGGCGATCGGCTCCCGGGCGGCAAGGGCTGCGGCCTGGCCCAGGAAATCCATGGCGGTCTCCAGCAGGGGCGCATCGGCCCGCAGCATGGCCTGGAAGGAGAAGGGCGGGAATCGGGCCTGGCGCCGTTCGGCCAGGATCTCTGCCATATAGCCGGGGTAGTCGTGGCGGGCGAGATGCGCGTAGAGGGGATGTTCCGGGTAAGCGGTCTGGATCCACACCTCCCCCGGTCGCTGGCCCCGCCCCGCCCTGCCTCCCACCTGCATCAACTGTTGGAGTAGGCGCTCGGAGGCACGAAAGTCGGCCGAGAACAGGGAGGCGTCCGCGCCCACCACCGCGACCAGGGTGAGGCTGGGGAAATCGTGGCCCTTGGCCAGCATCTGAGTGCCCACCAGGATATCCACTTCGCGGGCTTCGATCGCCGCCAGCACCTCCCCCCAGTGGGCCCGGGTTCGCACCGCATCCCGATCCACCCGCAGGATGCGAGCCTGGGGAAACAGCTCGGCGAGGCGGGCTTCCAGGCGTTGGGTGCCACGCCCGAAGGGCTGGAGATCCTGGTTGCCACAATCGGGGCAGGCACGGGGAATCTCTTGGTCCAGGCCGCAGTGATGGCAACGCAGGCGCCGGTCCACCAGATGCACCACCATGTGGGCGGAACATTGGGGGCAACCGCTGGCCCAACCGCAGGCGGGGCAGGACAGGACCGGGGCATAGCCGCGTCGGTTCAGGAACACCAGAGACTGCTCACCCGCCGCGAGCCGAGCCGCCAGGGCATCCACCAGGGGAGGGCTCAGGCCTTCCTGCAGCACCTGCCTGCGCAGGTCGACCCGCCGCACGGTGGGCAGGGCCGCGGCCACCGCACGATCGGCGAGCTCGACGAGGCGGTAACGGCCGGCTTGCGCATGGAGCCAGCTTTCGGCGCTGGGCGTGGCCGACCCCAGGACCACCGGGACCCCCCGCTGCCTGGCCCGCCAGACCGCCAAATCGCGGGCGGAATACCGCACCCCCTCCTGCTGCTTGTAGGACGGGTCGTGCTCCTCGTCCACGATGATGAGTCCTAGGCGCGGCAGGGGCGTGAAAAGTGCCAGCCGGGTGCCCAACACGATGTCGGCCACCCCGGTGAGGGCCAGGGCGAAGCCGCTGGCGCGGGCGCCGTCGGCCTGGGCCGAGTGCAGGCTCACCACTCGGGCGCAGGGGAATCGGCCCGCCACCCGGGCTTCGAGTTGCGGGGTGAGCGCGATCTCCGGCACCAGCATAAGCACCTGCCCGCCGGCCGCCAGGACCGAGCGGGCCAGGCGCAGATACACCTCGGTCTTGCCACTGCCGGTCACGCCAAGAAGCAGCCACGGTTGGAACCCACCGCGGCTGGTCTCGATGGCGCCCACGGCCGCAGCCTGGGCCGGGGTGAGGGAGGGCTCCCCCGTAACCTGGGCAACGGGAGAAACCGGGGTCGCCTGAAGCCAACCCCGCCGAAGCAGGTCTGCGACGACACGGGAGCCGAAGGCATCGGCAAGGGCCCGGCGGCGACACGGGACTCGATGGCCCGCTTCGACCAGCGCGGCGATGGCCCGGGGTGCCCGGGGCGGCTGGCCCAGGGCCACCTCGCCGTCGCGTGACAGCTCCAGCCATGGATCCGGATCCGCCAGTTTGGCCACCCCCGGTCGCCCCCCTACCGGCGGCAAGGCCATGGCGACCACCTCGCCAAGGGGGGCGTGATAGTAGTGCGCTGCAAAATTGACCAGGGCCAGCCAATCCTCCGGCATCGGCGGCCCGCCCCGCTCGACATGGCGCACGGACCGCAACCGCGACGGGTCCCAGGAGCCCTCTGCGGTGGCGGAAACGATAAGCCCCCTTTGTTCGCCAACGCCAAAGGGCACCCGCACGCAGCGACCGACGTCGTCTGGGGAAAAATCTTCCAGCTTGTAATCAAAGAGTTGTGGAAGCGGTACGGGAAGCGCCACCCGAACGACCGTCACCGCCGGCCCTCAATATTCATAAAAAGCTTGCACATCAGTGCGTTACAAACGGTTCGTGACATGAAATATCGGAAATCGAGCTAACTCTCAGCCCCTCTTGCAATATCTCCGTTTCTCCACACGAACTGTGGATAAGTGTGTGCAGAACTTCATGAAATGGGGCCAGATCCGGCGGAATGACTGGGGTCTTCCTGCTCTGCTCAAACTCTAGGCGAAAGACAAGTCCTTTTTAATCATAGACTTAACAAACTCGCCGTGGGTGTCGTCCAGGACCATGGGCCAGGAGCGCCCCAGCCATGGCTCGTGTGCATAAGTCAAGGCGCCGGCGAAAAATTCTTTTCTTGACTACGCAGTGCAGCATCGCTCCGGAGCCCGAGCCCTCAGGCGCGCTGGCTGCGGCTATGGGCGTGCACCGTATCCACCAGCACCGCAACATGGTCCGGCGGCGTGAACTGGGAGATCCCGTGGCCAAGGTTGAACACATGACCCGGTCCGGGGCCATAGGCGTCCAGAACTCGCCGGGCCTCCTGGGCGACCACCTCAGGGGGAGCAAACAGGATGGCCGGGTCGAGGTTGCCCTGGAGCGCGACCCGATCGCCCACGAGGGTCCGGGCCCGGCCGATGTCGAAGGTCCAGTCGAGGCCCACCGCGTCGCATCCGATGGCAGCGATGGATTCGAGCCAAAGACCACCGCCCTTGGTGAAGACAATGCTGGGCACCGGTTGCCCCTCCCGGGCACGAGTCAGGCCGGCGATGACCTTTTCCAGGTAGGCAAGGGAGAATTCGCGATAGGCGGCTTCGGACAAGACGCCCCCCCAGGAGTCGAACACCATCACGGCCTGGGCCCCAGCCTCGATCTGGGCGTTGAGGTAAGCGATCACTGCCCTGGCGGTGACATCGAGGATGTGGTGCATGAGCTCCGGCCGGGCGTAGGCCAGGGTCTTGATCTTGCGATAGTCGTCGGAGGCACCGCCTTCCACCATGTAGCAGGCGAGGGTCCAGGGACTACCGGAAAAGCCGATGAGTGGGACCGAGCCATCCAAAGCCCGCCGGATCTCGCTCACCGCGTCCATGACGTACTGCAATTCCGCATGGGGATCGGGCACCGACAGGTTGCGAATCTCCCATTCATCCCGCAGGGGACGCTCGAAGCGCGGGCCTTCGCCTTCGGCGAAGTAAAGGCCAAGCCCCATGGCATCGGGCACGGTGAGGATGTCGGAAAACAGGATGGCAGCGTCCAGATCGTAGCGCGCCAAGGGCTGGAGGGTGACTTCGCAAGCCATGGCCGGACTCTTGCAAAGCTGGAGAAAGCTCCCGGCCCGCTTGCGGGTCTCGCAATACTCCGGCAGGTATCGCCCGGCCTGACGCATCAGCCAGACGGGGGTGTACTCGGTCGGCTGGCGCAGCAGGGCGCGCAGAAAGGTGTCGTTCTTGGGTCGGCTCATCGGGGCCTCGGACGCGCAGCGGAAAAGCGGGATTATCCGCCTTTTGCCGCTCCGCGGCAGGGCGCCCGCCTCCCCGGATCAGAGGCGCCAGAACTGCGGCGTAAACAGGACCGCGACTGACAGCACCTCCAGGCGGCCCAGGAGCATGGTGAAACTGCACACCCAGGTCTGGAAATCCGTGAGGACAGAATAATTGGTAGCCGGCCCGACCAGATGGAGGCCGGGACCGGCGTTGTTGATGCACGCGATGATGGCCGAAAAGCTGGTCACAAAGTCGAGCCCCGAGAGCATGAGGACGAAGGACAGCATCACCACGCTCATGAAATACAGAAAAATGAATCCGAGTACGGCGACCACGACCTCGTTGGGAATGGTGCTGTGGCCCACTTTGACCGGGTTGACCACCGCCGGATGGATTAAGCGGGAGAGCTCGCGCTGGGCCTGTTTGGCCAGAATCAGGGTGCGGATCATCTTGATGCCGCCACCGGTGGAGCCCGAACTGGCGGTCACGCAGGAAAGGAACAGCATCCACAGCGGCGCGAAGATCGGCCATTGATCGAAGTCCTGGCTGGCAAACCCACAGTCGGTGGCCATCGATACCAGGTTGAAACTCACATGGCGCAGGGCGACGGCGTATTCGTCGTAGGTCCCCTGCCACCAAAGGTAGCCCGCCACCCCCAGGCAGGAGACGACGATAAGCCCGACCACACCCCGGGCCTCCACGTCGGACCAGTAGGCCCGCAGGTTACGCTCGCGAAATGCAACGAAGTGGGTGGCGAAATTCAGCGCCGCGATGACCATGAAGATGATGAGCACGGCCTCCACCTGGGGATCGTCAAAAGCGCCCACACTGGCGTCGCGGGTCGAAAATCCGCCGAGCCCCATGGCGGCAAAGGCATGACAGATGGCATCGAGCCACCCCAGGCCCGCCCAGCGCAGACAAAGAATGCACACCACGGTGATGAGGAAATAGACGAACCAGAGGGCCTTGGCGGTATCGGCAATGCGAGCGGTGAGCTTGGCGTCCTTCATCGGCCCTGGGGTCTCCGCCTTGTAGAGCTGCATGCCCCCCACTCCGAGAAGGGGCAACACGGCCACCGCCAG
Organism: Zoogloeaceae bacterium; assembly: GCA_016791025.1. GTDB lineage: Bacteria > Pseudomonadota > Gammaproteobacteria > Burkholderiales > Rhodocyclaceae > JAEUNX01. The sequence goes on along the minus strand of JAEUNX010000025.1, from coordinate 17,951 downwards.
CACGATGATCCCCATTCCGCCAAGCCAGTTCAGCTCGTGGCGCCACAGATTGATGGTGGGCGGGGCGTGGTCGAGGTCGGTCATCACCGTCGCCCCGGTGGTGGTGAGGCCCGACATGGTTTCAAAGAATGCGTCGGTAAAGCTCATCTGGTCGTAGACGAGCAAAATCGGCAAGGTAGCGATGGCGGCCATCAGAGTCCAAACCGCCGTTACGAGGAGGAAGCCGTCGCGGGGTTTGAGTTCCCGGTAGTGGCTCAGCGTCGCCCGGTAGAGGCTCAAGCCCCCCGCCGCGGCGAGCCCCATGGCGATGACGAAATCCGCCAGCGTGCCATCCTGGTAGTAGATCGCGCTGGCGATGGGCATGAGATAGGCGAGGCTGAACACCGCCAGGAGGCGTCCCAGGACATTGAGGACCGGCAGCAGATCGGCCATCAGAAGAAGCTCCAGCCCACCTGGAAAAGGCGTTCGACCTGGCGCACGAGCTTTTTGCTGACGCAGAACACGATGACGTGATCGTCAGGCTCGATCACCGTGTCGTGGTGGGCGATGATCACCTCCCGCAGCTTTCGAGTGGTGTGGGTGAGGTGGCCGGCGTCCACAACGAATCCCGACTCACGAACGATGGCGCCCACCGTCGCCCCTTCGGGCAGATCCAGCTCCTCCACCGTTCGCCCGACCACCTTAGAGCTGCGGCTGTCTCCATGGGCCACCACCTCCAGCGCCTCGGCCGCCCCTCTGCGCAGGCTATGGACGGCAGCCACGTCGCCCTGGCGAACATAGGCCAGCAAGCAGCCGATGGAGGTCTCAGCGGGGCTGATGGCAATGTCGATGCGCCCACCCTGGACCAGGTCCACATAGGATTTCCGGTTGATCAGGGCCAGGACCCGCCGGGCCCCCATCTGCTTGGCCAGGGACGACGACATAATGTTGTCCTCGTCATCATTGGTGAGGGCGAGGAACATGCAGGTCTCGTCGATGTTCTCCATCTCGAGAATGCTTTCATCGGTGGCATCGCCACGAAACACCATGGTGCGGGTGAGCTGACTGGCGAGCCATTCGGCCCGCCACTTGTCCCGCTCCACGAGCTTGACCCGGTAGTTGTTCTCGATGGACTTCGCCAGGCGGAAGCCGATGTTGCCGCCGCCAGCGATGATGATATTGCGAATGGGCCGATCCATCCGCCGTAATTCGGTCAGTACGCGGCGGATGTGATGGGACGCCGCGAGGATGAAAACCTCGTCGCCCACCTCGATCTTGGTATCGCCGGTGGGGACGATCGGCTGATCCTGGCGGAAGATGGCCGCCACCCGCACCTCGACATTGGGGATGTGGACCGGGAGCGTGCGCAGCGGGTGGCCAACCAGCATGCCGCCCTCGAACGCCCGCACCCCGACCAGGCACACCATGCCGTTGCCGAACTCCAGCACCTGGAGGGCCTCGGGAAACTCGATCAGCTTCCGGATGTAGTCGGTAACGATCTGCTCGGGGCAAATCGAATAGTCCACCGAGAAATTATCATCGTTTAGCAGGGCCGGAAAATCCGCATAGTCAGCCGAGCGCAGACGGGCGATGCGGGTCGGGAGATTGAATACGGTCTTGGCTATGCGGCAGGCACACAGATTGGTCTGGTCGGACTGGGTGACCGCGATGAGCAGGTCCGCATCATCCGCGCCGGCCTCCCGCAGGACCAGCGGCGAAGCGGCGTTGCCACACACGCCACGCAGGTCGAGGCGCTCCTGGAGCTTGCGAAGGTGGGCCGGGTCGCTATCGACGACGGTAATGTCATTGGCCTCGGAAACCAGACTTTCGGCCACCGAAACCCCCACCTGCCCCGCGCCAAGAATGATGATCTTCACAACGGATGTCCCCCTGCCCTAGGCCGGGGCCGATTCTACGCCGCCCCATGCCAAACGCGACAGTGGGGGTCGGTCAGGCGTCCTCGGAGCGACGGCCGACGCTGATGCCCAGCTGTTTGAGCTTGCGGTAAAGGTGGGTCCGTTCCAGGCCGCACTTTTCCGCCAGGCGGGTCATGTTGCCGCCCTCTAGGCGAAGATGGTGCTCGAAGTAGAGGCGCTCGAAGGCCTCCCGCGCCTCCCGCAGGGGTTGATCGAGCAGGAGGCCCTGGGCCGCGACCGGCGTATGAGCCAGAAGATCGTGGACCGCCGTGGCCGCGATTTCCTCTTCCAGGGAAGCGAGCGCCAGGGATTTTACGGCTGCGCGCAACTCGGCAATCCCGCCCGACCAGGAGTGGGTTCGCAGGGCATTCAAGGCGCCCGTCGACAAGTACCGCAGGGGCACCTCCCCCGACTCGGCAAGATGCAGCAGAAGCTGGGCGGCGATCTCCGGCAACTCGTCACGCAGCTCGGCCAGGGACGGCAAGGCGATGGTGACTTCGTACAAATGTTGCACTAAGGGCTCGTCCCAGCCCGCCTCAAGCAGGACTTCGGGCCCTTGCTCGCTGGCCATCACCAGACGCAGGTCGAAACGATCCAGGCGTTCGGCGGCAAAGGCCAGGTTCTTCTGTTGCGACCGATTGAGGCGTGCCAATTCCGCCACATAAATGACCCCACCCTGATTAGCCTGCAATCGGCCCAGGTCCAGAGGTTCGGAATGAGTGCCAAGGTCGTACCACGAAGCACCGGCCGGTTGAAGGCTGCGACTGGCGATTTCCAGCACACTCCCGGGGCTGCAGCGCATCAGGAGCAATCGGCTGCGCGAAGCGATCTGGTCGAGCCGCTTCTTCAGGTCCCGCAGGGGTGCCGAGCGCGGGAAGGCCCCAAGGGTCAGGGGGGGCACGGCAACCGTCCCTTCACGGCGTTGCAGCCCCCGCTTCACGGTGGACAGGAGCTTCTGCAGCGCAATGGGCTTTTCGAGATAGTCGATGGCGCCGATGCGGGTGGCCTCCACGGCCGTGTCGATCGTGCCGTGACCCGACATCATGACGACGGGCATGGTGAGCTGGCCATTGGCTGACCATTCTTTTAACAGGGTGATGCCGTCAGTGTCTGGCATCCAGATGTCGAGCAGCACCAGATCGGGCTTGGCTGCGAGGCGGGCGGCACGGGCGGCGGCGGCATTTTCGGCGACTTGGACGTCGTAGCCCTCGTCCATCAGGATCTCCGACAGGAGTTCGCGGATGCCGATCTCGTCGTCCACAATGAGGATCTTTGTCATAGCGTCGGTGATGGCTCGTCAGTCGTGACCGATGGGAAGGCGGACCCGCACTTCGGCGCCCCCTGTCTCCCGATTGGCCAGGCGGATTTCCCCGCCATGTTCGTCGATGATTTTCTTTACGATTGCCAGGCCCAGCCCGGTTCCCCGCGGTTTGGTGGTGAAGTAGGGCTCAAAGGCCCGATTCAGGAACTCTGCCTGGAAGCCCGGCCCATTATCCCGCAAGAACAGGCAAATCCGGCTTCCGTCGCGTCGCAGGAGCAGATCAATGTGTGGCTCATGGGTGTCTGCCAGGGCCTCTTCGGCGTTTTGCAGCAGGTTATGGATCACTTGCCGGATCTGACTGGCATCGGCCAGGATCGGTGGCAACTCCGCCTCGAAATCGGTGGCGATCGGAGCCCGGGCGCTCTCGTAGAGGTGGAGCACCTCCCGGATCAGGGCAGGAAGATCGACCGGATGGAGCACCGGACTGGGCAGTTTCGCGTAATCGCGAAAGGCATTGACCAGGTTCTTCATGGCTTCGACCTGGTTCACGATGGTACCGGTGGAGCGGTCCAGCATGGCCCGCCCCTCGTCATCGAGGCGATCTCGCAGCTTGAAGGCCAGCCGCTCGGCGGAGAGCTGGATGGGAGTCAGCGGATTCTTGATCTCGTGGGCAAGACGACGGGCCACCTCAGCCCAGGCCGCCGTGCGCTGGGCAGCGATCAGGTTGCTGATGTCGTCGAACACCACGACCTGGCCCATTCCGGCCACTTCCGGTAGGCGGGCCATGTGGATCAGGAGCGTCTTGGGGTGGTGGTCGGCAGCGACGAATTCGATCTGGGTCTGCCAGTTGTCTCCGCCTTCAGCGAAGCCCGTCAGCAGCGCATCACGAAACGCATGGTGACGCGGCCAGTCGCCAAGGGCGACATCCTCGAACCCCTCCAGGTCATCCTGCAGGATGTCCATGGCCCCGCGATTTGCCGCCCGGAGCGTACCGTCGGCGGCGAAGGCGAGTACCCCCGTGGACAGGTTGGCAAGGATGCTTTCCAGGTAGGCACGGGACGCCTCCACCGCAGCGCGGCTGCGGTCGGCGCTGGCCCGGGCGTCCTGCAACTGGCGGGTCATCTGGTTGAAGGATTGCGTGAGGACCCCCAGCTCATCCCTCGCTGGGAGCGATTGGCGCGGACTGAAGTCCCCCTGGGCCACCGCCCGTGTCCCTTCGGCGAGGATGAGAAGAGGCGCGGCAAGGCGCCGGGCGATGAGAAAGGCCACCGCCACGGCCCCCAGGAGCGAGAGCAGCAGGGTCAAGGTCAGGGTCAGTGAATAGATCCGCTTGAGGCCCACCCGGCCAAGGGTCAGCTGCTGATACTCCCGGTACGCTTCCTGGACACTCTCCACGTGGCGGGCGAAGGTCGCCGGCACACTCTGGGTCACCAGAAGATAGCGCTCCCCACCGGCAATGCTGTGGGCGGGGATTGGGAGGAGGACCCGAATCACCAGGCTGCCGTCGGTGCCAGACTCCACGGAGCGCACCAACTGGCTTTGACGGGCCTCCCGCAACTGACCTGGTGTCGGCACCACCGGGAGCCACCCGCCCAGGACGATCGAAGAGGTCGCATCGACCCGCCCATCGCCGTGAATCACGGTCACACTTTCGAGGCCGACCTGTTCCCGCAGCTGGTTAAGGCGAGGCGCCATGACCGGATCGGTATCGGAGAGGGCCAAGGCAATATCTCGGCCCTTGTCCTCGATCTGTCCACTCAGGTAGTCGAGGGCGTTCTGACCCAGCGCGATCCCCCCTTCGAGGGCCGCATCCACCCGGACGTCGAACCAGGACTCGATGCTGCGCACCACGAACTGAAGCGAGACCGCATACATCACGGCACCGGGAACCAGGGCCATGAGGGCGAACATGAGCAGCAATCGGTACTTCAGGCGCGAGCCGAACTGTCGCGCCCGGTACTCCCGCCACAGCCCACGCAGCTGGACGAAGACCAGCCCGGCCAGGCCTACGGCGATGAAGCCATTGAAGGCCAGCAAATACGGATAGCTCTTGGCGAAGAGATCGGTATTGCTGCTCGCCGAAGCGAGGAGGAAGACGGAGATCGCGGCTAGCGACGCGGCGACGACAACGGCAATCCGCTTCATCGGGCCTCCGGCGGCGCGGCCACGAAGGTCCAGCGATACCAGTCCGTCCCGAGATTCCAGTCCCGGCTGCTAAAGGCCGTGACCTGGAAGGGCTTGGGCAACTGAGTGGTATCCAGGACCATCTTCAGTGCCGCATCATAGGTTTCCCCCGGACGCAGTTCTCCCCGTTCAGCGACGTTCCAATTGCGGATGCGCAACATGGTCTGGAATGCCGCCGCCAGGGAGTCGAAGTTCTGATGGAGACTGCCGATCGACAGCCGATAGGCCCGCGTGATGGCCTGATAGGAGAGCCGGTAGTCCAGCCGTTGCCGCACCACGTCCTCGTCAAGCCAGTACCAGCGATGACGGGTAATCTCAAGCTCCGCAACGAAATAGAGCGAAACGCCCCGGCGCAGGGCCTCCTCCAGGCGATTGGTGAGGGCCAGGTCGAAGTCGGCATTGACGACGTAGCCTTCTTCCGAGGACTGAATCTCGGCATGGCGTACCGCCCCTTCCGCCGCCATGGACGGCATCGCCGCCAGCACCAACCAGATCGCTAGCCCCAGGCCGCGCAGAGTGCGATCAAGACCGTTTGCGAAGGAGGGCAAAATAGAAGCCGTCGTGGTCATCGTTGGGAAGCAATTGGCGGTCTGGCTCGTGGTCGATGGGCAGGCCCTCGGCGTCGGGATGGCGGGCCAGAAAACGGCGAATCTGTCCCCGGTTCTCTTCCTCGAACACCGAACAGGTGACGTAAAGCATTTTGCCACCCACCGCCAGGGTCGGCCAGAGCGCATCCAGTAGGCGCGCCTGCTGCGCGGCAAATCCAGCGATATCCGCATCCCGGCGCAGCCACTTGATGTCCGGATGGCGGCGCACAACCCCGGAGGCAGAGCAGGGCACGTCGGCAAGGATGCGGTCGAAGGGCCGGCCGTCCCACCAAGCATCGGGCTCCCCCGCGTCGGCCACCCGGATGTCGCCCGCAAGCCCCAGGCGTTGAAAATTCTCGCCAATTCTCGCCGCGCGGTGAGAATCAAGCTCCAGAGCAAGTAGCGACACATCGACCGATTCAAGAATATGTGCCGCCTTTCCCCCCGGCGCGGAACAGGCATCCAGGACTCGCTGCCCCGCAGCGAGATCGAGCCAATGCGCCGCCCGCTGGGCGCCTGCATCCTGGATCGACACCGCACCCTCGACAAAACCCGGTAGGCGCTGAACGGGTATCGGACGGGTCAGGGTGAGGCCAAACGGACTCTGGTCGCGGAAGGAAAGGCCAGCCCCGGTCAAGGCGCGAGCCAGCTCTTCCGCCCCGGACCGACGACGATTGGGCCTCAGGGTCATGGGCGGATGGGTATTGCCCGCGGCCGCGATGGCCTGCCAGCCGTGGGGGTGGTCCCGGCGAAGACGGGCCAGCCACCAACCCGGGTGGGCGTGGCGCGCCACGGCGTCGTCATCGGGTATGGATTTGGCGCGAAGAACGTTGCGCAGGACAGCATTCACCATCCCCTTCACCGCCGGGCGCAGGGCTTCGGCGGCGCGCACGGCCTGATCGACGGTGACATGGGCCTCGGCGGGCGCAGCCTCGAGCCGGTCCAGGGCAACCAGCAGCAAGGCCCGAATCGGCAAGGCGGGAGGGCGTTGGGTCAAGTGCCGGATCCAGGCATCGCCGCGCCCGAAATGGCGCAGGGTTCGGTAGGTGAGATCCTGAATCGCACCGCGATTAGCCGGCGACCAAAGCAGATGGCGAGTCCAGAGCTTTTCAAAAGCGTCGGTAAGCGCCTGCCCACTCAGAACGGCCGCCACAAGGGTCGAGGCATGGAGCAACGCGAAGGCCAGGCTATCGGGTGGCAAGGGGGGAGCGGGGCGACTACGGAGGGTCATTCAGGAAGCGCAATGGCGCGGCGAAGGAAGTTGGGTTGGGCAAACTGGGCGACGTGAACCTCGCCATTGTAGTAATCCAGGTCCAGGAGGCCCCACTTGGCGAGGCGGTGATCCACCGTGGCACTCGTGAGGGTCGCGGGGTCCGACCACGGCGCCGCGGTCACCATCCCCCACCACCCGCCGTAGAGCGGTGCCGGAAAGAAGTAGGGCCTCACCACGGCAAAATCCTGGGCCAGTTCCACAAGGAGGGCCCTCACCCGGGCCAACGAGTAGAACGGTGAAGCGGTGTGGAGGGCAAGGAGGCCACCGTCGCTCAAATGGGCACGGCAGTCCTGGAGAAAGGGGCGCTCGTAGAGCGGTTGCGCTGCGCCCCCCGGATCCGTCAAGTCAAACAAAATCAGGTCGAAGAGCCCCGGATCGGCCCTGGTCCGAAAGTAGCCCGCTGCGTCCATGGGAGTCACGGACACCCGTGGATCGTCGAGACTGGCGGCTTGGATAGCCGGCAGCTGGGTCCGGGTGATCTGCACGACCAGCGGATCGATCTCCACCACCTGGACGTCAGTGACGGTCGGGATGCGCAGCAAACGGCGGACGGAACCGCCATCGCCACCCCCGAGAACCAGCACCCGCCTTGGCGCGCCATGGGCTAGCGCCGCTGGAAAGACCAGATTCTCGTGATAGATAAATTCGTCGCCCATGGCCGCCATAGCCACGCCGTCGAGACGATAGAGATCCCCTAACGCGGAGGCGCCCTCATGCACCTCGATCTGCTGGACAGGAGATTGGACTGCTGCGCGACAACTCCCCGTTCGAATGGCCAGCGCCACCCCGTCGCCGATCGATTCGGAGATCCACGTGGGCCCAGATTGGTTCGGCGTCGGCTCCTCAGGTTCTTTCTGTTCCACGTGAAACCTCCCCTTCTAGGCCACCACCAGGTCCACGGTGAGCTTTAGAACCAGCACCAACACTACCGCGAGAAAGACATGGCGGACAAACTTCGCGCCCCGCCGCAAGGCGAGACGCGCACCCAACTGCGCCCCAACCAGGTTGCACAGGGCCATCAGGACTCCCAGTTCCCACTTTACCGCGCCGGCGCCAGCAAAAACGCCTATAGCCGCCAGATTGGTGGCTGCATTCCATAACTTGGCGACCGTAGAAGCACGGAGGAAATCGAGGCCGACGCAACGAATGAGCAGAAAGATAAAGAAGCTGCCGGTGCCGGGCCCAAAGAATCCGTCGTAGCAACCAACGCCCCCGGCGATGGCCCACGGAACCCAAGGCCTGGAGGGACGATCATTCCCTGTATCGCTGACGAGCCCAAAGTCTTTTTTGCAGTAGGTATACCCCGCCACGGCCAGCAACAGGGCAATCACGCCCGAACGGACCAGGGTCGGATCGAGCGCACTGACGAAGGTCGCGCCGAGCGCGGAGCCGGCCAAGGCGAAGACCACTCCAGGACCCGCAAAGCCCCAAGGCATCGTGATCCGTCGCGCATAGTGCCACGCGGCACTCGATGTGCCGACGATGCTGGCGACTTTGTTGGTACCGAAGAGGCGCGCTGGCTGCTCAGTCGGGAACACCGAAAACAGGGCCGGAATCTGGATCAAACCCCCACCGCCCACGACCGCGTCCACCATGCCAGCCAGAAGGGCTGCCGCCGCCAATAGCCACCAGGCGCCGCCTAGTTCCCCAATTACGTGTTCCACGTGAAACCGCGATCAGTGCTGCAGCAGGGTCGCCGCCAACGCACGACCAAGCTCCCGCGACCCAACCAGCGATAGGTGGTTGTTGTCGGCGTACAGCAGATCGCCCCCCTCAAGGGCCCGGCATACGCCCGCGCCGCACAACCCCGGCCAGGGGTCAAAAACCGTAACCGCGGGAAAACGGCTGGCCAACTCCGCCAGCAGTGCTCGGTAAGGGGCGTTGCGCGCCTCAGCCGCCGCGAGGCTGACCACGCACTCCTCCGCCCGCCGCACGCCGAGCTGGAACGGACGAGCACGCACACACACCCGGGGATCGAACCCCAATTCCGGCCAATCCGCCACGATCACCAAGCGCTTGCCGGCATTCACCACCCGGCGCACCGTCGCCTCCAGGGCCCCGGAGAAGGTGGCTTCGTTGCTTGCCCCGGCGACCCCACCCAGCCAGCGGATGTCTTTGCGACGCATGGACGCTTCAACCGGACCAAACCCTGTCCCATGCATATTCCTCGGGCCCCGCAGCGAGAGCACCACCACTTCGGCCGTCGGCGCAGCGAGCGCCACCTCCAGGGCGTGATTGGTTACCGCCATGCACCCCTTCGCGCCGGCGTCACCACCCCGGGCAAAATCGGTGTCGAAGAGGGGAGGACAGCCCCCGTTTCCCAGGAATAGCAATCCCACGCCGCGCTGATCAAGCGCCGAAGCCAGCCCCGGATACAAGGAGCCGGCGTGGGAGTCCCCCACCAGCACCACCCGGGGGTCTCCAGTTTCCGGTTCGCGGCAGAAGTCCATAGCCGGCGGACCGACCCGCGCCCGGCAACCAGGGCTCGCCTTCTCCCACGTGCGGGTCCCGCTGACCTCCGGCCGCTCACCAAAACTCCGCTGGCGGAAGCGGAAACCCTCCCGCTCGTAGGTCATCCATCCCACCCCACCAAGCAGCAGCGCCCCGACGACCAGCCCCACCACCCAGAGTCGCACGCTGCCGCCCCCAAATCGGACCGGGCGCTCGATCCAGCGGTAGGTCCCCCAGGCCAGGAGAAAGCTTGTAGCCACGGCAAGCACTCTCGCCCCCACGTCCGCTTCACTCGCCCCCGCCACCCGGGCAAAGGCCAGGAGCGGCCAATGCCAGAGGTAGAGCGGATAACTGATCACCCCGATAAAGCGCATCAGTGGGTGTGCCAGGATCTTCCGATTCACGCCCCCCTGGGGCCCCGCGGCCAACATCAACAAAGCGCCGAACACCGGCACCAACGCCCACGCGCCCGGAAACGCGAACTCTCCATCGAACCCCAGCGCGGCACCGACAACAAGTGCCAACCCCAATCCGCCCAACACCCCGGCATACCGCGTCTGCAACACCGCCAGCGCCACCTGCTGCCGATGCCCCCCCAGGGCGAGCAAACCGCCTGCGAGCAGCTCCCACATCCGGTATTGGGGCAGGAAGAACGCGGCCACTGGGTCAGCGGCCAGCCTCATGACCCCCAGCCCGAAAGAGAGCAGGGCCAGACCCGCCAGCCAGCCCCCGAGCGCGCCCGAGCCCCGTCCACGCCAGATCGCCCAGACGACCACCGGATAGACCAGGTAGTACTGCTCCTCGATCCCCAGAGACCACAAATGGAGCAAAGGCTTCAGCTCTGACGCGGTATCGAAATAGCCTGCCTCGCCCCACAACAGCCAATTGGTGACAAAGCCGATCCCACCCGCCATGTGCTTGCCAAGTTGGAGATATTCATCGGGCCACAGCTCGAACCATCCGGCGATGAAACACCCTGTCAGCATGGCTAGCAGCGCCGGAAACAGGCGACGGATCCGATGAGCGTAGAACTCGCCGAACCGGAAATCACCCCGCTCGAGACTACGAAAGATAATGGTGGAAATCAGGTAGCCGGAAATTACAAAGAACACGTCCACGCCAACAAAACCGCCGCTCACCGCGGCGGGAAAGGCATGGAAGATGACCACCAAAAGTATCGCCACGGCCCTGAGGCCATCGATGTCCGCCCGATAGGCCGGATGAACATTGTGCTCACCGGTTTCCGGCATTGCGCCGGGCACTGCCCCAGTCATTGCCATGTCGTCCCTTCGCAGACTCCCCGCAGGGGCGCCGCTATTTGCCAATGCAGAAGCGGGAGAAGATCACTCCCAACAGGTCATCGGCGGTGAATTCTCCGGTAATTTCGGATACCCGGTCCTGGGCCAGGCGAAGCTCCTCGGCCATCAGCTCAAGGGCCTGGGCCTGGGCAGCGGCCGCCTCCAGGTGCACGAGCGCCGCCTTCAGCGCCGTCAGGTGGCGCTCCCGGGCAAGGAAAACATCCTCCCCATGGGCATGCCAACCGGCGATCCGCAGCAACTCCTGCCCGAGGAGTTCGACACCCTCGCCACTTCTGGCGCTGAGATAAATCGCCACTCCGCCACCCAGGTCGTCCCGGCGAGGCGCTTCACCGGCGATGTCGATCTTGTTGAATATCGTGAGCCGCTCAGCGCCGGCGGGCAGGCGGTCGTCAATGGCCTGATCGGCAGCGGTCAGGCCCACTCGGCAATCCACCAGCCGCACCACTACATCGGCGCGGGCGATTTCCTGCCAGGTCCGTTCGATGCCCAGCCTCTCCACCAGATCCGAGGTCTCCCTCAGCCCAGCGGTATCGGTGATGTGGAGAGGAATGCCCTCGATCTGGATGGTCTCCCGCAGCACGTCGCGGGTGGTGCCGGCCACCTCGGTGACGATGGCCCGCTCCTCCCCCGCCAGCCGATTGAGCAGGCTGGACTTGCCAACATTGGGTTGCCCCACCAGAACCACGTGCAAGCCGCTACGCAGCAGGCTGCCTTGACGGGCCCGATCCAGCAGCGACAGCAAGGCACCGCGCAGGGCGGCCAAGCGGGGCATCGCCCGGGCGGCTTCGAGAAAGTCCACCTCCTCGTCGGGAAAATCCAGGGTGGCCTCTACCAGCATCCGCAGGTCGATCAACGCATCCCGAAGTCGGCCGACCTCCGCGGAGAAGGCGCCGGACAGGGACCGCGTCGCCGATCGCACCGCCGCCGCCGTCGACGCATCGATGAGATCAGCAATCCCCTCGGCCTGGGCCAGATCCAGACGCCCGTTGAGGAAGGCTCGGCGGGAGAACTCGCCGGGCTCCGCCAGGCGGGCCCCCAACTCGACACAGCGCGCAAGGAGCATCCGCAGCACCACTGGGCCACCGTGGCCCTGCAGCTCGATCACATCCTCGCCGGTGAAGGAACCCGGTGCGGGAAAGTAGAGCAGCAGACCTTCGTCTATGGTGGCGCCAGATGCCTCTCGAAAACGAACAAGCCCCGCATGGCGGGGCTTGGGGTCACGTCCGACCAGCGTGTGGGCCATGGCCCGAAGATCAGGGCCGGAGACACGGACCACGCCAATGCCACCGCGACCTGGCGCGGTGGCGATGGCGGCGATGACCTCAGCCGGCGCTGGCCTTGCCACCACGCTCGATCATCCGCGTGATCTGCCACTGCTGGGCGATGGAGAGGCTGTTGTTCACCACCCAGTAAAGCACCAGACCGGCCGGGAACCACAGGAACATCACCGTGAAGATGATCGGCATGGCCAGCATCACCTTGGCCTGGATCGGGTCGGGCGGCGCGGGGTTGAGCTTGGTCTGAATCAGCATCGTGACGCCCATGATGATGGGCAGGACATAGTAGGGATCCTTGACCGAGAGGTCCTGGATCCAGCCCAGCCAGGGGGCATGACGCATCTCGACACTGCCCAGGAGGACCCAGTAGAGGGCGATGAAAACCGGGATCTGTACCAGAATCGGAAGGCAGCCACCCAGCGGATTGACCTTCTCCCGCTTGTAGATCTCCATCATCTCCTGCTGCATCTTCATCTTGTCGTCGCCATAGCGCTCCTTCAGCTTTTGCAAGCGCGGCCCAAGGGTCCGCATCTTGGCCATGGACTTGTAGCTCGCGGCAGACAGGGGGAAGAACACCGCCTTGATGGCGATGGTCACGAGGATGATGGCCCAGCCCCAGTTACCCGTAAGCTTGTGGAACCACTGAAGGACCCAGAACAAGGGCGCCGCAATGACCGTGAGCCAGCCGTAATCGACCACCAGGTCCAGCCCCTTGGCGATGCCGACGAGCTTGTCCTGCTCCTGGGGGCCCGCGTACAGCCGCATCCCGGTGGACACCTGCTGCCCCGGCTCGACGGTGGCGACCGGAACGATCACACCGGCCGAATACAGGTCATCCCCCACCTTGCGGGTGTAGTACTCGCGCTGCCCCCCATCTGCGGGCAGCCACGCGCTGACGAAGTAGTGCTGGACCATGGCCACCCAGCCGTTGTTGGCCTCCTTGGCGTGCTTGGCCTTGCCGTCGGCGATGGCCTGGAATTCAACCTTCTGGAATTTCTCGGCGTCAGTGTAGATCGCCGCACCGGTGAAGGTATGCACGCCGAAAGCCTGCACGGTTTCGGCCGGCTTGCCGTCCCGGGTGAGCTGGAAATAGGCGTGGGCGCTCACCGGGGCACCGCTCTTGTTGGCAATCTCTTCCGTCACGTCGATGAGGTAGCTGCCACGATGGAAGGTGAAGGTCTTGGTGACGACGACCCCATTGTCCGGCGGCGCCTGGAGGCGCACCGTAAGCGAATCCTGTCCCGCCTGCAGGACCTGCTCGCCAGCGGGCAGGGAGAATAGGGTCTTATGGGTGGGGAGATTCGTACCGATGAGCCCGGATTGCGCGGCGTAAAGATGCTTCACGCCGTCATCGAAGAGGACAAAGCTTTGGTCCCCGTGCTCGCTATCCTTGTGCTGGGTAAGGGCCAGACGGACCAGATCGCCACCCTGGGCAGAGATCTCGACCACCATGGTGTCAGTGCGAACGACGAGGCGCGGCGCGGCCGAAGCCGCCGACACGCCGGCGGTCGGCGCGGCGGGGGTAGCCAGGTTGCCCGAAGGCGTCGGGGCAGGGGCCGACGCACTGAGCGCTGCGGCCTGGCCTGCGGCTGCAGCGGGCGCCGGCGGCTGGTTATGCTTCAGCCAGCCATCCCACAGCATGAAGAGGGAGAAGGCCAACACCATGAACAGGATCAAGCGACGGTTTTCCATCAGGGCAGGGTCTCTAGATTTGGATCGATGGGGTCAGGGAACCGGATCATAACCACCTGGGCTCCAGGGATGGCAACGTGCGATGCGCCGTGCAGCAAGCCATCCGCCACGCAGAGCCCCGTGACGCCCGATGGCTTCGATGGCGTACGCGGAACAGGACGGGTGAAAACGACAATTGCGGCCCAGCCAGGGACTCACCAGATAGCGATAGGCACGCAGCAAGGCGATCAAGATCGTTTTCATCGCGGCAGCCGCTGGAGCAGACCCACGAGGTCGCGCCGGAGATGGTCCCGGTCGGCATCACCCAGAGGTGCGGTGAGGCGAACGACGAGGTCCACTCCCGGCAATTCAAACCGGCTCAGGCGGAACACCTCCCGGCACACCCGCTTGACCCGGTTCCGAGCCACTGCGCGCCGGGCCAACTTCTTCGCCACAACCAAGCCCAAGCGGGCCGTATCAAGGCGGTTGGGGCGGTAATGCAGCGTCAGGTAACGGCCGCGAATCGCCCGCCGGAAAGCAAAAACGGATGAATACTCATCCGTTTTGCGTAATCGATAGGCATCGAGGAAGCGCAGGTCAGGCCGCGCTTCGCTTTCCACCTCAAACGGCGAGGCGATGACGGCCCTTCGCGCGGCGGGCGGCCAGCACCTTGCGGCCACCCTTGGTACGGGAGCGCACCAGGAAGCCATGGGTACGCTTGCGGCGAACGACGGAGGGTTGATAGGTACGCTTCATGATGATCAGCCAGTGATTCGGTCAAACGCAAAATTTGAATCGATAAGACCATGTTTGTCAAGACCATTTTTTGACCCGGGCTGTGGATAAGCCCATCCCCGGCGGGTACAATGTCAGCCACTCGAGGTCCCCCAGCCCAGCGCCCTAGCGGCCGGGCCCGCGGCGGCGGCCCCCCTGAGATCGTTGCCCCCATCCGCATGTGCGTTCCGTCCGGCCCGTAGCCAGGCGGTGGAGGTGTGTTTTGCCTGGGCCACCTGTGGCCATTTGAGCTTGTGATGGGTACGTGAGTCTGGATTTCTGGTCCTTCTGTCTGAATCGTCTGGAACGGGAACTGCCTTCACAGCAGTTCAACACCTGGATCAAAGCCCTCGAAGCCCGTGATCTCGAGGTGGATGGTCCCGCGCTCCAGTTGGTGGCTCCCAACCGCTTCGTGCTCCAGTGGGTGCGCGAGCGCTATGCCCAACGCATCGCCGAACTGGGCGACGAGTACTACGGCAGCACCTTGACCCTGGAACTATCGCTGCCGCCCAATGGCGCGGCCGGCAAAGCCGCCCCGGCCCCGCCACGGCCCAGTTCCCACGAGTCCGCCGTGACCCCCACTGGCAAGAGCGAGGCGCCGAGAACGGTGGCGGCCGAGCCCAAGGCGGCACCCGACCCGACGATGACGCCGGAGAAGATCGCCTACGAGAAGACCCGCCTCAATCCCGATTTCACCTTCGACACGTTGGTCACCGGACGGGCGAACGACCTTGCCCGAGCCGCCGCCATGCAAGTCGCGCAGAATCCTGGCGCCTCCTACAACCCCTTGTTCGTCTATGGCGGCGTCGGCTTGGGCAAGACCCACCTCATCCACTCGATCGGGAACGCCGTCTTCCGCCACAACCCCAGGGCGGTCATCCGTTACGTCCATGCCGAGGATTATTACGCCGACGTGGTGCGGGCCTATCAGCAGAAGAGCTTCGACGTCTTCAAGCGCTATTACCGCTCTCTCGATCTGCTGCTCATCGACGATATCCAATTCTTCAACAACAAGAACCGGACCCAGGAAGAATTCTTCCACGCCTTCAACGCCCTCACGGAAGCGAAGAAGCAGATCATCATCACCTCCGACACCTATCCCAAGGATGTCCAGGGTTTGGAGGATCGCCTCATTTCCCGCTTTGACTGGGGCCTGACCGTTCAGATCGAGCCCCCGGAACTCGAGATGCGGGTCGCCATTCTCAAGAAGAAGGCGGCGGTCGAGCGCATCGCGCTGACCGACGACGTTGCCTTCCTCATCGCCAAGAATCTCCGCTCCAACGTCCGCGAGCTGGAGGGGGCACTGAAGAAGGTGCTGGCCTTTGCCCGCTTTCACGGCAAGGAGATCACCCTGGAATTGGCCAAGGAGGCACTCAAGGACCTCCTCAACGCCTTCAACCGCCAGTTGAGCGTCGAGCACATTCAGAAGACCGTGGCCGACTACTACAAGATCAAGGTCGCTGACATGCACTCGAAGAAGCGCACCCGAGTCATCGCCCGCCCACGGCAAGTGGCCATGTATCTCGCCAAAGATCTCACCCAGATGAGCCTGCCGGCCATTGGCGAGGCCTTCGGCGGGCGGGACCACACCACCGTGCTGCACGGCTACCGCACCATCAGCGACATGCGCCAGGCCGACCAGCAACTGAACCACGATCTGCACGTGCTGACGCAGGTTCTGCGCGGATGACGCACACCCTCATGACACGGGCCCCAGACCCGTTGGAAACACTCGCCGGAGACAAACCACGATGCTGCTCCTCACCACTACCCGCGACGCCCTGCTGGCTCCCTTGCAGTCCGTCTCGGGCGTCGTCGAAAAGCGCCACACGCTCCCGATCCTTTCCAACGTCCTGATCGAGAAGCGCGGCCAGGAGCTCACCCTCCTGGCCACCGACATCGAGATTCAGATCAAGACCACCGCCCTGGGCGATGGCGGCGAGGATCTGGCCTTCACCGTCGGCGCCCGCAAGCTGCAGGACATCCTGCGCGCCCTGCCGGACACCGCTCCGGTCAGCCTGTCGCTGGACGACAAACGCCTGACCATCAAGGCTGGCAAGAGCCGCTTCCAGCTCCAGACCCTGCCCGCCGCCGACTACCCGCGTCTCGCGCCCCCGACCGCCGAGTCCCTGCGCTTCAGCATTCCCCAGGGCGCCTTCAAACGCCAGCTTTCTCTCGTCCAGTTCGCCATGGCGCAGCAGGACATCCGCTACTACCTCAATGGCCTGCTCCTGGTCGCCACCGGCGGCGAGCTGCGCATGGTCGCCACCGACGGCCATCGCTTGGCCTACGTCAGCAGCCAGATCGAAGCAGACCTGCCCAAGACCGAGGTGATCCTGCCCCGCAAAACGGTGCTGGAGCTAGCGCGCCAGCTCGCCGACAACGACGACCCGATGGAAGTCTCCATCGTCGGCAGCCAGGTCGTGTTCCGCTTCGGCGCCATCGAACTGATTTCCAAGCTCATCGACGGCAAGTTCCCCGACTACGAACGCGTCATCCCCCAGCATCACCCCAAGCTCCTGACGCTGGACCGCCCCTCGCTCCTCGCCGCCCTCCAACGGGCCGCCATCCTGTCCAACGAAAAATTCCGCGGCGTTCGCCTCGTCCTGGCTGATGGCAGCCTCAAGGTCATCAGCTCCAACGCCGAGCAGGAAGAAGCCCAGGAAGAGCTGGAGATCGACTATGCAGGCGAGGGCCTCGACATCGGTTTCAATGTCACCTACCTCCTCGACGTCCTCACCAACGTGGCGGCCGACACCGTAGAGTGGCGGTTCAATGACGGCAACTCCAGTGCTCTCGTCACCCTGCCCGGCAACAACCAGTTCCGCTATGTCGTGATGCCGATGCGCATCTGACCCCTCTTGCCCGGCCGGGGCCGGTCCTTCCAGGGCCGGTCCCGGCCGTCCGCTTTTTGACGCACCGCCCGAGACGCTCCATGACCGACTCCCTGCCCCCTCCCGCCGATCAAGGCGGATACGACGAATCCAGCATCCAGCAGCTCGAAGGCCTGGAGGCGGTCAGAAAGCGGCCAGGGATGTACATTGGCGACACCTCCGACGGCACCGGCCTGCACCACATGGTCTTCGAAGTGGTGGACAACGCCATTGACGAAGCCCTCGCCGGCCACTGCGACGACATCGTCGTCACCATCCACACCGACAATTCCATCTCCGTCACCGACAACGGCCGCGGCATCCCCGTGGGCATCAAGTTCGACGACAAGCACGAGCCCAAGCGCTCGGCGGCGGAAATTGTGATG
>JAEUNX010000004.1 GCA_016791025.1 Zoogloeaceae bacterium | reverse complement strand
AGCCCCGATCTGCAGGTCCTCCAGGGTATCCAGCGCTGGATCGCGGCCGGCGAGGGCTTCGTCCTGGTCACGGTGGCGCGGACCTGGGGATCCGCGCCCCGGCCAGCAGGGGCCTGGCTGGCCTTGCGGCGGGATGGCGCTGCCCTTGGTTCGGTGTCGGGAGGCTGTGTCGAGGACGACCTCGCCCGACGGCTGGCGGCAGGGGAATTCGACGGCGGCATGCCGCGCCTCCTCACCTACGGGGTGACCCGGGACGAGGCAGCGCGCTTCGGCCTGCCCTGCGGCGGCACCCTCGAACTCGTCCTGGAGCCCGCCCCGGACGCGGCGGGTCTGGCGGAACTGGCCCGGCGAATTGCGGCGGGCCAACTCGCGCGCCGGACCATCGACCTCACCTCGGGCGCCGTCACCCTAGCGGATGCGAACCGCCAGGATGCGCTCACCTGGGACGGCCGCCGCCTCTCCACCGTCCATGGCCCGCGCTGGCGGCTCTTTCTGGTCGGCGCCAACCAGATTGCCCGCTGCCTGACGCCCATGGCCCAGATCCTCGACTACGCCGTGACGGTGTGTGATCCCCGGGTCGAATACACCAGCCAGTGGGACCTGCCCGGAGTGACCCTGACCACCGAGATGCCCGACGACGCGGTACTCGCCTTCGCGCCGGACCCCCACGCGGCGGTGATCACCCTCACTCACGATCCCAAGCTCGATGACCTGGCCCTGCTGGAAGCCCTCAAATCCCCGGCGTTTTACGTGGGAGCGCTGGGGGCCCGCCGAACGAATGCTGCCCGCCGCGCCCGCCTGCTGGAGCATTTCGATCTCAGCGGCGAGGAGGTGGGTCGCCTTCACGGACCCGTCGGCCTCCCCATTGGCAGCCGAACGCCAGCAGAGATCGCGGTTTCCGTCCTGGCCCATCTGACGGCGCTGCGACGTGGACCAGGCACGCCCGATGTCGCCAGTCCGGCAGCCTCCGAACCGGCCGGGTGTGGGCTCGCCTGAGGGGTCGGCGCCAGCCGCCAGTTGGGTAACCCTGTTCCTGGCTGCCGGCCAGGCCCGCCGCTTCGGCGCAGACAAGCTCCTCGCCCCCCTCCCGGGAGGTGAAGCAGTGGCCATTGCTGCGGCTCGCAACCTTCTCCAGGGTCTGGAAGGACGGGCCCCGCCGTTGGCGGTGCTCCGCCCCGAACAAACCGAATTGGGTTGGCAACTGTCCGCTTTGGGATTCGAACTTCTCCCCACCTCCGCCGCCCGGAAAGGTCTGGGATGCAGCATTGCCGCCGGCGTGGCGGCTACTGCCCAGCGGACGGGCTGGCTCCTGGTCCTGGCCGACATGCCCGCCATCCAGCCGACAACGGTAGCCACCCTGGCGCGTCAGATGGACGCCGGCGCCAGCGCCGTCGCGCCCTTCCACGAAGGCCGGCGTGGCCACCCGGTCGGCTTCGGTGCGACGTGGGGACCGGCCCTGCGGCGCTTGCAGGGCGACCGTGGCGCCCGCGACGTGCTCGGTGCCGCGGGCACGGGCCTGATCCGTCTGGACACCGACGACGCCGGGGTGCTTCAGGACATCGACACCCCCACGGATCTGACGAGCCTGGCTAGCGGCGACCTTGGCACGGCACCTGGCGCCTGAGCACCCACCGCGCCAATCGGACTCCCACGGGCCGCCCCCACTATAATCCGCCGCAGTCGAATTTCCCCGGCCCCGGAGCCTGGCTCCCGCCCCCCGCCGATACGGAGTCGCCATTCATGCCCGCCCTCACCAACGAGGTCGTCTTCCTGCTTCTGATCTTCGGCCTGATGGTGATTCCCCGGGCCGTCCAGCGGTTGCGCATACCGGCCCCCCTCACCGCCTTTGCGTTCGGCATGATTGCCACTAGTTTTTTTGCGGCGGATGGCCAGCGCGACACCCTGGCCTTGATGGCGACCCTCGGGATCTCTTCGCTGTTCCTCTTCGCCGGACTGGAGATCGATTTCGACTCGCTGAAGCGCGGCCGCTGGCCCCTGGCCGGCCATTTGGCGGCCCGTTCGATCACGATCGTCGCGGCAAGTTATGCCGCCGCCGAATACTTTGCGACCCCGTGGCAAGTGGGCGCCCTGCTGGCCCTGGCCGTGGTGACACCGTCGACCGGATTCATCCTCGATACCCTGTCGGCCCTCGGCCTGAGCGAGGAGGAACGCTATTGGGTAAAGCTGAAGGCCATCGGCGGGGAATTGCTCGCCCTGGTGGTGCTCTTCGTGGTGCTGCAGTCGTCCTCCCTCTTCCAACTGACCGGCTCGACCTTCGCCCTGGCGGCCATGGTGGTCGGCATCCCGGTCCTGTTCATCGCCCTCGGGCGTTTCGTCGCGCCCTATGCGCCGGGATCTGAGTTTTCCCTGCTGGTGATGGTGGGCCTGATCTCGGCCTATTTCACCTACAAGCTTGGCGTCTATTACCTGGTCGGAGCCTTCATCACCGGCGTCACCGCCCGCCTCCTGCGGCAGCGCATGCCGCGCCTGGCCTCGGACGAAAACCTCCACGCCATCCACATGTTTGCCTCCTTCTTCGTCCCCTTTTATTTCTTCTACAAAGGAATGAGCGTCCCCACCGGAGCTTTCAGCCGGGAAGCCCTGTACCTGGGAGGCCTGCTCACCGTGATCGCCCTGCCCCTGCGCATGGGGTCCATTTGGCTCCAGCGGCGCTTCATCAAAAGTGAAAGCCCCATGGGAAGCCTCCGCGTCGCCACGGCCCTCACCCCGACCCTGATCTTCACCCTTGTGCTGGCGACCATCCTGCGTGAACGGTTCCAGATCGCCGACGCACTTTACGGCGCGCTCTTGATCTATGCCGGCGTCTCCACCATCCTTCCTTCTCTGGTCCTGGCGCGGCCGGTAGATTTTGATTTGCCGGGACCCGCCGCGCCCGAACCGGCCGCGCGCCCACCCCCTCAAACTCACTCCCGGGAGGCACCGTGACAGTGAGATCCGTCCTCATCGGACTGGCCCTGACCCTGGTGGCCGTGTTCGCCCTTTTGAACTGGTCGGCCTTCATCACCCCGACGACGCTGTCGCTGGGAGTCGCCGAGGTCCAGGCCCCCCTTGGACTGGTGATGCTGGTCATCACCGGCGGCCTGAGCGCCCTATTCCTGGTGTATGTCGTGCTTCAGCAAGCCGGCGTCATCCTGGAGGCCAGGCGCTACGCCAAGGAGCTGAAGACCCACCGGGAGCTGGCAGACAAAGCCGAGGCCTCCCGCTTCACCGACCTGCGCGCCTATCTCGAAACCCAGCTTCGCGAGGCGGAAGCCCGGCAGACCGCCCAGGCGGAGGCGCTGGCGGCCCGCCTTGACCGCTTGGAGGACACGACCCTGGCCCGGGTGGACGAGGCAACCCGCAGCCTGTCGGCCTTCCTGGGCGAAGTCGAGGACAAAATGGACCGGGCCCTGCCCCCGCCCCGAGGATGACCGCCCGCGCTGGTCACGAGCCGATCACCGGACTGATCCTCGCCGGCGGCGCGGGTCGCCGCATGGGCGGACGGGACAAGGGTCTGGCGTTGCTTGACGGCATTCCCCTGGCCGCACGGGTCCTGGCCCGCCTCGCGCCCCAGGTGAGGGAGGTCCTGATCAGTGCCAATCGCAACGCCAGGGATTATTCGGCCTTGGGAGTCCCGGTGGTCTGCGACCGTCTGCCGGGTTTCGTCGGTCCCCTGGCCGGCCTGGACGCGGGCTTCGCTGCGGCCCCAGCCGACAGCAGCTGGATCGCGACCTGTCCTTGCGATGCCCCGTTTCTGCCCCAGAACCTGGTTGGCCGCCTGTTGGCAGCAGTCCAAGACTCGGGGGCATCGATCGCAATGGCAAGCACGGGCAGCCAGAATCACCCGGTATTCCTTTTGGCCCACCGTCGCACGGCCCCCGCCGTGGCGGAGTTCCTGGCGGCCGGTGAGCGGCGAGTGCTGCGCTGGGTGCAGGCCCAGCACCACGTGATTGTGCCCTTCAATGATTGCCCAGACGCCTTCGCCAACTTCAACAGCGACGCTGAGATCGCCGCTGCCGAAGCCTCGCTCCGAACAAGCTAGGACTCGGTGAGCAGGGGAAGTTCCTGGCATAGGGCCTCGACCAAGCGCCCAGCCGCAGCGAATTCCCCAAGCTCCACCATCGCCTGAAGCCGACCGAGGTGCTCAGAGTCCAGGCAGGGCCCGGCGTTTAGCAACGCCGCACGGATCGGGGCGGGCTCCCCCGCTGAGCAGGCATCACGCAAGCGCTGCAGGGTCGCCACGGCTGCGGGGTCATCGTCTGCCGCGGTGCACGGCCCAATGCCGTCGGACCTGTCGCAATAGGCCATGGCGGCCGCCTGAGTTTGTTCAAGGATTGACCCCAGGGCAGTCACATCCCCCGAAACGCCTTCCGAAACGGGCTCGCCTTGAATGAAAACTTCCTCGAGCCGGCCGGCAAGATCGGCCACCCGCAGCATGGCCAGGGTCCCAGCGGCACCGCGAAGTTTGTGGGCGAACTTTGCCGCCGCCGCCCAGTCCGCCTTGTCGCACAGTTCCACCAATCGCGCTGCATCCTCGCCATGGTCGCGGGAGAAAGTCCGCAAATGCCGACGATAGGAATCTGCTTTGGTCCAACGCCGCCGAATGGCGCAGGCATCGAGCAAAGGGACGAGACGACGCGGATCAGGGGTATTGACGGCAGGTGCCGCTTCAACCGCCTCGGGCGAATGCCCGTCCAAACCGGGCATCCTGGCATCGCGCAGGGCCAGCAGCGCATTCACCAGGTCATCAACTTCGAAGGGCTTGGAAACGAAGGCGTCCATCCCGGCCGCCAAAGCGGCGCTGGACTGGCTTCGCAGGGCCCCCGCCGTCAAGGCGATGATGGGGACGTGGCTCAGGCCCGGATTGGCCCGGATGCGCCGGGTCGCCTCGTAGCCATCCATGACCGGCATCTGCACATCCATCAGCACGGCATCGAAGCGGCCCTTCGCCAGTTCCAGCGCCGTCAAGGCCTCGGCCCCATTCTTGGCCGATGCGACGCAGGCGCCCTCGCCGCCGAGAATCTCGCTGGCGACTTCCCGGTTGAGTTCGCTGTCATCGACTAAGAGAATCCGCCAGCCTTCCAGGCGCGCAGACGGTGGCGGGGAGGCGGGTGGGCTTGTTCCGTCGCTCCTGCCGCGTGCAGCAAAGTCGGCCACGGCTCGGGCCACCATGTTCGCGGTGGCTGGCTTGGAGAGGAGTAGGTCGGCCAGGGTGTGGCGCCGGTCGGCCGCGATTCGGGCCCGATCGCCAGCTGCCACCAGGAGAACCGTGATCGGCATGGGCACACGCCCCATGGCGACGAACCATTCGAGCATGGCCAGACCGTCACCCCCTCGCAGACTGCCGTCGATGAGGAGCACGTCCACCCGGGATCCCTGCGGATCGCCAAGCATCGCCAAAGCCCCGTCGCCAGCTTCGACGGCAGCGGCCTCCCAGCCAAGCGAACTCAATGCCTCGATCATCGTGCCGCGGGCCGTGGGATGGCCCTCGACAACAAGGGCCCGCCGGGGGGCAGTTTTGATCTGGGCCCCGTTGGTGGGTGCGCCGGTCGCCGGGGCGATTTCGAAGTAGAACTCACTGCCCTGGCCGGGCTGGCTGGTGACTTTGAGTTCCCCGCCCAACAACTCCACCAACATTCGACTGATCGTGAGCCCGAGTCCGGTGCCGCCATAGGTCCGGGTCGTGGACGTATCGGCCTGGGAGAACGCACTGAATATGGAGGCAACTTTGTCCGGCGGAATACCGATCCCGGTGTCCCGCACCGAAAAACGCAAGCGTCGCCGCCCATCCGCGTGGCACCCTACCGGATCGACCCGCACCACCACCTCGCCGTCGTGGGTGAATTTGATCGCATTGGTCGCCAGATTAATCAAGATCTGCCCCAGGCGCAGCGGATCACCCACCAGCCAATCCAGGCCGATGGGCGGACTGGCGACCACCAGTTCGATACTCTTGCCCCCCCCTGCGACCGCCATCATCCCTGCCACATGGTCGAGAACGTCCGTCAGCCGGAATGGAACTTGCTCGATCTGCATCCGGTGGGCCTCGATCTTTGAAAGATCAAGGATGTCATTGATGATGCCCAGGAGTACCTGGCCGGCGTTGTGGATCTTTTGGACCATCTCGCGGGCGTGCGACGGAAGATCCTGCTTATCGAGTAGGTAGGCGAGGCCGAGAATCCCGTTCATCGGCGTGCGGATCTCGTGGCTCATATTGGCGAGAAATTCGGACTTCGCCCGATTAGCCTCCTCGGCCTCGCGCTTTGCCCGCTCGAGCTCCTGAGTCCGTTCCTTCACAGTGGAATCCAGACTGGCGACCATGCCATTGAGAACCTGGGTCCGCTCCGCGACCTGCCGCTCCAACGATCGAGTAACCGCCTCCGCCCTCTTCTGCGCCCGCCGCGCCGCCGTCACGTCGTGGTTGGTGCCAACGATCTGGGTGGGCTGACCGTGGGAATTCTTCTCGAGAATGGCGGCGGCCTTGATGTAGCGAATCTCGCCGGCAGGATGGATGATCCGAAAGGTAAAGTCGTATTCCGAAACGCCCCGCAGCAATCCGTCCAGCCTAGCGTCCCACGCCGCGAGATCGTCTGGATGCACGCGCTGTCGCCAGACACCCAAATTCTGCGGCTCCGCCTGAGCGTGTAATTCCCCATACAGGGTGTACATCATCTCGTCCCAAAGGAATTGGTCAGAATCTGGACGGACCACCCACACCCCGATGGACGCAGCAGACAGGGCCATCCGCATGCGTTGCAGAAGCGTTGCCAGTTCGGCCTCAAGTGCCTTTTGCGCAGAGAGATCCACGATGGAGGCCAGCGTCGCCACTCCCTCCTCCCGGTCGATGAGCGTCAGGCCGATTGCCACGGGAACCTCGGTGCCGTCTTTGCGATGGGCGCAGTGGGCCAAGGCGAGGTGGGCCAATTCCAGCGGCCCGTGCTCCTCGGCATGACTGCCGTCGGCACTGACCCGACGGCAGTGGAGGGGAACGAGCCGAACCGCGGGAAGACCGATCAGCTCCCCTGGTTCATAGCCGAACATCTCCTCGGCACGGCGATTGACGAGGCGGATCATCTCCCCACCATCCAAGAGCACCATCGCGTTCGGCGCCGCCTCCATGGCTCGGCGAAACAGGGTCTGGGCCCTCTCCTGCTCGGTAACGTCGCGAAGAACTTTCGATATTCCAACCACCTCGCCCGTATCGCCACGGATGGGTGAAACGGTGACCGATACCGCGATGAATGTTCCTTGCGTGATTTGCCTGCGGGTGACGAAATGAGGCACGGTTTCGCCCGCGAATCCGCGATGCAGTATCTGGCGATCCTCCTCCTGCAGTTCCGGCGGAACAATCAGCTCCGCCACGGTGCGCCCCAGCGCCTTCTTTGCTGGAATCCCGAACATCGTTTCGGCCGCCGCGTTCCAGGACACCACCTCGGACTTCAAGTTCGTGCTGAGAATGGCATCGCTGGAATTCTCAACAATGGCTGCCAGCCGCCGTTCAACCCATCTCGCCCGCGCCATACGCCCCCGATGGCTTGCTTGAAAATAGGCGATCACCGCCAGGAGTCCAAAACCACCGGCGATCAGCAAACCGACGGCAAGGGGCGACAACAGGGGATATTGAGCGGAGAAGGCGGGCGTAGCACGCAGGTCAATGCGCCAAGTGCGGCCAAAGATTCCGATCTGAACCGATTTCGCAAATACCGTCAGCGTTGGGGCCGAAAAGCCGCGTGAGGACCAGAAGGGGTGCTCTCCGCTTGCCATATCAGCCATGGCGAATTCGATCTTTCCGTCGTCGGCATGGAGCTTTGCGAGCACCTCATCCATCAGCACCGGGGAATACACCCACGCGGCGGTGGCCCGCCAGCGCCCCTCTGGCGTATCGACCGGCACCCCGGCGGTATAGATCGGCAATAGAAGCAAGAATGAACGCAGGACCTTGCCTTCGGCTTGGACCAATGTGATCGGCGCGGTGAGGGTTGGTGCGCCGGTTCTCCCGGCCAATTCGGCCGCCTCGCGGCGGGCGGATTGGGAAGCAATGTCGAGACCCACCGCCTGACGATTTCGGCCTTCCGGTTCAATGTACTGGATGACGAAGCGCTCGCCCGGATTGGGGCTCAACTCGCGAATGGCGAAGTCAGGACGATTCTCCTGCCGTGCGCTCACCAGGAAGGCGGCAACATCGCCAGGCGCCACCCGCCGGATGTAACCAACCCCCCTGAGGCCGGGAAACTCTCCATCGATATTGCGGCTCGCCGAGTAATTGCGAAATCTTTCGGCGGTAACGCTGGTGCCCCCCAAGGAGACGACCATCCCACGGGCCCCGAAGAGTCCATACCGGTACATTTCTACTTGGGCCACGATGGCACGGACCATCTCGTCCATACGGGCATTGGCAGCAGCGATGACGATATTTTCGTTCCGTTCCGCCTGAAGGCGAACGCCTACCCAAGCCAGCAGCAGACCGGCCAAAACAATCATCACAGCCCCAGCCCAGGGCCGCCCGGGCGAGGCCGGGGACGACGTGGAATCAGGCGGATTCAATGTACGCAGGGCACGCTCCTTATTCGGGGTCGGCGCGCCCTAGCTGGGGGACCGCCCAATAACCCTCTTACAAAGCGGGAATATCGACCCAGGGGCCTGCAAATTGAGGCATTGCGGGGGAGTCGGGCCACAGCGCCCCCGAGGGGACGGCTCGTTCCCGACTCAGCGCTCACCCCGACCCGGCGGTGAAATCCACCTGGACGTCGGCCGGAGGCGCGGCGAACGGCGCTGAGGTCACCAGAACATCCGCACCGGCCGCGGCGTAACGCCGGGCGTTATCGGCCCGAATTCCTCCGGCGGCCGCGAGCAGGGGAATTTGATCCAGACCGCGGCGCCCCAGATCCTCTCTTACGGCCGCCACGGCTTCCGGCGCAAATTTCTCGAGTTGCAGGATATCCGCACCGGCGGCGGCCCATTCCATGGCCTCGGGGGCGGATTTCACTTCCACCACCAGCTTGCGCTCCGGTTCCGCCCGCCGCAGGCGGGCGATGGTCTCGGCGGGCACCTCGTCGAGGAAGATGCGATGTTCGGGAAACACCAGCACGCTGTCCGACAGGCCCAGGCGATGGATCGTCGCCCCCCCGGCCCGCACCGCCTTGAGGCCAAGGGCCTTGGTGCCTGGCACCGACTTGCGGGTGCACGCAACCGGGGTTGGGCTAGCGGCAGCGACGATGGCGGCCGTCGAGGTCGCGATGCCTGACAAGGTCTCCATCGTGACCTGCGCGGTCTTCCACGCCCGGTGCAGGCAGGTGGCCGACCCCTGGGCCTGCAGCAGACAGGTGCCGTCGGCCACTACACCCCCGGACGGCACCAGGAGGCGGGCGCTCGCCCCGGCCAGGGCAAACAGGCGAGCCGCCTCCTCGCCCCCGCAGACGGTCATGTCCCCCCGGGCACGAAACTCGACTCGTCCGGGGAGGCTGCCGATGGCGAGCGCTCGGGTAGTAATGTCCTCGAAAGGGACATCGTCGGACAGGAGGCGGGCCAATTCCGCATCGTCGAGGGAAAGGTACATGGCAGGATCTCCCGAAGGACCGTGGCGGAGGAATAATGCTAACGGAGTAGGCCCGGTTCAGGCGAGCAGCGCCACCGCCTTGATTTGGGCCCAAACGCCCATTCCCGGTTCGACTCCAAGTTGATCGCGGGAGCGCCGGGTGATGCGGGCCAGCATCGGGGTGCCGGCGGCATCGAGCCGCACCATCACATGGGCCGGGCTGTCCCCCGCCCCCACTGCGACCACCGTGGCCGGCAGGATATTGGTGATACTGGAATCGACGGGGCGACTGCGGGCCAGGCTTACGTCCCGGGCCCGAACCTGTAGGCGCATGCGGGACCCCACCGGCACTAGCCCGTGGGGCACCTGGACGGGCCCGCCCGGGAAGCTGAGTTCCAGCAATCCGTAATGGCCATCGTAACGGCTCACCACGGCCTCCACCACGACGCCGGCCCGATCCGCCAGGGCGGTAGGCAGATCAAGCCGGGGCAGCACCTCGCCCAGGGCACCGCTCGCCAACACCTTTCCCCGGGCGAAGAGCACCAGATGGTCGGCAAGACGTGCCACCTCGTCCGGCGAATGGGTGACGTAGACGACCGGGATCTCCAGTTCGTCATGGAGCCGCTGGAGGTAGGGCAAGATTTCACGCTTGCGCCCCAGATCAAGGGCCGCCAGGGGTTCGTCCATCAGGAGCAGGCGGGGCGCGGCCAGCAGCGCCCGGGCAATGGCCACCCGCTGCCGTTCGCCGCCGGACAGCGTAGCCGGGCGACGATCCAGGAGCGGTTGGAGGTCGAGCAGTTCTGCCACCTCCGCCAACCCCCCGTCTTGAGCCCCGTCCCGTCGGCGCTGCCCGCCACGCTTTTGGCCGTATTCCAGATTGCCCCGCACGCTGAGGTGGTCGAACAGGCTGGCCTCCTGGAACACGTAGCCGATGGGGCGCCGATGCGGGGGCAGAAAATCTCCCAGAGCGTCGTCCTGCCAGACCTCGCCGCCCACCTCCAGACGCCCCCGCGCCCGTCGCTCCAGCCCGGCCATGGCCCGCAGACAGGTAGTCTTGCCGCAACCGGAGGGGCCGAACAGGGCACTCACGCCGCGGCCCGGCAAATCGAGATCCACATCCAGTTCAAAGCCTGGAAACGCCACCTGAAACCGGGCCCGGATCGGCGCACTCATCGCCCCTCCTCCCGTCGCCCGGTGAGCAGGTGGAGGGCCAGGAGGACGACAAAGGCGAACACCACCATCCCCCCCGCCAGCCAATGGGCGGCCGCGTAATCCAGGGCCTCCACATGATCGTAGATCTGGACGGACACCACCCGGGTCTTCTCCGGGATGTTGCCGCCGATCATGAGCACGACGCCGAACTCCCCCACCGTGTGGGCGAACCCCA
The DNA here is from genome assembly GCA_016791025.1 of Zoogloeaceae bacterium. Lineage (GTDB taxonomy): Bacteria > Pseudomonadota > Gammaproteobacteria > Burkholderiales > Rhodocyclaceae > JAEUNX01. Next base: position 2,205 of record JAEUNX010000004.1, on the reverse strand, counting down.
GCACCGTGGCGGTGAGGAACCCCGGCCGAGCCAGGGGCACCGCCACGGTGAAGAAACGATCCCAGGGCCCAGCGCCAAGGGTCGCCGCCGCCTCCAGGGGACGGCTGCCGACGGCAGCAAAGGCACCCTGGATCGGCTGAACCACGAAGGGCAGGGAATACAGCACCGAGGCCACCACCAGACCGGCGAAGGTGAAGGGCAAGGTACCCAGCCCCAGGGCTTGGGTGAGCTGCCCGATGGGTCCCCGCGGGCCGAGGAGCAGCAGGAGATAAAAGCCCAGGACGGTCGGCGGGAGCACCAGGGGCAGGGCCACCACTGCCGCCACGACGCCCTTCCATCGCGACCGGGTGTGGGCCAACCACCAGGCCACAGGCGTGCCCACCAGCAGCAACAATAGAGTCACCACCGTGGCGAGCTTGAGGGTCAGCCAGACCGCGGCAAGATCTCCAGGGCTCATGGGCGCACTCCCCTCGCGTGGGCGATTCGGCCGATCAATGGCGGGAAAAAAGCTCCCGCAGTTTGCACAGGGTGGTGGTCACATCGAAGCGGGGATCGGGAAGGGCTTCACCGCCCAGGATCTTCGCCAAGGCGAGGCAAGGGTCCAGCTCGCCGGTGAGCAGGACCTGGGCGCCCCGCTTGGCAAGATGGCGGACGAAACCGTCCCCGGCACTCCCCGCCACCACCAGCTCCACCCCATCCAGGGGATGCGGACCATCGTCCTGAAAATGGTGGAACACTTGCTCCTTGGTCAGCTCGACCCGCTCCCCCGCTGGCAGCGGCAAGCCCGGCTGACAGTCGAAAACCAGCCAGTGGCGGGCCTGGCCGGCGTGACCCGCCACCCGGACGTAGTCCTGGGTGGGAATGGCGATTTTCATGGCAGTCCTCCGGTTAGATGTCGTAGCCATAGGCTTGGATGATGCTCCGCGCCTTGGCACCCTGCAGGTAGCGCAGCAACGCGACCGCCGCCGGATTGCCCTGCCCGGTCGTCAGGAGCACCGCATCCTGGTGGATGGGGGCATGGAGACTGGCGGGCACGATCCAGGCGGAGCCGCCCTTCAGGACGCCCCCCTCCATCACCTGGGACAGGGCCACAAAGCCCAGGAGGGCGTTTTCGCTGGCCACGAACTGGTAGGCCTGGGCAATGTTTTCCGCCTGGACCAGCTTACCCTCGAGGGACTCATAGACGCCCATCGCCTTCATGCTCTCCAACGCCGCCATGCCGTAGGGAGCGAGGCGGGGATTGGCGATGGCGAGGTGGTCGAATCCGCCCCGCTTCAGCACCTCGCCCCGGGGATCGACCATCCCGCTGCGGGCGCTCCACAACACCAGCTTGCCCACCGCATAGGTGAATCGGCTCCCGGCCACCGCGGCACCCTCCTGCTCCAGTTTTGCCGGAGTCGCTTCGTCCGCCGCAAGGAGAATCTGGAAAGGCGCCCCATTCCGGATCTGGGCATAAAACTTCCCCGTGGCACCAAAGGACAGCAGGACCTTGTGCCCCGACTCCCGCTCGAATTCGGCCGCAATCTTCTGCATCGGGGTGGTGAAATTGGCGGCCGCAGCAACCTGGACCTCGGCGGCGAAGACCCTCGCTGCGGCGAGGGCGAGGAGGATGAAGAGGAGACGACGAACCATGAAAAGACTCCGAATCGGGAACAGGACAGACGCTCAGGAATAAGTGGCCAGGATCACGCTGGAAGATTTGAAGACCGCGCAGGCGGGTTGGCCGACATCCAGCCCCAGGGCCTCCCGGCTGCCCCGGGTCACCACCGCAGTCACGCTCCGGCCCCCGGGGAGGCCCACAGTGACCTCATCATTGACAGACCCCTCGTGGACCGCTGCCACCTCTCCCCAGAGCTGATTGCGCGCGGTGAGCTTCAGCCCTGGATCGGTGGAGACCAGCACCGAGGAAGATTTGACGAAGGCGAAGACCTCCTGACCGATGGCAAGACCGAGATGCTCCGCGCTAGCCCGGGTGATCACCGCCACGATCTCGGTGGCCGGGTCGAGGCGGAGGCGGACTTCGTAATCCACCCGCCCGTCCCGCAGGCCCGAGATGACGCCGGAGAACTGGTTGCGAGCGCTGGTTTTCATGGAAAGTCGATGCAGGAGATGACGAAAATTCTGGATGTCGGCCGGACCGTCCTGGTCCAGTCGGCCGGCCACCCGGTCCAGGGCGGCCTGGTATTCCTCCTCCAGGGCGCGGTA
>JAEUNX010000087.1 GCA_016791025.1 Zoogloeaceae bacterium | reverse complement strand
TTCTTTGTTCGGACCCTCGCGGGCCCAACCGCTCCAACCAAGCACCCACACCTATCGGTTGTTCAATTTTTTAAAGAACTGCTGCCCAGGCAGCGAAGAAACGAGATTCTGACAGCTACACATACACGTGTCAACATCGGGGGCGGAAAATCCATCTAACCGCCCTCCGATCAATACGAGGAACCCGCAATGAAATTCTCGAAACGGGTGAATTCGCCCAGAAAGGTCAGGGGGACTGTTCCGGTCGGCCCATTCCGATGCTTCGCAATGATCAACTCAGCCTTCCCTTTATCAGGGGTATCAGGGTTGTAGATTTCATCCCGATAAATGAACATGATGATGTCGGCATCTTGCTCGATCGCGCCGGATTCCCGCAGGTCAGACATCACGGGACGCTTATTGGGCCGCTGCTCTAGACTACGGTTGAGTTGGGACAGCGCCATGATCGGCACCTTCAGTTCCTTGGCGAGCGACTTAATCGACCGGGAGATTTCGGATAACTCCGCCGCGCGATTGTCGCTCTCCTTGAGGGATGTCATCAGCTGCAGGTAATCCACCACAATCAATCCCAACTTACCGCACTGGCGATAGAGACGGCGAGCCCGCGCCCTGAGGTCAGTCGGATTCAGACCGGGTGTCTCATCGATATAGATGGGCGCCTCGTGGAGTTTTCCCAGCGCGTAGGTGAGGCGCTTCCATTCATCGTCATTCAACCGGCCAGTCCGGATCCGATGCTGGTCAAGCCGACCGACTGACGATAGGAATCGCATCGCCAACTGAGTGCCTGGCATTTCCATGGAAAAGATTGCGACGGGCAGATGACATTCCACCGCCACGTGCTCCGCGACATTGAGGGCAAAAGTCGTCTTCCCCATTCCGGGTCGCCCCGCAACGATCAGCATGTCTGTCGCTTGCAGCCCGGAGGTCTTGTCGTCCAGATCGGCAAAACCGCTGGGAACGCCCGTCACGGCGGAGGGATTATCCTGGTCGTAGAGTTCCTGGATCCGATCGACCACCTGGCCCAGGATGGGCTGAATCGGCACAAAACCCGTAGCATGGCGCGCGCCAGCTTCCGCAATCTCGAACACCTTGGCCTCCGCCTCGTCCAACAGAGCCTTGGCGTCTTTTCCCGACGGAGTCAGGGCGCTGGCCGCAATTTCATCGCCAACGGAGACCAGCTTGCGCAATATCGCCCGTTCACGAACGATCTCCGCATAGCGGCGAATATTTGCCGCCGACGGTGTGTTGCCGGCAATCTCGCCAAGATAAGCCAAGCCACCCGCCTGCTCGGACTCACCATTCTTTTCCAGTGACTCATAAACAGTCACCACATCCGCCGGTTTGCCCATCTCCACCAAGCGCGCAATGTGACGGAAGATGCGCCGATGGTCGTCCCGATAAAAATCGGCCTCATTGGCCAGGTCGGCAACCCTGTCCCACGTGGAGTTATCCAAAAGCAATCCACCGATGAGGGATTGCTCCGCCTCCAGGGAGTGCGGGGGAAGCTTCAGGGCCGCAATCTGCGGATCTACGGACTGCCCGAAAGGTCTTTGCGCCATAAGAGTGAGCACCAGAAAAGACAAGGGGCTGCCATAGCAGCCCCGACGGGAACCCTACATCCGACGAATCATTGCTCGCCTGAGACGTTCACCGTGATGGTGGTCAAGACATCCGTATGGAGCGCCACTTCAAGGGGATATTCACCCACTTGCTTCAATGGTCCATTGGGCATGCGTACCGCGCCACGTTCGAGGACGAAGCCTTGGCCAGCCAGAACCTCAAGAATGTCGGCACCACCGACAGAACCAAAGAGCCGTCCGTCCATACCGGCTTTACGGGCGACGGAGACAACGGCGCCCTCAAGCTTCGCCGCGAGAGCCTGGGCTTCGGCGAGCCGATCCGCCATGGCACGCTCCAACTCGACCCGCCGCGCTTCGAATTCCGCCATGTTAGCTTCGGTAGCACGCTTGGCCTTGCCCTGGGGAATCAGAAAGTTCCGGGCATAGCCATCCTTAACCTTAACCACATCCCCGAGGGTACCTAGGTTAGCCACTTTTTCCAGAAGAATGATCTGCATGTCAGTGACCCCGAATTACTTATGAAGATCGGTGTAGGGCATCAGAGCCAGGAAGCGGGCGCGCTTGATAGCCGTTGAAAGCTGACGCTGGTAACCCGAACGGGTCCCGGTGATTCGCGCCGGCATGATCTTCGCGTTCTCGGTGATGAAATCCTTGAGCAGATCCACGTCCTTGTAATCGATTTCTTCGATCTTCTCAGCGCTGAAACGGCAGTATTTGCGCCGTTTGAACAACCCACGCCCGCCGCGGTCACCACCGGGGCGCTTCGGCTTGTTACCAAATGCCATGATTCGTTCCTTCCAAAAATTTCAATGTATTCAGATGCAGCACCGGCGCCCGATTTCGCGCTCCTCGCGCTGCCAAAAATCCTTCCACCCTGACCCGGATGCCCGGCTTTGCCGCGACAACCACTCGCGCCAGATCCCCCACGACAACGGCCCGCATCTCACACGAGACCTGCCGCTCCAACCCGCCTTCGACCTGGCGGGACTCATGGGCAATCATGCATTCCAGCACCGGAATTCCAGCGGGCGAAATCCTGAGGGGCTTGAGTTCGGCAAACCATCCTTCAAGGACCACGCGGTTCTCGCTCAAGACGAGATCAGGCGGATTGCGGTTCGCGCGCCTTTTCTTCCGTAGATGCTGCCGGCGTCAGGGAACGCGCCTTCTCTTCTTTCATCATCGGCGAGGGCGACGAAACCGCCTTCTTCATCTTCATCGTAAGATGACGCAGAACGGCGTCGTTAAACTTGAACGCATGCTCCAGTTCATCCAGCGCCTCCTGATCACATTCGATGTTCATCAGAACGTAATGGGCCTTATGGACCTTCTGGATCGGATAAGCAAGCTGACGACGGCCCCAATCTTCGAGGCGATGGATCTGACCTGAGCGAGCAGTCACGATCGTCTTGTAGCGCTCAATCATCGCCGGCACTTGCTCGGACTGGTCCGGATGGACAATAAAAACAATTTCGTAATGTCGCATGGGTGTTCCTCATGGTTGGGTAGTAAGACCCCAGCCCCCCAGCATGCGGTCCGGTGGGGCAGGAAAGCTTTTTAGGGTACTACGGTTCGATCCGCATTGGCAACATGGCGTCGCCTCAGGGTTGCTACCCGCCATGTTCGGCACTCTCTCGATGTCTTCGCCCACCGGGCCGCACCTCGTTAGAATTGCGCGATTCCCGCTCCGGAGCCTCATCGATGTCGCACACCCCCCTCGCTGTTACGCCCGCCATCAAAGCCGAGATCCTTGCTGAAGCGCTGCCCTACATCAAACGCTTCTTTGACAAGACAATCGTCATCAAGTACGGCGGGAACGCCATGACCGACGAGCACCTCAAGGACTGCTTTGCCCGGGATGTCGTGCTGCTCAAACTGGTGGGCATGAATCCGGTCGTCGTGCACGGGGGAGGACCGCAGATCGACGACATGTTAAAGCGGGTGGGCAAGGTGGGGCACTTCATCCAGGGGATGCGTGTGACTGACGCCGACACCATGGCGGTTGTCGAAATGGTCCTCGGTGGTCAGGTGAACAAGGAAATCGTCAATCTCATCAATCAATCCGGCGGCAAGGCCGTAGGTCTGACAGGAAAAGATGCGAGCTTTATCCGCGCCCGCAAACTCCTCATGGAGAACAAGGAAGTGCCAGGCGATCTCCTTGACGTCGGGCAGGTGGGCGAAATCACCAAGATCGACCCGTCGCTGATCGCCTTCCTGGACCAGGGCGACTTCATTCCCGTAATCGCCCCGATCGGCGTTGGCGAGGAGGGCGAAACCTACAACATCAATGCCGACGTGGTGGCCGGAAAACTCGCCGAGATTCTCAAGGCGGAAAAGCTGGTTCTTCTCACCAACACCCCAGGCGTCCTGGACAAGGCGGGCAAGCTCCTGACGGGCCTTACGCCACGCCAGATCGACGATCTCGTCACCGACGGCACGCTATCCGGCGGCATGCTCCCCAAGATCGCCTCGGCACTGGACGCCGCCCGCAACGGTGTGAAATCGGTGCATATCATCGACGGCCGGGTGGAGCACTGCCTGCTGCTGGAGATTCTCACCGATCACGGCGTGGGGACGATGATTCGCAGCAAGTAGCGCTGCCGTGCGGCAACTCAGGCAGACAACATTTTGGCCCCGGCCGCCACCAATGCAAGGGCGATCAGCATTCGCAGCACAAGTTCTGGGGCCCGCGTAGAAATGAGCGAACCCACGAGGATGCCGGGAATCGAACCCGCCAACAACGTCGCCAACAAAACCAGGTCCACGTTATCCATCAGCAGGTGCCCTGTGCCCGCCACAATTGTCAGCGGGATGGCATGGACGATGTCCGTGCCCACCAGCCGAGTCGGTTTCATTCTGAAAGGGTATAGGTAGACCAGCATCACGGCACCGAGGGCCCCGGCGCCGATCGAGGTCAAGCTCACCAAAACCCCCAGAAGTGCGCCAGCAAAGACCGTCAGTGCGGGCTGGGCACGCTTGAAGTTTTCCGGTAGGCGAGTCCGCAATTGCTGACCGAAGGCATGGAATAATTTTTTGAATACCATCGCCACGGCAGTCAGAATCAAGACCGCCCCCAAAGCGTGAACCAGCACCCCGCCGGACTTTCCCGCTCCCAAAAAATGGAGCGCGAGCAGGGTCACTAGCGCGGCGGGCAGACTCCCCCAGCACAATCGCTGCACGACTTCCCAATCGACAGTGCCGCTACGGCTATGAACGACCCCACCGACGGATTTGGTGAGGGCGGCAAACCACAAGTCGGTCCCAACGGCGGTGGCCGGAGCGACGCCGAAAAGCAGCACCAGCAAGGGCGTCATCAGGGCCCCGCCTCCGACCCCGGTCATCCCGACCAGAAGGCCGACGAACAGTCCGGCAAGGCTGTGCGCCCAGTCCATCAAATCGCCTCGGCGAGACCCCAGGCAACGAAATGTGGATTTTCGAAGCCCGGCTTGCCATAGCCGAGCGGTTGGCCCGCCAACGTATCCACCCGCCCCCCCGCGGCCGCGACCACGGCGTGGCCGGCAGCGATATCCCACTCCATGGTCCGCCCCAGCCGCGGATAGACGTCCGCACAGCCCTCGGCAACGAGGCAAAGCTTCAGCGATGAACCTGCGCTACGTTGCTCCGCCACCTTGCGACCTGCCAAAAAGGCCGCCATCGCGTCGCCGTCTCCGTGGGAGCGACTGCCCACCACGGTCAGGCCTGCTGCCGGCTCGCGACGGCAGGCGATGGGCTGGCGACCGCCCCCGCGCTCCACCCAGGCCCCCTCGCCCACGACCCCAGCATATAGGGCGTCCAAAGCGGGCGCGAAGACAACTCCCAGGGCCGGAACCCCAGATTCGATGAGAGCGATATTGACGGTGAACTCGCCGTTGCGATTGATGAACTCCTTGGTTCCGTCCAAGGGATCCACCAGCCAGAAGCGATCGCCAACTTGGGGAATCTTGCCGGCGGCCGCGGCTTCCTCGGCCACTACCGGAATCGCCGGGTCAATGGCGGCTAGACCCCGCAGGATCACTGCCTCGGCCCGCTCATCCGCTTCGGTCACCGGCGACGCATCGAGTTTGCCCCGGACGGCGAAATCAGTTCCATAGACTTCCATCACCACGGCCCCAGCTTGTCGCACCAGCGCCGCCACCTGCTCCACCATCGGTCGCCCCCTTACGTCGCCCGCTGCCATTTTCCTACTCCCTCTTCAATCCACGCCTGAAGTGTAATTAAAACTTTAATGTTTTTTCATTGCCATGAAATGATTAACTTCATTGATCGCATTTTCGCCAAGAAAATGGCACCCTTAACTGACCACGTAATTAAAGCTCTCTTGGCATGACTGACCTTGGCGGACACGCGATTTCGATGGAGGCGCTCAATGAGCGGCGTCGCCTCGCAGTCAAGCTCCGCCTATCGGGCATGACCATCGCCGAGACCGCGCGCCTGGCCGAGTTGAGCCCGCCGACGGTCATCTCGGCCTACCATGCCTTCCTCGCCTTGGGATGGGAGGGGGTGGCCCTTCGCCGCCGAGGCCGACAGAAAGGCGCCGGCCGGCGCTTCACACCTACCCAGGAGATCGAAGCGCTCGCCACGCTGACCTCCCGCCCACCCAACGAGGTTGGCCTCGCTTCCAGCGTCTGGACCATTGCCATCGCCCACGATTGGATGAGCCGCCACTTTGGACTCACCTTGACCCGTCGCACAGCCCAGCGCTACCTCTCGCGCTGGGGCCTGCTGGGGTCGATCGACGATCAATCCGCCCCCCTCGTCCACACGGCCCGGATCGACCTTCATATTGTTCAGTGCCGCCATCCCACGATAGGCGGAGCGAAGGAATTCCGGGCCCTCGTCGTCCATACGGACGGGCACCCCGCCGGCTGGCTGCCCTGCTCGGGGGAGCAGCCATTGGTGCAAACTCTCATCGCCGCCCTGAGCGCCGTCCTTTCGCTGCCAGGAAAGCGTCCCGTCCGGCAGGTGACCCTCGCCGGACTGGACCCCGGCCGCTCGACGGAATTTTCCGCGTGGCTCGTCCAGCACGCCGAGGTTAGAGTGGACATTGCGTCCAGCCCCGCTACCCAGTGCCGCCTCCAGTGGGCGGCGGACGAGGCGCCAAGTGAATCGAACCCGCCACCGCCAGCCCAACTGGTGCGTACCACCCCAAAAACCTCCGCCGCCAGGCCTCGCGGTGCAACATACCCATCGCCTGAAAATGCAGCGCCCCGTATACTCCCACCCCCCATCTGGATGGAGAAGGATCCCGAGATGACGGATGCCACCCCCCTCACCCACCTGCAGCGCCTGGAAGCCGAGAGCATCCACATCATGCGGGAAGTGGTTGCCGAAGCCGACAACCCCGTGATGCTTTACTCGATCGGCAAAGACAGCGCCGTCATGTTGCACTTGGCAGTGAAAGCGTTCTACCCGGCAACGCCGCCCTTCCCCTTGCTCCATGTGGACACCACCTGGAAATTCCGGGCGATGTACGAATTTCGCGATTTCATGGCCAAGAAACTCGGGATGGACCTCCTGGTTCACGTGAATCCCGACGGCCTGGCGAAGGGCATCAATCCCTTCACCCATGGTTCGGCGATCCACACCGACATCATGAAAACCGAGGGGCTCAAGCAGGCATTGGACAAATACGGCTTTGACGCTGCCTTCGGCGGCGCCCGTCGGGACGAGGAAAAGAGCCGCGCCAAGGAACGCATCTTCTCTTTCCGCACAGCCCAACACCGCTGGGATCCGAAGAACCAGCGGCCGGAGCTGTGGAAGCTCTACAACGCCCGCAAGCACAAGGGTGAGTCGATCCGGGTATTCCCGCTCTCCAACTGGACCGAGTTGGACATCTGGCAATACATCTACTTGGAGAACATCCCCATCGTGCCACTTTATTACTCAGCGCCGAGGCCGGTGGTGGTTCGGGACGGCACGCTGATCATGGTGGACGATGACCGCATGCCCCTCAAACCGGGTGAAGTCCCCATGATGAAGAAGGTGCGCTTCCGGACACTCGGCTGCTATCCGCTTACCGGGGCAGTGGAATCCGAAGCCGACACCCTGCCGGCCATCATCCAGGAGATGCTGCTGACCAAGACCTCCGAACGTCAGGGCCGGGTGATTGACCACGATTCCGCCGCATCCATGGAAAAGAAGAAGCAGGAGGGGTATTTCTGACATGGCTCACGTTTCCGACCTCATCGCCACCGACATCGAGCAATACCTCAAGTCCCACGAAAAAAAGAGCCTGCTGCGCTTCATTACCTGCGGCAGCGTGGATGACGGCAAGAGCACCCTGATCGGGCGCCTCCTCTACGAATCAAAAATGTTGTTCGAGGACCAGCTTGCGGCCGTGGAAGCAGATTCCAAGAAGTTCGGCACGCAGGGGGAGGCCATCGACTTCGCCCTGCTGGTCGATGGCCTGGCTGCCGAACGGGAGCAAGGCATCACCATCGACGTGGCCTACCGCTTCTTCTCCACCGACAAGCGTAAGTTCATCGTCGCCGACACCCCCGGCCACGAGCAATACACCCGCAACATGGTGACCGGCGCCTCCACGGCCGACGTGGCGGTGCTGATGGTCGACGCGCGCAAGGGCATCCTGACCCAGACACGGCGCCACAGCTATTTGGTGAGCCTGATCGGCATCCGCCACATCGTCGTCGCCATCAACAAGATGGACCTCGTCGACTACTCGGAAAAGACTTACCGCAAGATCGTGGAGGATTATCGGACCTTCGCCGCGCACATCGGGCTTACCGACGTTACCTTCATCCCGATGTCGGCCTTCAAGGGCGACAACATCATCGCGCCCTCTGACGCAATGCCCTGGTTCCACGGCACTACCCTGATGGGCTATCTGGAAACCGTCGAGATCGACGAAACCCGGATGCAGCAGCAGCCCTTCCGGTTGCCGGTTCAATGGGTGAACCGACCCAACCTGGATTTCCGCGGATTTGCCGGCACAGTAGCCAGCGGGTCGGTACGGCCGGGGGACAAGGTCCGGGTCCAACCCTCAGGCAAGCAAAGCACGGTTTCGCGTATTGTCACCCAGGGAGGGGACCTGGAACGAGCCGTGGCCGGGCAATCGATCACGCTAACCCTCACCGACGAAATCGACATTTCCCGCGGAGACGTCATTTCCACTGTCGAGGCCCCAGCGGAGGTCGCCGACCAGTTCGAAGCCACCCTGGTTTGGATGCACGACGAGCCTCTCCTGCCCGGTCGGCCTTATCTCCTCAAGGTCGGCACCAAAACCGTCAGCGCCACCGTCACCCACATCAAGCACCAGGTGAATGTGAACACCCTGGAGCACATTGCGGCCAAGACCCTGGAGCTCAATGCCATCGGCGTCGCGAATCTCAGCCTCGACCGGGCCATTGCCTTCGACCCGTACATCGCCAACCGGGACACCGGCGGCTTCATCCTCATCGATCGCCTCACCAACAACACGGTGGGCGCCGGCCTGCTCCACTTTGCCCTACGCCGCGCCCACAACATTCACATGCAGCATGTGGATGTGGACAAGGCCGCGCGCTCGACGGCGAAACATCAGAAGGCCTGTGTCATCTGGATGACCGGCCTTTCAGGGGCAGGGAAGTCCACTCTGGCCAATCTGGTGGAGAAAAAACTCCATGCCATGGGCCACCACACCTACCTCCTCGATGGGGACAACGTGCGCCACGGCCTCAACAAGGACCTGGGTTTCACCGATGCAGATCGGGTGGAGAACATCCGCCGGGTCGCCGAAGTCGCCAAGTTGATGGTGGACGCCGGTTTGATCGTGCTGACCGCCTTCATCTCGCCGTTCCGGGCCGAGCGGCAAATGGCTCGGGGTCTGGTTGAATCAGGGGAGTTCATCGAAGTGTTCGTCGACACCCCTCTGGAAGTGGCCGAAGAGCGGGATCCGAAGGGCCTCTACAAAAAGGCGCGCCGTGGCGAGTTGAAGAACTTCACGGGTATCGACTCGCCGTATGAGATGCCTCAATCGGCCGAGATTCGGGTCGACACCGTCAGCCTCGATCCAGACAAAGCCGCCGACCACGTGGTCGATTGCCTGGTGCGCTTCGGTGTCTTGCCTGGCGCGCTAGACTGATGAGTAGGGAGGCGCCGCTGGCGCCTCCCCAATGCGGGCGCAGATTCGCGCGAACGTCAAACTGCCAGCTTGCCTTCGACGAACCCCACCAAGGAGCCGAAGGTGGCAAAGGTCGAACCGTCGATGTCGTCGTCTTCAATCATGAAGCCGAAACGTTCCTCCAGACTTGTCAGCACCGCCACCGCGGCCATGGAATCGAGTTCCGGAAGGGAGCCGATCAACGGCGTCTCCGCGTCAAACTGGGCGGACCGTCCTTGCAACCCCAAAACCTCGTCGAGCAGCGCCGCGACCTCAACCTTCACATCCAATTCATTCTCCCTTGCTGGCCCGAGGCACCTGGCGGGCCCGAAACTTTGCCCCCGGCGCCCGACGTGGGAGCGAATTATAGCCGTTAGCAAGACGCCGCTTCGCCAAAGCATTGAGAATGGGACGCAAAATCACCGCTTTGCGTCGCGGATTTTCCCTCAGATCCTCACCACCCATGCCTGATCTGCTCCATCACCTCCCTCTGCTTTCGGCGCAACGACGGCCGGATGCGATCGCCCTGACCTCCGGAAAGGCGTCTTTCCGCTATGGGGAGCTGGCCCAAACCACCACGACGATGGCGAGCGCCCTGGTCGAGATCGGTTTGCTGCGCGGGGAGCGGGTAGCAATCTATCTCGAAAAGCGGCCCGAGGCGGTGATTGCCACCTTCGCCTGCAGCCAGGCTGGCGGCGTCTTCGTCCCGGTGAACCCGCTCCTCAAACCCGACCAGGTTGCGCATATTCTTCGCGACTGCAACGTCCGCATTCTGGTTACCTCCCCCGAACGGCTCGCGACCCTGGGCGATACGCTGAAAAATTGCCACGACCTCCGTCATGTCGTCGTGACAGGTGCCGTTCCTGAGAACCCTGCGCCCCCGTTTCCCCGCGTCCTCGCCTGGCAAGACATGGCCAACCACGTGGCCCACCACAGCGGCCATCGGGTGATCGATCTCGACATGGCGGCCATCCTCTACACCTCTGGGAGTACCGGCCGCCCGAAAGGGGTGGTCCTCAGCCATCGAAATGTTGTTAGCGGCGCCCGCAGCGTGGCCCAGTATCTGGAAAACCGCGAGGAGGACGTCCTCCTCGCGGCGCTGCCCTTATCGTTTGACGCCGGATTTTCCCAGGTCACCACCGCCTTTCTTACGGGCGCCCGGGTGGTCCTCCTCAACTACCTGCTCCCCCGGGACGTGCTCAAGGCCGTCACCCGAGAAGGCGTAACCGGCCTTACCGGTGTGCCACCGCTATGGATCCAGTTGGCCCAACTTGATTGGCCCAGCGACACCGATAGGCATTTGCGATATTTCGCCAACACGGGTGGCCGGATGCCAGGCGAGACTTTACGGGCGCTGCGAGCCAAGCTGCCCCGCTCCCGGCCTTTCCTCATGTACGGCCTCACCGAGGCCTTCCGCGCCACCTATCTGCCGCCGGAGGAAGTCGATCGCCGCCCGGACTCCATCGGCCGCGCGGTACCCAATTCCCAGGTCCTGGTCCTGCGGGAAGATGGCTCCGAGTGCGCACCCCATGAACCAGGGGAACTGGTCCAGAGGGGGGCGCTGGTGTCCCTCGGCTACTGGAACGATCCGGCACGAACCGCCGAGCGTTTCCGCCCGCTTCCGAGTCAGGCCAATTGCCGCGAATCCGGCCTTGTCCTGCCGGAGATCGCGGTTTTTTCCGGCGACACGGTCCGTCGTGACGAAGAGGGTTTCCTGTATTTCGTCGGTCGGCGGGACGAGATGATCAAGACCTCCGGGTACCGGGTCAGCCCAACCGAGATCGAAGAGGTTCTCTACGCCACTGGCGCCATCGCCGAGTGTGCCGCCTTCGGAGTGCCCCATCCCCAGCTCGGACAGACCATCGTCGCCTATGTCGTGATCAAGCCCGGCACAACTGTGGATCTGGATCAGGTGCTGCAGGAATGTCGGGTCCGCATGCCTGCCTACATGGTGCCAAGCCAGCTCATTCCCCACGGCAGTGGCCTACCCCGCAACCCAAACGGCAAGATTGACCGGGTCGCCCTGGCACAAGGGTTCAGCTCGGGAGAGACCTCCATCGTTCCTTCGGGACGTCCGATATGACCTCGCCAACCCGCCCTGCCCCGGTCCATGCCCCCATGGATCAATTCCCAATCGAGAATGGCGAGCTGTTGGTGGGAGGAACCTCCATCACCCGTTTGGCGGCCCGGGTGGGACAAACGCCGTTTTACGCCTACGATCGGCGCCTGCTCACCGCGCGGATGATGGCGCTCCGTGCAGCCCTGCCGACCGCCATCCGGATCCACTACGCCATCAAGGCCAATCCCATGCCGGCGCTGGTCGGCCATATGGCCGGCCTCGTGGATGGGCTGGACGTCGCCTCCGGCGGAGAATTGAAGGTCGCCCTGGACGCCGGCTGCGTACCCGGCGCCATCAGCTTCGCGGGGCCGGGCAAGCGCCGGGAGGAAATGTCCCAGGCGGTGGCCGCCGGCGTGCTCCTGAACGTCGAATCATTCCGGGAAGCCCGCGAGCTGGCCGATATCTCGGCCCGCACCGGCTGGCGGGCCCGGGTCGCGGTGCGGGTCAATCCGGATTTCGAGCTTAAAAGCTCGGGAATGAAGATGGGCGGAGGGCCCAAGCAGTTCGGCGTGGATGCCGAACAGGTGCCGGATCTTCTGCGGGAAATTGGCCAATTGGGCCTGGCCTTCGAAGGCTTCCACCTCTTCGCCGGCTCCCAGAATTTGAAGGCGGATTCCATCATCGAGGCACAAAAACAATCCTTCGACCTTGCCCTTCGCCTCGCCGACCACGCCCCGAGCCCAGTCCTCAGCTTGAACCTGGGGGGCGGCTTTGGCATCCCCTACTTCCCCGGTGATCCCCGCCTCGACCTCGCCCCCATCGGCGCCAATCTAGCCGAGATCGCCGCTGCCGCAAGCCATAAGCTACCCAAGGCGGAACTGGTCCTCGAACTTGGCCGTTACCTCGTCGGGGAAGCCGGCCTCTACGTGTGTCGAGTCATGGACCGGAAAGTCTCCCGAGGCCAAGTCTTCCTCATCACCGACGGCGGCATGCACCACCACCTCGCCGCATCCGGCAACTTTGGCCAGGTCATCCGCAAAAACTACCCGGCGGCCATCGCCAACCGAATGGGCCACCAGGTCGAGGAAGGCGTCTCGGTCGTCGGGCCCCTGTGCACCCCGCTCGACTTACTAGGCGATCGCGTCCCGCTGCAGGTGGCCCAACCTGGAGACTTTGTCGCGATTTTCCAATCCGGCGCCTATGGGCCTTCCGCTAGCCCCAGCGCCTTCCTGGGCCACCCCCCGGCGTGTGAAATTCTGATTTGACTAAAATCTGACCCGAGGTAAATTGCACCAGTGGGTGGCAGAAGGCCACCGGACCCGGCCTTCCCGGCACTGACCAAACGGGAAGTGCCCACCAAACTCTCCAGGGAGCATCCAACATGAAACGACTGTTACTCGCCGCGATGGTTGTCGTTGCCGGCGTTTCCGGCCAAGCGAGCGCCAACTGCACCGACAATCGCGTGGCCCAAAACAACCTCCGTAGCCTTCTGGCCGGCAATACGGTTTGCGGCGAGCGCGGAAGCGGGGCCTCGTTGGAGCGCTGGCAGGAAGAACACCTGGGCACCGGGAACGGCGCCTCGGCCCTTTGGGACTTCAAGCTTGGCGCCGGGCACCCGGTCGATCCGCGCAAGCAGGTAGGTACCTGGGAAGCGTCGAACGGCGCCGGTGCCACGGTCAGCTACATCTATACGGGTTCCGCAACCACCTACAGCTACGCGGTTTATCGGGTTGGCACCACCGATCGTTACAGCTTCTGCAATAGCCCAGGTGGCACCGAGGTCGTGCAGGTCCGGGTCCAGACGGGGACGGGCGCCGGCTGCACCTCCTACTGATCAGGGTCCGGTGGCGGATCGGGGGCACGCGCGGGCAGGAAGCGCCGCGATTCACGCCGGCCCGGGCTTGAAAATTGGCCGACAGGCAAAGCCTAGGAGCAGAAGGATCCAAAGCAGCAACAGGCGCGGGCTGTCGCCCAGGCTGTTCACCGTTCCAAGGACGATGATGCCAATGGCGGCGGCCAGCACCGCCGCTGAAAAGGAATCCCCTGACCAGGCCCGGCCGGCGCTACGTGCCAGCGCCAGGGCGAAGACCAGCCCAAAGGCCCCTAATCCAACCCAGCCGGCCTCGAACACCACGGCCACCGGCAGGCTCCAGATGTGCCACGGCAGATCCACGTCCGCCGAGAAGAACCACTGATCCATCCCCTGTGTGAAATCCCCGTTGGCCAGCAGCTGTTGGCCATCCCGACCGGCCAGCCGGACGTCATCCACCTCCACCACACCCTGCATTCCAGGATTGGAGAGGGAGAACTTTACCGGCGCCCGGCGGTACCAAGGTTCGCTGCCCAATCCGCCCGCGGGGAGCCTGAGGGTCATTTCCCGCCACTCGCCGACCGGGATCTCGAACCCTTCAAACACGCAGTGATCCGAGGTCAGCAGCCATTTTTCACAGAGGGACACCGAAAGGCGACCACCTTCCCCTGCGCTGCGGGCCCTCAAGGTGATCGTGTAGTCACGGCCTGGCTGGACGTCCACGAACTGCTCGACGTATAGCGGGCTCCCGCTGCCAATGCGCAGGAAGAGATCCTTGCCATCGCCCCCAATCTGGTAGCTGGCGGCCCGGGTTTCCTGGCTACGCCAGTAATGGCTGGCCGGAAATCGGCCGAGCCCGATGCCGAAGACCTCGGTGACCAGCCCGCCATCCCGCATTGCCAAGGCATCCCGCCAGTGGGCGGCACGCACCTCCAGATCTGCCCCCGCGCGGGCGAGACGGGCTTGGGCGAACCCCCCTTGAATCACTGGCAGGGCCACCGCCAGCATGAGCCCCGCCGACCCGGCAACGGCCAGACCAGCCTTCGCCCAAACCGCGGGTCTGCCCCGGCTGGCCCGGCGCCAAGCAAAAACGGCTGCCAACGCCACCGCCAATGCGCAAGACACGTACGCCGCCCGGGAGAACGTCACCGTCACCGCATAGGTGGTGGCCATGAGCAGCATAATGATCAGGCCCCGCTCCAACCACCCTCGTCGCTCGAACAAGGCCCAAACCAGGAAGGGTGCCGCGACCGTCAGATAGCATTCGAGGTCAGCGCCCCCGGTGTGCATCTGGGAAAACGGGCCGGTGACACGATAGACATCGGTGAAGTTGAACAGGCCCGGAAATGTCCATCGCTCCCAGAACACAACCGCAACCGTTCCCGCCAGCCCCAGGAGGAGACCGCGACCAAAATATCGCTGCACCGGCAAACCGGCGGCGAGCGACCGCTCCGTCAAGCCCGCCATGAGGAAGGCCCAAACCATGCCCTTGGCAACCCGGATCGCATTGAGAGGGCTGTAGTAGTGGCTGAAACTATTGACGTCGATGGCTTGCCACGGCAACAGGCCCCGCAGTGACGCAATGCCCCAGGAAAGGGCCAGGACTCCCACCGTCAGGCGGAGGAGCCAATCCCGCGACCGGGCTGGTGCCGGCGCCAGCCGTGCGTAGCCCACCGCCACACTCAGCATCAAGACAAGGTCGAACTCGTCGACAAAAAAACGCCCGCTCCAGGGGGCCAAATCCAATAAAGGCAGGGTCGCAGGAGTCGCGACCCAGATCACCCCCGGTCGCAGCCAAGCGGCCACCCCGTAAGCCAAGAAACCGAGACCGAGCAATGCCGAAAGTACAGGAAAGGTCGCCAACCACCATGCGGCTACCACGCCAGTCACCACCAACCCCGCCAGCCCCGCCCAGCGAGGAAAACGTACCGCGCCTGCCCGACCGTCCGGAGCGCTTCCCTTTTTAGTCCACGCCCCAACCGTCGCCGCGGGCTCGTCGCGCGGGCGATTATCAACCGAGACGGCAGCGCCTTTCGACAAACCAGTGCGATGCTTCCCCAGGCACTCTGCGGCCCTGGCCATTCGATAGGCCAGCCATGCCGCAACACTGGCCAGCAATACGTTGGTGGGATCGGGGTGCAGGCCAGCCAGGAACAGCTTGCTCGCCTCGGTGGCGCCCGAGATCAGAAGCGCCAGGCCCGCAGCGGCCCCAGCGCCAAGAAAATACGCCCACGCCAGCACCCCCAGGGGGGCATACATCAGGGCAACGGACACCAGGCTCAACAGCGCCGCCTGTTCCGTCGTGTAGTAGTGATAATAAAAAGGCAAAAAGCGAACTTCGCCCAGCGCCCCGAACGCCGCGGTCGTACTCCGGATCGGCACTTCGAACCATCCCGTCACGGCGACGATCGACAGGAGGTACAGCGCCATCAGCACCATCCCATATCGGCGGATCCCCGCCGCCAGGCGCAGCCAATCAAAGTTTCCCCGGTGTTCCCAGGCGATCGCACCCGCCAGGACACCCAGTCCCCGGGTGAGCACCGAAATGGCCTGGCATACCCCGGAAACCAGGAAAAACTGGGCGGTCTCGATCACGACCCCGAGCACCACCCCAGCGCCAAGCGTCCGCCGGACCGTTAGCCCCCGCAAGACCAGGAGGCATCCCAGCGGAGCTGCCGCGAACGCCTCTGCCATCAACTTGGCCACCGCCGCCGCTCGCCCGCCCCCTCCGCCATCGACCACCATCCAGCCCCAACTCACCGAATGAAACTTGTCGGAAAGCTCTGCAGAAGACATGAGGAAATCGAATGGAAAGAGGCTGAAGGCGCAATAGCCCAGCGCATAGACCGCCAGCGCCCGGGGCACAAGGGATTCCCCCTTCCCGGCCAAGGAGGCGAGAAACCCTTGAACGCGATGGGAAGCGACCCCTGCCATGAGGGCCCCCACCCCGCTGCCGATGAACTCCGCAAGCAGGTCATTCAGCGATACCGTGCGGGGCGGGAAGGCCAATTGGAGAAACTCGACCCCCACCGCCAGAATCCAGGAAAACCCGATCGCCGCGAACAAGGCTGGCAGATGGCGCGACCGCCCACCGGAGAAGACGCTGGCGGTGAAGAAACCTACCGGCACGTAGAGCACGCCATTGGCCACCCAGTCAGCCCGCCCCCCGGCACCCACGTTCAGCATGCGGATATCTTGGAACAGGCTCCACGCCTGATCCCACGGAAGCGGCCGGTAATCGAGGGGCACCAAACTGCCGTAAACCACGAACGCCACGTAGGCAAGCCACCAGACGGTGAGCCGGGCAGAGGCGGTCGGGCGGACCATGATGGAATCCGGCGGGGGCGAGTTAAGCGAGTTCATCCCGGTATCGCGTATCAGCTCAGTGGACAATCCACGGTAATTTCGCACGTGCAATTCCGCAATCCGAAATCGCGCATCGGATCCCGATCCGAAGAACGACTCAATGCCAAATTGACGGGTAGATCAGGGGTCGACACCGCCATCCCCGATCCAGGCCCAAGCCTTCAGTGCCGCTTGCATCCTTTGCATTCGTAGACCTCTTCCCCCGTCACCGGCCCCATGTCCGGGAAGTGGTGGTCAGCGCCCGGGGGCACACGCTGCCTCCGCCGGACGTCTCCCCAAACGCCTGCCCCGAGGGATGTCCTGAAAAGGCTAGCAAATCAATCCCAAATCGCGGGCCCGGCCAAATTCAATCAGTACCCGAGTCAGGGTAGAATCCTGACCATGCCAACTGACTCCCTGCATCGGAGAGTCATGGGTGCCCGCAAACAGGGCCTGGTTTCCACGACGTGAAATACCTCCTCCGCTGATTTTGGGAAACATGAGAAAGTCATCGGCGTCGCCCACTCAGCCCCCTCAACCTGATCCAGCTGGCAAAAAAACCCCATCGACACCCCGTTTTTCGCTGGACGACGCCACACAGCCTAAATGAAGCCTGCCGCCACTTCGATTTTTGCCTATCGAGAGCTGATACTGACTCTAGCCTGGAAGAACATCGCGATGCGATACAAACAGGCCTACCTTGGCATTGCCTGGGCGATTCTCAAGCCCGTCACCCTGATGCTGATCTTCACGCTGGTAAAGAGCTTCGTTGGCATCGACAGCGGCGAAATCCCCTACCCGATCCTTGTCTTTGCGGCCCTCATGCCCTGGACATTTTTCCAGGAATCCGCCTCCGAAGGGGTCACCAGCGTCGTTGGTAACACGGCACTCATCAAAAAGATCTACTTTCCGCGGGAGATTTTCCCCATTACCTCGGTCATGACCAAGTTGGTCGAACTCGGCATCAACTTCGTCATCCTTGCCGCCTTGATGGCTTGGTACGGCTTGGCACCGAGCCCCTACATCCTCTGGGTCCCGCTGCTCATCCTCTACACCGTACTTGCGGCCCTCACCATTGCCTTTGTCGGCGCCGCCATCAACGTCTATTACCG
>JAEUNX010000068.1 GCA_016791025.1 Zoogloeaceae bacterium | reverse complement strand
ATCATTCGGCCATTCGGCGCGAAGCTGGGTGATTCATCGCGGTTCGAATCGGTGAGGATGGCGGTCTGCTTGGACGCCAGGTCCATCACGGCAACCTGGAAGCGGCCATTGTTGCGGGTGATGTACGCGAGGTTCTTGCCGTCGGATGACGGGCGCGGCGTCACGTTGTAGCTGCCTTCGTAGGTGACCCGCTGAGCATCGCCGCCCGAAGACGGAGTGCGGTAAATCTGGGGGCTGCCGCCCCGGTCGGAAGTGAAATAGATCCAGTTGCCGTCAGCCGACCAGGCGGGCTCGGTATCGATCCCGGAAGAGGAGGCCAGGCGGCGAACGCCTGAGCCGTCGGCATTGAGGGAATAAAGCTGGCTCTGTCCGTCCTTGGTCAAGACCACGGCGAGGCGATTGCCGTCCGGCGACCAGGCGGGGGCTGAATTGGAGCCCCGAAAATTGGCGGCAACCTGCCGCAGGCCGGTGGCCAGCGTATGCACGTAGATGACCGGCTTCTTGGCTTCGAAAGACACGTAGGCCAGGCGCGTGCCGTCCGGCGACCAGTTCGGCGAGATGATCGGCTCCCGCGACACTAGCGCCGTCTGGGCGTTCTGGCCGTCGGCGTCGGCGATCTGGAGTTCGTAACGGCTGCCGTTCTTCAGCACGTAGGCGATGCGGGTGGAAAAGACTCCGGGCAAGCCGGTGAGCTTCTCGTAGATGAAGTCGGCTATCCGGTGCCCCGTGGCCCGATATTGATTCGGGCTGGTGCGCAGGGCCATGCCGCCCAGGGAGACCTGCTTCTGGGTGTCGTAGAGGCGGAAGCGGACTTCCTGGCGCCCGGCGTCGGCTGCGGCCACGGTGCCGGTGGATACGGCATCCGCCCCCCGGGCCTTGATTCCGACGAAATCGGGAGGGGCGGCCTCGCCAAGCGGCGTAGAACCGATCTCGATAAGGTTGAAGAGGCCAGACCGTTCGAGGTCGCCCCGCACCACTTCGGTGACGCTGCGGGGCAGAGCCGCTTCGTTTTCAAAGTTGGCGATGGCTACCGGATAGCGATTGCTACCGGCTCCGGTGATCTCGATGGTGAGCTGGGCGTGGGCGCCGAGGCTGCCCATGGAAAGGGCGACGGCGGCGATGAAACGCAGAATGGGCTGAGGGGTGCGCATGATCTTTGGGGACGGATTATAGCGGGCGCGGCTTTTAATCTTCTAGCGGACGGAATTTCAGTTCGAGCTGACGGTTGAAGAGGGCCGGGTCGTCGGGCTTGGGCAAGGGGTCGGATTTGCGGATCGCCTTCTCGATGGCGGCATCCAGGGCTGGATTGCCGGAGCTGCGCCTGAGGCGCACGTCCAGGATCGAGCCGTCCGAGGCCTGGTTGACGGTGAAGACGGCCTCCGGGTTCCCGCTGACGCCCAGGGGCATGATGATGTTGCCCCGGACTTTGACCCGGATTCGGTTGATATATTCGTCCAGCCCCTTCTTGCTCGCCGCGCCGGCCCGGGCCGCGGCAAGGCGCTCAGATTCCTCGGCCAATTGGCGCTGCATGTCTGCGTTGCGGGCGCGTTGGTTCGTAGCCTGGAGATCTTTGGCCAAGAGTTCCTTGAGATGGTCCGCCATGGGGTCCGGAGCCGGCTTGGGGGCGGGTTTCGCCTTGGGCTCCTCCTTTTTGGGGGGCTCCGGCTTCGGTTCTGGCTTCGGCTCCGGCATCTTGGGTGGCTGCGGGGCGGGCTTTACCGCGATGTCCGGCTTTTCCGGCGGGGGCGGCTTGGGCGCAGGCTTAGGCTCCGGTTTTGGCTCGGGTTTCGGTTCCGGCTTGGGTTCGGGCTTGGGCGGGGTCGGTCGCGGTGGCGGTTCGACCGCTTCCCTCGGGGCCGGCGGCACTCCGTCCACGACGCTGACCTCGACCCCTTCCGGAGGGGAATTCTGCCAATGCACGCCGAAGAACAGAAAAAGCCCGAGCAGGACATGCACCAGCGCGGCGAGCCCGATGGAGGGCCATTTGCCGGGCGCGCGGGGCCTTTCGTGGGGAATCATCGTCCCGAGCCGGCCTTGGCATCCAGGCTGATACGCTTGGCACCCGCCTGGCGAAGATCATTGAGCATGTCCATGACCTCCTCGTAGCGCAGGTTCTTGTCGGCGGAAATCACGACCGGGCGCTCCGGGTCGGACTTCAAGAGCTTGCCCACCTCGGCAAGCAGTGCCTTGCGGTTCATGGTCTGCTCGGGGGTGTTGGCGGTGGGTCTAAACTCCAGTAGGTTGCCGGGGCGCATGGCCACGATCATCGTTTCGGTCTTCGTCGGCGACGGCGCGCCGCCGACGCTGGGCACATCCACGCTGGTGGTCTGGATCATGGGGGCAGTCACCATGAAGATGACGAGCAGAACCAGCATCACGTCGATGTAAGGCACGACGTTGATCTGATTCATGAGACGGCGCTGGCGCGGCATGGTCGGCTTCTTCCTTAGCGCAAGGTACGCTGAAGGATGTTGGAGAACTCTTCCATGAAGCTCTCGAAGCGGATCGCCAGGCGATCGATGTCATGGGCGAAGCGGTTGTAGGCTACCACCGCAGGAATCGCGGCGAAGAGGCCGATGGCCGTGGCTACCAGTGCCTCGGCAATCCCGGGCGCCACGTGGGCGAGGGTGGCCGTTCCGACGCTGGACAGGCCCCGGAAGGCGTTCATGATCCCCCAGACGGTTCCAAACAGGCCAACATAGGGAGACACCGACCCCACCGAAGCAAGGAAGGCGAGGTGGGCTTCGATGTCATCCACTTCCCGCTGGTAGCTTGCCCGCATGGCCCGCCGCGCGCCGTCGATGATGGCGCCGTGGTCGTGGCTCTTGCTACGCAGCTTGGTGAATTCCCGATAACCCGCCTCGAAGATCCGCTCCATGGCGCCGGCGTGGTGGCGGTCATTGACGGCGCTTTGGTAGAGGGCGTTGAGGTCGCCGCCGCTCCAGAAGTCCCGCTCGAACTGTTCGGTCTTCTTGCGGGCTTCGCGAATCGCGAACCACTTGCGGAAGATCCAGTACCAGGACATGAACGACACGCCGGCGAGAAGCGCCATGACCAGCTTGACCAGGACGCTGGCGTTGGCGATGAGGCTGAGGATGGACAGGTCTTCGGTGACGGTCATGACGGGGAGCGGAAGGATTGGAAATGGAATTTGACATCTGCGGGTAGCGGGCTGGGCCGCTGGGTCTGCAGATTCACGCAGGCGATGGCGATTCGGGCGTCGAACAGGCGGCGGTCATCCCGGAGCACGGATTGCCGGAAGGTCAGGCTTGCGCCGCCGATCTTGTCCAGCGAAGTCAGCACGACCAAGGCGTCATCCAGGACCGCGGACGCGAGAAAGTCCGCGTGCACCGAACGGACCACGAAGGCCAGCTGGCGTTCCGCCAGGAGGGCGGAATTTGTAAAACCGGCTTGTCGAAGCCACTCCGTTCGTGCCCGCTCACAGAACTTGAGATAGTTAGCGTAATAGACCACGCCAGCCGCATCGGTGTCCTCGTAGTAGACGCGGATCGGCAAGACAAATGCAGACTCGGGGGTCGAATCATGGGACGGTGCGACAAGCATCGGCGGATTTTATCCGAGACCGCGATGCTGCGTCGCGACAATGCACTTTCCTTGCAATTCGAGACAAACTCTGCGGAAACGCGGAGGTTCCGGTGGGTTGTCCACAGTTTGCCAAGTGATATGCTTTGACCTCTTGCCTGCTATCGGTGGGATGACCTGCCTGCCGATCCAATGCCCCATGGCCTTCTTCGGAAAGAAGCCTGAAAGCCGTCCCGCTGCCGCGCCTGCGACGCCAGAAGCGACGCCCAAGGGCCCGGAGGTGTCGGCCCTCGATTTCACTCTCGGGGGCGATCCGGGGCGGGCGCTCGCCCACGCCGCCGACAGCATGGAGGTGCAGGAGGCGGGCAGCGGCCTCAGCGCAGCGGCGGAGGAAGCTGCAGTGCTCTATGCCAACGGGAATTTCGGCGAAGCCGAGGCGACGCTGGTGGCGGCGCTGGACGCCCCTGGTGCCCATGCCGGGGAAGGCTTGTGGATGATGCTCCTGGATCTCCTGCGCCTCACGGGCCGCCGTGAGGCCTTTGACGTTCGGGTGATTGAATATGCCACTCGATTCGAGAAATCCCCGCCGCCCTGGACCGATCTTTCGGGCCGCGCCGAGCCTCGGGGGGCGGCCGGTCCGGCGGCGGTGAATCTCGTTGGCCAACTTGGCGCACAGGCGGCTGCCCAGTTTTCCCAGATTGAGACCATCGGCCGGAAAAGCCGGGCCATCCGCCTCGAAGTGGGCAAAGTCAAAGGCCTGGACGAAGCGGGCTGCGGACTTTTCCTGCAGGCGTTGTCGCGACTGCGGGCCGACCGGGTTGCGGTAAGCGTGACAGGCGTGGCCGGACTCATTGACCACCTCCAGGGGCGTTTGAAGCCCGGCGAGGCCCGGGAAGAGGCGGCCTGGCTGCTGCTTCTCGATCTCATGCAGGGTGGCGGATCCGAAGCCGCTTTCGAGGAGTGGGCCGTTAATTACGCCGTCACCTTCGAGGTGTCGCCTCCATCCTGGGAAAATCGGTCTCCACCGGCCCCTGGGACCGCTACGGTACCCCTTGCGCTGCACGACGAAGCCCTGGGGCCCAGCCTCGAAGGTGAGATCACCGGGGCAAATGCCGATCCGATCCGTCGCATCGCCGCTGCCGCCGACGCAGCCGGGAACTTGGCGGTGGATTGTGGCCGGCTGCGCCGCATGGATTTCGTCAGTGCTGGAACGCTGTTCAATATCCTCGCGGCCCTCGCCGCCCGCGGTAAACTCGTCTCCTTGCACAACGTCAACGCCATGGTCGCCGCCCTGTTGCGGGTGATGGGCGTCGATCAGATCGCGTCCATCCATTTGCGCGCCGCCTGACGACGGCCGGGCCTTGGCGGCCCTAGCGAGGATTTCCATGGAACAGTATCACGGCACTACCATTCTCTCCGTGCGCCGAGGCCGGCGGGTGGCCCTGGGTGGCGACGGTCAGGTGACTCTGGGCAATATTGTCATCAAGGCCAGTGCCCGCAAGGTCCGCCGGCTTTATCAGAACCGCATCCTGGCGGGGTTTGCCGGGGGCACTGCCGATGCGTTTACCCTCTTCGAGCGCTTCGAATCCAAGCTGGAAAAGCATCAGGGCAACCTCCTGCGTTCTGCCGTCGAATTGGCCAAGGATTGGCGTACCGACCGCATGCTGCGCCGCCTGGAGGCCATGCTGGCGGTGGCGGACCCGGAGAATTCCCTGGTGATCACCGGCAATGGCGACGTCCTGGAGCCGGAGCAGGGCATCGTGGCGATTGGCAGCGGCGGAGCCTACGCGCAATCCGCCGCCCGGGCTTTGCTGGAAAACACCGATCTGCCCCCCGAGGACATCGTCAAAAAGGCCCTGACCATTGCCGGCGACCTCTGCATTTACACCAATCAGAGCCATACCATCGAACTTATCGAAGGCTGAGCGGCCGCGAGGTTGTCGGCTTGTCCCGCGAAACCCCGCAGGCCGTGGGCCGCGATGGTTTCCAGTTTTTGAGGACGGAGATTCCTGCATGACCCAGATGACCCCCCCGGAGATCGTCTCCGAACTCGACAAACACATCGTTGGCCAGGCGCGCGCTAAGCGCGCGGTGGCCATCGCGTTGCGCAATCGCTGGCGGCGAGCCCAGGTAGCCGAGCCCCTGAAGAGCGAGATCACGCCGAAGAACATCCTCATGATCGGCCCCACCGGGGTGGGCAAGACGGAAATCGCCCGCCGGCTGGCACGCCTTGCCAACGCCCCCTTCATCAAGATCGAGGCCACCAAATTCACCGAGGTCGGTTACGTGGGGCGCGACGTGGACACCATCATCCGAGATCTGGTGGAGATCGCCATCAAGGAGGGCCGCGAGTCGGCCATGAAGCGGGTGCGGGACCGGGCCCTGGATGCCGCCGAGGATCGAGTGCTCGACATCCTCCTGCCTCCTGCCCGGCCGGTGGGTTTTTCCGCCGAGGCTGAACCGGCGGCGGATAACGCCACGCGGCAGAAGTTTCGCAAGCGTCTGCGGGAAGGCGAGCTGGACGACAAGGAAATCGAACTGGAAGTGGCGGCGCCGGGTATGTCGGCGGAGATCTTTGCGCCGCCGGGCATGGAAGAGCTGACCCAGCAGATCCAGGGCATGTTCCAGAACCTGGGGGGCGGCAAGAAGAAGCTGCGCAAGTTGAAGATCAAGGAGGCCCTCAAGGTGCTGGCGGACGAGGAGGCGGCACGCCTCGTCAATGACGAGGAGGTCAAGTTCGCTGCGGTCCAGGCGGTGGAGCAGCACGGCATCGTGTTCCTCGACGAGATCGACAAGATCGCTGCCCGTTCCAACACCCAAGGGGCGGATGTTTCCCGCCAAGGGGTGCAGCGGGACCTTCTGCCGCTGGTGGAGGGCACCACGGTGTCCACCAAGTACGGCATGATCCGCACCGATCACATCCTCTTCATCGCCAGCGGTGCCTTCCACCTTTCCAAGCCGTCCGACCTGATTCCGGAACTTCAGGGCCGCTTTCCCATCCGGGTGGAGCTGGATTCCCTCTCGGTGGACGACTTCCAGCGCATCCTTACGCAGACTGACGCCTGCCTCACCCGCCAGTACCAGGCCCTGCTTGAAACCGAAGGGGTGACCCTGAGCTTTACGGACACGGGCATCCAGCGCCTTGCGGAGATTGCATTCCAGGTGAACGAAAAGACCGAGAACATCGGCGCCCGCCGCCTCTACACCGTGATGGAGAAGTTGCTGGAGGAAGTCTCCTTCGAAGCTGGCAAAACCGGACTGACCTCGGTTACTGTCGATGGTCCGTACGTCGATGCCCGCCTGGAGACGCTTTCCCAGCGGGAAGATCTCGCCCGCTACGTGCTGTAGCCATCCTTGCCGCGCGGCGTCAGGGTAAGCCCCCATCCCCGGAGCCCCGGGGGGCCGGGCTAGAATCTACCCGCCGGCGCCTCTGGCGGCCGGCCTTTCTGAGCCCGGCGCTGCCATGCTGATCCGCATCGTTTCCATCCTGTTTCCGCTCTTCGCCATTACGGCGGTGGGTTACCTCGTGGGTCGGCGCTCCCAGCCAGACCTCACCCACGCCAACAAGCTGAACATGGATGTCTTCGTGCCGGCGCTGGTGTTTGGGGCCCTGGCCAGCAAGGATTTCCAGATCACCCGGTACCTGCCTCTCCTGGGGGCCTCGCTGGTAGTCGTGATCGGCTCCGGTCTGGCGGGGTGGGGCGTGGCCCGGGCGGTAGGGCTGGCGCCGAAGACCTTCGCTCCGCCGGTGATGTTCAACAACTGCGGCAATCTGGGCCTGCCCCTGGCGGTGCTGGCCTTTGGCGAGGCCGCCTTGCCGCCGGCGGTGGTGATGTTCATGGTGTCGAACCTGCTCCATTTCTCCTTTGGCGCCTGGTTGCTGGACCATCGCATCAAGCTCACCAACGTCTGGAGGGTGCCCTCGGTGCTGGCCACCCTGGCCGGCCTGGCTGTGAGTCTGGCCGGCATCCAGGTCTGGCCGCCGCTTATGGTGGCAATCAAGATGCTGGGTGACATCTCGATTCCCCTTATGCTCTTCGGACTGGGGGTGCGGCTCACGGATTCGAAGATCACGTCCCTGGGATTGGGGGTGTTCGGCGCCACGGCGCGGCCATTGATCGGCATGGCCCTGGCGGCCCTGGCGATCTTTGTGTTGCCCCTGCCCAAGGACCAGCAGGCGATGCTGCTCGTGTTTGGCGCCCTGCCACCGGCCGTGCTCAACTTCATCTTCGCCGAGCGCTATCAGCAGGAGCCGGAGAAGGTGGCCTCCATCGTGCTCATTGGCAACCTCGCAGCGGTGGTGTTTTTGCCTTTGGCCCTGGCTATTGCCCTGCCTTGAGGCGCAGGCGAATGTTTACCAGCCCAGCTCAACGAGGAAGTGCCCGGGCTCCTTGCGTCGTTGAGGGCGAAATCCTTGCGCCGTCAGCCAGGCGCGAGTCTCCTGAACCATGTCCGGATTGCCGCAGATCATGATTCGGCTGTCCTCCAGGCCCAGGGGCCAGCCCGCCGCCCGCTGAAGCTCGCCGCTGGCGAGCAGGGCGGGGATCCGGGCACCCAGGGCCCCCGGGACCGGCTCCCGCGTGACCGCCGAGAGGTAGCGCAAGGTTCCACCCCCGGGGATTGGCGCTTGCTGTGCAAGGCTTGTGAGTTCGTCGCGATAGGCCAGCTCCGCACCGTGGCGCACGCCGTGCACCAGCACCAGCCGGGGAAACTGCTGCCAGGTGGCCGGATCCCGAAGAATGGAGACGAAGGGCGCGAGGCCGGTGCCGGTGGCCAGCATCCAGAGGGTCTTGCCGGCTTCGAAGGAATCGACGGTGAGAAAGCCAAAGCTCATGGTGTTGAAGCGAATCGCATCCCCTGCCTTCAGTGTGTCGAGCCGGCTGGTGAAGGCGCCGCCGGGCACCACGATGGAGAGGAATTCCAACTCTTCCGCGTCCGGGGTCGAGACCATCGAATAGGGGCGCCAGATCGTCTGACCCTCGTCTCCGTCCAGCCCGAGCCGGGCAAACTGGCCGGGGCGGAACTGGAAGTGGCCGGGACGGGTCACGCGGAAGCTGAAGAGCCGCGGGGTCCACCGGCGCAGGTGGGTGAGGGCTTCGCGGGTGAAGCGCGGTGGCGCGGCGTCCATGGTCAGAGCTCTCCCGGGCGATTTGAAGCTGGGTTCCTGTCAGCCGCTGGCCATGTCGCCAGGTTGACGGCGTTTTAGCCGGGATCCCGGGGCTCCAGTGGCAACTCGGAAGACAACGGCGAAAGGGCTTTCCGCCGCCTCCTGGTTCTGTGGGATTGGCGGGCCGCATCGGAGACTGGGCGGCCCGCTGGGATCCTCCACGGAGAGAGCCTCAGGGGGGCAAGGAGTTCCGTTGTCACCGGGGGGCGTCACCGATGCCGGCGTTCAGCAATCAAGGATGCATCCGCGCCGCGATGGCCTTGAGATCCGGCTCGTCGAGGGTTTCCCGGGCGAGGAGGTCTCGGGCGGTCTCCTCGAGGATCTCCCGGCGGGCCTGGAGCAGGCTCACGGTGCGATCAAAGGCCCCAGCGACGATCTTGCGCACGGCGCAATCGATCTCCCGGGCGGTCTGCTCGGAGTAGTTCCGCTCCGGGGAACCGGCGGTCTGGCCGAGGAAGTTGGGGCGATCCTCCTCATAAACCACATTGCCGAGGGTGTCGTCCATGCCGAAGCGCATGACGATGGAGCGGGCGATGCCGGTAACCTTCTGCAGATCGTCTGCGGCTCCAGTGGAGACCTTGCCAAAGATGATCTGCTCCGCCGCCCGCCCGCCCAGCAGGACCGCCATCTTGTTTTCCAGCTCATCCCGGGTCATCAGGAAGCGATCCTCGGTGGGCCGCTGAATGGTGTAGCCCAGGGCGCCGACCCCCCGGGGGATGATGCTGATCTTGTGCACCGGGTCGGAGCCGGGCAGGCTCATGGCCACCAGGGCATGGCCCATCTCGTGGTACGCCACCACCTCCCGCTCGTGGGGATTGAGCACCCGGTTCTTCTTCTCCAGGCCGGCGACGATCCGTTCCACCGCCACGGTGAAGTCCGTCAGCTCCACGGCGGAGGCATTGCGCCGGGTGGCCACGAGGGCGGCCTCGTTCACCAGATTCGCCAGATCAGCACCGGAAAAGCCGGGGGTGAGGGCGGCAATTTTTTCGATTTCCACCCCGCCCGCGAGGTGGATCTTCTTGAGGTGGACCTCCAGGATCTGGATGCGGCCCTTCTTGTCCGGCCGGTCCACCAGCACCTGGCGGTCGAAGCGCCCCGCCCGCAGCAGGGCCGGGTCGAGTACCTCGGGCCGGTTGGTGGCGCCGAGCAGGACCAGACCGGAGGAGGAATCGAAGCCGTCCAGTTCCACCAGGAGCTGGTTCAGAGTTTGCTCCTTTTCGTCGTGCCCGCCCATGCCGAAGGCGCCCCGGGCCCGTCCCATGGCGTCCAGTTCGTCGATGAAGATGATGGCCGGTGCCTTCTGACGGGCCTGCTCGAAGAGGTCGCGGACCCGGGCGGCCCCCACG
>JAEUNX010000208.1 GCA_016791025.1 Zoogloeaceae bacterium | reverse complement strand
TTCCGCCATGTGATTCTGCCGGTGTTGCTGCCGGCGCTGCTCACCGGCTTTGCGCTGGCCTTCGCCCGGGCGGTGGGCGAGTACGGCTCGGTGATCTTCATCGCCGGCAACATCCCCATGGTGTCCGAAATCACCCCGCTCATGATCATCACCAAGCTGGAGCAGTACGACTACACCGGCGCCACCGCCATTGCCGTGGTCATGCTGCTGTTCTCCTTTGCCCTGCTGCTGGTCATCAATGGCCTGCAGGCGTGGACCGCCAAACGCACCGGGAGGAACCGCTAATGTCTGCCACCGCTGCCATCTGGAGTGGGCCCGCCGGTCGGGAAGGGGCCGACCGATTCGAGCGCCGTGCCGCGACCCGTGAAGCGCCCTGGGTCAAGTGGACCCTCCTGGGCGTGTCCCTGAGCTTCTTCGCGGTGTTCCTGCTGCTACCCCTGGTGGCGGTATTCGCCGAGGCCCTGCGCAAGGGCTGGGCCACCTACTGGCTGGCCCTGGTGGAGCCAGACGCCCTCTCGGCCGTCAAGCTGACCCTGCTGGCGGCGGTGATCGCCGTGCCCCTGAACCTTAGCTTCGGGGTGGCAGCGGCCTGGGCCATCGCCAAGTTCGAGTTCCGGGGCAAGCAGCTCCTCACCACCTTCATCGACCTACCCTTCTCGGTGTCCCCGGTGGTGGCCGGCCTCATCTACGTGCTGGTGTTCGGCGCCCAGGGCTGGCTCGGGCCGTGGCTCTCTGATCACGACGTGAAAATCATCTTCGCCGTGCCGGGGATCGTGCTGGCCACCGTGTTCGTGACCTTCCCTTTCGTGGCGCGGGAACTGATCCCCTTGATGCAGGCCCAGGGCAAGGAGGAGGAGGAAGCCGCTGTGGTGCTGGGCGCCAATGGCTGGCAGACCTTCTGGCATGTGACCCTGCCCAACATCAAGTGGGGCCTGCTTTACGGGGTGATCCTGTGTAACGCCCGGGCCATGGGCGAGTTCGGCGCCGTGTCGGTGGTCTCCGGCCATATTCGCGGGCTCACCAACACCATGCCCCTCCACGTGGAAATTCTCTACAACGAATATCAGTTCGCGGCTGCCTTCGCCGTGGCCTCTCTGCTGGCGCTGCTGGCCCTGGTCACCCTGGCGGTGAAGACCTGGGTTGAGCACCAAGCCAGCCGGGCCAACCACGAACTGCCCCCCGAATCTCCTCATCCGGTATCCACATCATGAGCATCCAGGTCCGCAACATTCACAAGGCCTTCGGCAGCTTCATCGCCCTCGACGACGTCTCCCTCGATTTCCCCACCGGCGAGCTGGTGGCCCTCCTGGGGCCCTCCGGTTGCGGCAAGACGACCTTGCTGCGGGTCATCGCCGGCCTGGAATCCGCCGACCGGGGCAGCGTCCTCCTCGAAGGCGAGGACGCCTCCGCCACCCACGTGCGGGAGCGTCAGGTGGGTTTCGTGTTCCAACACTACGCCCTGTTCCGCCACATGACCGTCTTCGACAACGTGGCCTTCGGCCTGCGCATGAAACCGCGCGCCCAGCGGCCCTCGGAAGCGCAGATCCGTGGCAAGGTCCATGACCTCCTCAAGCTGGTCCAGCTCGACTGGTTGGCCGACCGCTTTCCTTCCCAGCTCTCCGGCGGCCAGCGCCAGCGCATCGCTCTGGCCCGGGCGCTGGCGGTGGAGCCCCGGGTGCTCCTCCTCGACGAGCCCTTCGGCGCCCTAGATGCCAAGGTTCGCAAGGAGCTGCGGCGCTGGCTGCGCAACCTCCACGACGAGCTGCACATCACCTCGATTTTTGTCACCCATGACCAGGAGGAGGCCCTGGAAGTGGCCGACCGGGTGGTCCTCATGGACCACGGCAAGGTCGAGCAGATCGGCACGCCCGAGGAGGTCTATCGCCATCCCGCCACGCCCTTTGTCTATGGCTTTCTCGGGGCGGTCAACTTCTTCCACGGCCGGGTGGAGGGCGAAGCCCTGCGGGTGGGCGACGACCGCCTGCCCCATTCCGGCGGCGGCATTGACCACGGCACCGAGGTGGTGGCCTTCGCCCGTCCCCACGAGCTGGAGATCGTCACCGACCCGACGGAGGTGGACGGCGTGGCCGCGCGGATCAGCCGCATCCTCGCCTTCGGCGTTACCGCCCGGGTGGAGCTGGAAGGCGCCAATGGCGCCGCCGGGCAGCATTTCGAGGTGGAACTGACCCGGGATCGGGTGGCGAAGCTGGGGCTGATGGAAGGGCAGGGGGTCCGCCTGGTGCCCTCCCGCCTGCGGGTCTTTGAGCGAGGGGCGCTCGGCCGGCGGGCAGAAGTCGCCTGATTCAGGCGGGCATCGGCAAGGCGCCGCTCAAACGGGGAGAGGGCTGCGCCTTTGGCTCCCCGTTGAGGAGCGACCAAGCAGCCCTTGCCTGGATTTGCGCGGCGCAATCCTGCGGATGAGCGGCGCGTCAGCGCGGGGCGCCCCGCTCCGGGGTCAGCGGAATAGGCGACGGCGCGCACCAGGCGATGATAAGCAATCCAGATAATCTTGGTTCCCCGACATCTGCCGGATCCCTAAGCTGAAGAAACCGGTCGCCCGCGCGGGCCGCCGAGTTCATCACTGACGGGAGACCCCATGTTCCAGCTCGATCCAGCCGATGCCGCACCGCCTTGGGCACATTTCGAACATCTTCCTCTGGGTCTCCAGGCGGGTTGCCGCTTGCGGCGATCACGGGACGGGCGGGCGGTGGCAGACTGGTTTGGCTGCGAGCTCGCGTCGGCGTTTCAGCCCATCGTGGAGCCGATTTCTCGCCAGGTCATGGGGTGGGAGGCCTTTCTGCGGGTCCAAGGTTCGCGAGATCGGCAGCTTTCGCCCTGGCGTCTGTTCTCCTCCGCGGCAGACGACTACCGCCTCATGGGTCTGGACCGCCTGTGCCGTACCCTGCATCTGCTTAACGCCTTGCAAGTCGGCGCCCCGCCCCGCCTGTTCCTCAATGTCCATGGCCGGCTTCTGGCAGCGGTCACCGACGACCACGGAAAGGCCTTTCGCCGAGTGGTGGATACCCTGGCTGTGGACCCGAGGGGCTTGGTGATCGAAACCCCACTGGCCGCCAGCGAGCAGTTGGATCTGCTGGAATTCGTCCTTGGCAACTACCGCAGGCACGGCTTCCAGGTCGCGGTGAATGTGGATTCCGTCGCCCAGTGGGAACGGCTGGTGCGTGTGATCCAGCCCGATTTCGTCAAGCTGGATAGTCGCCTTCTCGGGCATCCCGCTTTCGGGCCGGGCTTGGCCGACCTCTTGGCGCGGCGCGGGCCGCCGCAGGTGATCCTGACGCACCAGGAAGGCCCCGGATCGCCAGGAACCCATGGAGCGACGTGGCGACAAGGCTATGCCTATGGATACCCCGCTACGATGCCGCCCCGTGGGCGAGAGATTGCCCCCCATCGCTAAGATCCTCCCGTGAAGTCAAGGTGGGAAGGCTGATCGGGGTACTGAGGCCATGGCCCGTGTCCCCCCGAGTTGCTCCGCCTGCCGGGGTCTTGCTGCAGGCGGTGGCCAAAGCCTCAGAGGCTCTGCAGGAGGGCGGTGACGAGGGCCGCGGCGTGCTCCCGCAGTTCGGGGACCGCCGTGGCCTCCCAGAACTGACCCTTGAGAAACGGCCCAACGTGGTAGAGGCGGTCCGCCAGGGGACCCGCCAGGCGATAGTCCGCCAGCGTGACCAGCCCGAGACCCAGGGCATCGGTCTGGATATCTCCGGCCGCAAGAAGGGTGTGGAGAAGGGGATCGGGGATGGCCTGCACTTGTCCGGCAGGGCCGGTGCAATTGATGAGGGTGCCCACGGTCAGGGTTTCCGCTATGCCGCTCCCGCGCCGGATGAACGAGACGGCAATGCCCCCCGGAGTTGGCGACGCTCCCTGTAATCGCCCGGCAATGACCTGCAGGCGCCCCTGGTCTCGTAAGTCGCCGACGGCTTGGGCAATGGCCGGGGCGCAGCGGTGGCGATGGGTATCCCAATAGGGCTGCAGGTGGTGGAGGAAGCGACGGCGATCGCCGGTGGTCAGGGTTTGCCATAGGCGGGGCGTCACCGGCCGCAGCGCCACCAGGGCGTCCCGCCAGTCGATCCCCGTGGCCGCCAGGGCTGCGATCCAGCGCCGCAGGAGGCGCAGGCGCGGGCCCAGGCCCGTCTGGGCAAACAGTTCGGGGGGCAGGGGGATGTCGTGGGGGTGATGGCTGTCTCGATGGGCCTGGGGTAACAGTCCCCGGCGGGAGAGGGCCATTAGGGGCCCCTGATGGCCCCGTCGGGCAAGTTCCAGGGCCACGTCGAGCATGGTGAGCCCGCTCCCCAACAGCAGCACTGGTGCCTTCTGGTCGATGGGGTCCAGGGCTCCGGACCGCCAGGGGTCGGCCACATAACCAGGGTGACCCGCGACGGCCCGGAGCGCCGCCGGCGTCATGGGGGGGTGGTTTCCCACACTGAGGACGACCCGGTCCGCCACCATCGCTGAACCATCATCGAGCCTGGCCACCAAGCGGCCATCGCCGCCCCGAACCAGGCTCCTCACCATCCCCACCCGTTGTACGAGGACCCCGGGTCGCGCTGCGGCGGCGCTCTGGAGCCGATGATGGAGATAGTCGCCATAGAGGCTGCGCGGCACGAAGTCCCCACCCTGCCAACCGCCGGGCTGCGCCTGCAGGAAGGTGAGGAAATCACCCGGCCGGTCTGGAAAGAGACTCATCCGCCCTGCCGGTACGTTAAGCAGATGTTGGGGCGAGGCGGTCCCGTAGGCCAGGCCCCGGGCCATCTCACCGGAGCGATTCACCATCACCACCCGCAAGGGGCCGGCCGCCCGGGCCAGGAGGTGGACGGCCACCGCCGTGCCGGAGAAGCCGGCACCGATGACGAGGATCAGGGGTGGGGCAGCGG
Organism: Zoogloeaceae bacterium; assembly: GCA_016791025.1. Classification (GTDB taxonomy): domain Bacteria; phylum Pseudomonadota; class Gammaproteobacteria; order Burkholderiales; family Rhodocyclaceae; genus JAEUNX01. The sequence goes on along the minus strand of JAEUNX010000208.1, from coordinate 1,155 downwards.
CTTCTGAGGCAGACATGCTGGGGTTCCGGCGTGCATCGAGATGGCGGACAGTTTAGGCCATGGGAATAGGCGAGGGGTCGATTCCTGGGCCGGGCTGGTCCCGATTGCCGGCGCTAGCGGGCCCTCCTGGCCAGTTGCCGTACCACCGCCACCATGCGATCCACCTCCTCGCAGAGGTTGTAGAAGGCGAGGGAGGGCCGCACCGTGGTCTCCAGGCCGAAGCGCCGCAGGATGGGTTGGGCACAGTGGTGGCCGGTGCGCACGGCAATGCCTTCTCGGTTGAGAGCCTGGCCCACCTCGTCGGTGGTATAGCCGTCGAGGACGAAGGACAGCACGCTGGCCTTGTCCCGGGCAGTGCCGACGAGGCGCACCCCGGGGATGGGGCGCATGTGGAAGGTGGCGTAGTCCAGGAGGCCATGCTCGTAGCGGGCGATGTTCTCGATGCCCACCCGATCCACGTAGTCCAGGGCGGCCGCCAGGCCCACGGCATCGGCGATGTTGCCGGTCCCGGCCTCGAAGCGGGTCGGAGGCGCGTGGTAGATGGTCCGCTCAAAGGTCACGTCGGCAATCATGTTGCCGCCTCCCTGCCAGGGAGGCATGTCTTCGAGCACTTCGCGCTTGCCATAGACCACTCCGATGCCCGTGGGGCCGAAGATCTTGTGGCCAGAGAACACGAAGAAGTCGGCGTCCAGGGCTCGCACATCGGTGCGCATGTGGGACACCGACTGGGCTCCGTCCACCAGCGCACGGGCGCCGGCGCGGTGGGCCAGGTCCACGATCTCCTTGACCGGCACCACCGTGCCCAAGGCGTTGGAGACCTGGGTGATGGCCACGATCTTGGTCTTGTCCGAGAGCAGACGCTGGTATTCCTCCAGCAGCACCTGGCCGGTGTCATCCACCGGAATCACCCGGATCCTGGCGCCCTTTTCGGCGGCGAGTTGCTGCCAGGGCACAATGTTGGCGTGGTGCTCCAGGTGGGAAACGATGATCTCATCCCCGGCACCGATATGCTTCGCCCCCCAGCTCTTCGCCACCAGATTGATGGCCTCGGTGGTGCCCCGCACGAAGATGATCTCCTCGCTGGACCCGGCGCCGATGAAGCGCGCCACCGTGTCCCGGGCGCCTTCATAGGCGTCCGTGGCCCGGGCCGCCAGC
>JAEUNX010000207.1 GCA_016791025.1 Zoogloeaceae bacterium | reverse complement strand
CCTGCGCGGCCTGTCCTTCGAAGTGCCGATGGGCAAGGTCACCACCCTGCTGGGGCGCAACGGGGTGGGCAAGACCACCCTCCTGAAGACCCTCATGGGGCTGGTGCCCGCCGCCACGGGCAGCATCCACATGGGCCTGGGCGACGCCGCCCGGGAGATCACCCGGGCGAAACCCTTCGAGCGGGTGCGGGCCGGGATCGGCTATGTGCCCCAGGGGCGGGAGATCTTTCCGCGCCTGACGGTGGGGGAGAACCTGCAGATGGGGCTGGCCACCCAGCCGGCCTCCACCAAGGTGCCGGAGCGCATCTTCGAGATGTTTCCCGTGCTGCGCCAGATGCTGGGCCGGCGTGGGGGCGATCTCTCCGGCGGCCAACAGCAACAACTCGCCATCGGCCGTGCGCTGGCCATGGGGCCCAAGCTCCTGATTCTCGATGAGCCCACCGAGGGCATCCAGCCCTCGATCATCAAGGACATCGAACGGGCCATCCGCGCCCTGGCGGCGACGGGGGAAATGGCCATCCTGCTGGTGGAGCAGTACTACGATTTCTGCGAATCCCTCGCCGACCAGTATCTCCTCATGGAGCGCGGCGAGATCATCATGCGCGGGGCTGGTTCAGAAATGGCCGCCCACGGCGTCCGGGACGCGCTCTCGGTATGAGTGTTGGAACCGTGACCGCGAGCTACGACCAAGGAGTATGAGGAAGCGCCGGGCCGACTGGATCGGGGCCTGGTTTCGCCTCGCCCGCCAGACCACCCGGGCCGCTGGCGATCTGGGCCGCGCGAGCGTGACCCGGATCGCGCGGGATCCGGCGGTGAAGCGCAACGTCCGGCGGGCCCTCACCGCAGTCGCGACCCCCACGGCGCCGCCCGCCTCCCGTGGTCGAGGGGCCTGGCACGAGGGCAGCTGGGGCCTCGGGCCCCTGGCCCAGCGTTCCTATCGCCTCTTCATTCCTCCCGGCGCCCGGGCCGGGCATCCGCTGCCCCTGGTGGTGCTTCTCCATGGCTGTGGTCAGGATGCGGCGGCGTTTGCCGCCGCCACCCGTGCGGCGGCAGCGGCGCGGGCGGGCGGATTCGCTGTGTTGCTGCCTGAGCAATCAACCTCGGCCAATCCCCAGCGTTGCTGGAACTGGTTCCGCCCGGAGCCGATCGTCGCCGGGGAGGCTGGGATTCTCCTAGCCATTGTCGATCACGTTTGCCGTCTTCACCACCTGCGGAACGATGCCGTGTTTGCCATCGGGTTGTCTGCCGGCGGTGCCATGGCCATGGTTCTGGGGCTGGCGTTTCCTGAGCGGTTCCGCGCGGTGGCCAGTCATTCGGGCGCGGTTCCCCTGAGTGCCCGCACGCCAGTGCAGGGCACCCAGGCGATGATTGGGCAGAGGGGCCCCCGGGGCGCACGGGTCGAGCGTTTGCGGCGGTGGCTGGGCACCCGGCATCCGCCACCGCTATTGCTGATCCACGGCGATGCGGATCTTGTGGTGAATGTGGCCAATGCCGAGGCGGCCGCCACCCTTTGGTGCGACCTGGGCGGGAAGCCGGAGCCGTCGCCGACGACTTCGGGGGCGCGGCAGCGGGGTCGCCGACGTCTATGGACCGTGTCTGACTACCGCTTCGGGCCGACATTGTTGGCCCGCGTGGTTCGGGTGGCGGGTCTGGGACATGCCTGGAGTGGTGGGGCCGCGGGCCAGGCCTTCTCCGACCCCACTGGGCCGGACGCCCTGCGCATGGCCTGGGGCTTTTTCTCCCAGTGGTGTGATTGAGGGGGGCGGGATATTGGGTCTCCGCCGACCGACCACCCGGCAAGGCGGACGTTTCCGCCCAAGCTCGGATCCCTAGGCCGGGCTTCCTCGGGGATCGGGGTCTGCGGGGACTGCGACGCGCCATACCCCATTTGCTGCCGGTGGCCGAATCCTGCCGTTGCACAGAGTGTCACCGGATGTCGTCCGCTGTTTGGGTCGTCCGTCACACCCATGGGTCCGGGGTCAGGAAGAGTATTCGCAGGGTGTTTGGGTCGGCCTTCGTTAGCCGGTGGCGTCGGGGCAGCCTTCGGGTGCTGCGGCCAGAATTGCATCGGGGGAAACATCCCGCAAATGGGTGGCGACGGACCAACTGTGGCCGAAGGGGTCGGTGAGCCGGCCATAGCGGTCACCCCAGAACATGTCGGCTGCCGGCATGGTGATCCGGCCGCCGGCGGCCTCGGCCCGGGCAAGGGTGTCGTCGGCATCCGCCACGTAGAGATGGATCGTGACTGGCGATCCGCCTGCTGCCTGGGGGCCGACGCAGCCCTGCTCGGGGAACTCGTCCACCAGCATCAGCGTTGAATCGCCTATCCGGACGGCCGCGTGCATCAGGCGCCCGTCGGGGCTCGGGAGGCGCATGAGTTCGACGGCGCCAAAGGCCTGGGCGTAGTAATCGATGGCGGCAGATGCGTTCTTGCAAACGAGATGGGGCGTCAGGCTGTGCATGCCGGGGGGAATGGGGGTGGTGGTCATGGCGGACTCCTGGTTAGGTGAGGCGGTGGGCGCCCAGAGGGCGCCCGGTCAGAAAAGCCGTGGCTGGCGGACGGCGTCGGCGGCAAGGTCGGTCTGGCCAGCGTGGGGCGAACCTCGATTGTTTGACACGCATGGCACGGGGGTGCGGGAGGCAAGCCCGACCGCCAGGCCCGCCTCTCCTTGCGGTTGCACAACGGGGCACGAAGGTGGGCAAGGAGCGGGGCGCGGTAACATCGTGGGAGACTCCCCTATGTCGGGATGCTGGAAGGGATCGGGCCAGGCCCTAGACCGTACCGGCCGGCGCAGGGGCTGCCGCGCCGAGGAAGGTCCCAAGCCGGGCCAGATATTCATCATAGGCGACGATGCCGCGGCCGTGGGCCGCTGCGCCGGTCCCCGCCTCGGCAACCCGGGTGCCCGAAGCGCGGGCCGCGGAAGGCGCCCGCTCCGCGTTGGCCATACTATTGTCCTGGCGCGCAAGGCCGGTAGATCCGACATCCGGAGGTAGAATGCCGGCCATGACCAACCCGCCTCCCACCGTCGATCCCCGCCCACTGGACGATTCGCTCCTGGGCCGTCCGGTGAGCTATCAGTCTACTTTCTCGCCGCAGCTGCTATTTCCGATCCGCCGTCAGGGCAAGCGGGACGAACTGGGGATTGCTGCGGACGCATTGCCCTTCTCGGGTTGGGACCTCTGGAATGCCTACGAGCTGTCCTGGCTCTCCCCCCAGGGCAAGCCGGTGGTGGCACTCGGTCAATTCCGAGTGCCGGCGGATTCGCCGCACTTGATCGAGTCGAAATCCCTCAAACTGTATTTGAACAGTTTCAACCAGACGATTTTCGCCTCCCGCGACGCGGTGGCCGCAACCGTGGGCGCGGACCTGACCAGGGCCGCCGGTGCGCCGGTAGCGGTGCGAATCTTCAATCTGAGCGAAGTGCAACCCGCCCGCCACGGAGGGGGGCTGCCGCCTGGGGCGATCCTGCTCGACGATCTCGAAGTGACCATTTCCACCTATGAGCTGGATCCCAGCCTCTTGCGCACCGAGGGCGTTCAGCGTGATGAGTGTCTGGTTTCTCACCTCCTCAAGTCGAATTGTCTCGTGACGGGGCAGCCGGACTGGGGGAGCGTGATGATTCGTTACCGGGGCCCGGCCATCGATCGCGCGGGTCTGCTGGCCTATCTGGTCTCGTTCCGCGAGCATAACGAGTTCCACGAGCAATGCGTCGAACGGATCTTTTGCGATGTCTGGCGGCGATGCCATCCCGAGTTCCTTGCTGTGGCGGCCTGCTACACCCGACGCGGTGGACTGGATATCAATCCGTTTCGCACCAGCCAAGGTGGCTGGGAACCGGAAGATTGGAGGGATCCACGACAATGACATGGGCGTGCCATCCCGGTGCGTTCCACTTGGCATGCACTTCGCCGGTGCGCCGAGCTGGGGCCTGCGGCGCACGGCTGGCGGGGCTGCCTAGCGTAAACCACGGTTTTTGGCGTTTTTTCGCGAATATCGGTTTTTTTTACACATGGCCCGCTAGTTGCTAAAAAGGCGCTGCATGAATGCTCCCTTGAACGCGGCCGTCGAGTCCGAGTCCCGGCAAGGGGGTGCGGGCTGGTCTGCCCGACTGACGCTCGGCTTCGAGCGGCGGGGGGGCCGTACAGTGCTTGCCGAACGGCGCCATCAAGGGCCGCTGCGGGTGCAAAAGGCCCTCTACCCCGAGGGAGACGAGGTGTGTCAGGTGATCCTGATACACCCTCCCGCCGGAATCGCAGGCGGAGACGACTTGCGGGTGGAGGTGACGGTCGGTCGTGGTGCCTGGGCCCAGGTGACCACGCCGGGCGCCGGCAAGTGGTATCGCTCCGCTGGACCCTCGGCCAGTCTGACCCAGCGCGTGGTGGTGGAGCCCGGTGGAGTGTGCGAGTGGGTTCCGCAGGAAAGCATCGTGTTCGACGGTGCCCTGGGCAGCGCGAAGTTGGAAGTGGATTTGGCCCCGGACGCCGTCTTCGTCGGCATGGAGACCATCTGTCTGGGACGGACGGGATCGGGCGAGCGGTTTTCTCGCGGCTCGCTGCGACTGGAGACCCGGTTGCGGCGTCAGGGTAGGACGATTTGGCTGGAGCGGGGACGGATCGACGGCGGTGGTGGGCTGATGGGGTCGCCGGCGGGATTGGCTGGTGCCACAGTGGCGGCGACAATGATTGTCGCCGGCCCAGAGGTGGATGCCGATTGCCTGGCCCGCTGTCGTCAGATCGATGCCGGTGAAGGGCAGGGTACGCTGACCTGCCCGCCGGGGATCCTGGTGGCGCGGTATCTGGGCCCGAATAGCGAATCGGCCCGGCGCTGGCTCCTCGCCCTGTGGCGGGAACTGCGGCCGGTGATGGTGGGGCGGCCAGGAATGGTGCCCCGGATTTGGAATACCTAGAAGCCTGATGTGAAAGGACGAGGATGGAACTCACACCTAGGGAGAAGGACAAGCTGTTGATCTTCACGGCGGCCTTGGTGGCCGAACGGCGGCGTGCCCGGGGCCTGAAGCTGAACTACCCGGAAGCGGTAGCCTTCATTTCGGCAGCCATCATGGAGGGGGCCCGGGATGGGCGCTCCGTGGCGGAGCTGATGGCCCACGGCACGACCATGCTCACCCGTGAAGACGTCATGGAGGGCGTAGCGGAAATGATTCCTGAAATTCAGGTGGAAGCGACTTTCCCCGACGGGACCAAGCTGGTCACCGTCCACAACCCGATTCTGTAATCATGGAACCGGATTACATCGAGACTGCGCGCCTGATGGCGCGCTTCAAGCAGCAGGTCAGCCAGACCCTCGACATGTCCGTTGATCTCAACGTCATGGCGCGGGATCCGCGTTACGCCTACCAGATCCTCGCCGATGTGGAGGGGCGGGCCCGAGATGCCGAATTGACCGCCACCCTGCGCCAACTTCGCGAGCGGCTCGGGAAAGTTCTGCCGGCCGGGAAATTTGATCAGGGCGAAGGGGCAGGCACGGGCGGCGGCCGGGCACGATTCATCCGCTCCGGACGATCGGATTGATCGGCGTCGACGTCTGGTTGGTCAGTGACGTCGACCAGTTGGTGCTTGAAAACTGATAACAAACGCCAGCTTGGGGGAGCCATGATTCCTGGTGAAATTCAGACCCTGGATGGGGAGATCGAGATCAATGTCGGTCGTTCGACCCTCACGCTCACAGTGACCAATACCGGTGATCGCCCGATCCAGGTTGGTTCCCACTATCACTTTTTCGAGACCAATGCCGCCCTCGCCTTCGACCGCGACGCGGCGCGGGGTCACCGCTTGAACATTGCGGCCGGGACGGCGGTCCGCTTTGAGCCCGGCCAGAGTCGCACGGTGGAGCTGGTGGCCCTGGCGGGGACCCGGGAGGTCTATGGATTCAATGGCCAGGTGATGGGCTTTCTTTAAGCCGGCGGATCTCAGGGAGACAAGTGCGCCATGACAACGATATCGCGCCGCGCCTACGCGGAAATGTTCGGACCCACCGTGGGCGACCGCTTGCGGCTGGCCGACACGGAACTGTGGATCGAGGTGGAAAGGGATTTCACGATCTATGGCGAAGAAGTGAAGTTCGGCGGCGGCAAGGTGATTCGCGACGGTATGGGCCAGGGGCAGCGGGTCGCGGCTGAAGTGGCGGACACCGTGATCACCAACGCCTTGATTATCGACCACTGGGGCATCGTCAAGGCGGACATCGGGATCAAGGACGGCCGGATCGCGGCCATCGGCAAAGCCGGCAATCTGGACATCCAGCCTGGGGTTACCATCAACATCGGGCCGGGCACGGAGGTGATCGCGGGAGAAGGCATGATCGTCACCGCCGGGGGCATCGACACCCACATTCACTTCATCTGCCCCCAGCAGATCGAGGAGGCCCTGATGAGCGGGGTCACCACCATGCTGGGTGGCGGGACGGGCCCGGCCACCGGCACCTTTGCCACCACCTGTACCCCGGGGCCCTGGCATATCCGCAAAATGCTACAGGCCGCGGAAGCCTTTCCCATGAACCTGGGCTTTCTGGGCAAAGGCAACGCCAGTTTGCCGATGGCGCTTACCGAGCAGATCTCGGCAGGCGCCATCGGCCTGAAGTTGCATGAGGACTGGGGCACCACCCCGGCGGCCATCGATTGCTGCCTGAGCGTGGCGGAGTCCATGGACATCCAGGTGGCGATCCACACCGATACGCTCAACGAATCCGGTTTCGTGGAGGACACGGCGGCGGCGTTCAAGGGTCGCAGCATTCACACGTTCCATACCGAGGGGGCAGGTGGGGGACACGCTCCGGACATCATCAAACTAGCGGGCTACACCAACGTGTTGCCGAGTTCGACCAACCCGACCCGGCCCTACACGGTCAACACCATTGACGAGCATCTGGACATGCTCATGGTGTGCCATCACCTGGACCCCGCCATCGCCGAGGACGTGGCCTTCGCCGAGAGCCGCATCCGGCGGGAGACCATCGCGGCGGAAGACATCCTCCACGATCTGGGCGGGTTCTCAATGATGAGCTCCGACTCCCAGGCCATGGGCCGGGTGGGCGAGGTGATCTTGCGGACCTGGCAGACCGCCCACAAGATGAAAGTGCAGCGGGGATCCCTACGGGAAGACAGCGCCCGCAGCGACAATTTCCGCGTCAAACGCTATATCGCCAAGTACACCATCAACCCCGCCCTGACCCACGGCATCGCCCATGAGGTGGGCTCTGTCGAGGTGGGCAAGTTGGCCGATCTCGTCCTGTGGCGCCCCGCGTTTTTCGGCGTCAAGCCGAGCCTGATCCTCAAGGGCGGGATGATCGCCGCGGCGGTGATGGGCGATGCCAACGCCTCGATCCCGACGCCACAGCCGGTGCACTATCGGCCTATGTTCGGCAGCTTTGGCGGCGGCCTCACCAGTTCGGTCACCTTTGTCTCCCAAGCGGCGCTGTCGTCCGGGACGCTGGATCGACTGAACCTCAGCAAACCCCTGGTCGCGGTGCGGGACGTGCGGCGGATCAACAAGTCCGACATGGTGCACAACTTCTGGCAGCCGAATATCGAGGTGGATCCGGAGACCTACGCCGTGCGGGCTGACGGTGACCTGCTGACTTGCGAACCCGCGACGGTGCTGCCGCTGGCCCAGCGATATTTCCTGTTCTGAGGCGGCTCATGATTCTCATCGAACAGCGGGCGCCGAACGGGGCCACCGCCAACGGTCGGCTGGTGCTGCCCTTCGAGACCCGCACCAAAAGTCGGCTGCGGGCACGGCTGGCAAGTGGCGAAGAGGTTGGCCTGTTCCTTCCTCGGGGTACGATTTTGCGTGGCGGCGACCTCCTGTTGGCCCGCAATGGCCGCGTCGTCGAAGTGGTGGCGGCCGATGAGGATCTCCTCGAGGTCTGCTGCAACAATGCAACGGACCTGGCTCGCGCCGCGTATCACCTGGGCAACCGCCATGTGGCCGTGGAGGTGGGTAGTGCCTGGTTACGCTTGCAGAGCGACCACGTGCTGGAGGGCATGTTGCGGGGGCTCGGGTGCGAGGTCCGCAACGTGCGGGCCGCCTTCGAACCCGAGGCAGGCGCCTACGCCCACGGCCACCAACATCCCGGCGATGGGTCGGGCGCCAAGATCCACCTCATGGGCCCGTCATGATGTTCTCCCATTTCGTTTGCTGCGGTCGATGCTGCCTCTGATCCGACTCTTGCAACTGGCCAGCCCGGCCTTACCCGTGGGGGCCTATACCTACTCCCAGGGCCTCGAATGGGCGGTGGAGGCGGGCATGGTGCGCGGAGAAGCGGACGCCGCCCGTTGGATCGGTGATGTGCTCCACTGGGGAGTCGCAGCCTTCGAGGCGCCCCTGGTGGCGGCGGCAATGGTCGCCTGGGAGGCCGGCGACGCTGGTGAGATCCGCCGACTCAACGACGATTTCCTCGCCAGCCGTGAGAGCCGCGAACTGCGCCAGGAGGCCGAGCAGATGGGGCATTCCCTGACCCGTTTGTTGCGCGACCTGGATGAATTCGCGTCCCTTCCGGGCTGGCGTGAGCGTTTGCTCGCTTTGGAGACCCCCGCCTTTCCCCTGGCCTGGAGTGCCGCGGCGGCAGCCTGGCACATTCCGCGGGAGATGGCCGTCGCGGCCTACCTGTGGGCCTGGCTGGAAAATCAGGTAATGGCGGCGGTAAAGATCGTGCCGCTGGGCCAGTCGGCGGGCCAGAGGCTTCTGGCGCGCCTCGGGGCGGGAATACCCACTCTGGCCCCGGCGGCACTCAATCGCCCTGAAGCCGAGTGGTGCAACTACCTCCCTGGGTTTGCCATGGCCTGTGCCCGCCACGAGACCCAATATTCGAGACTCTTCCGCTCCTGATTCGAGCGCACCCACGACAAGGAATGCCATGACGGCTTCGACTCTCTTCTCCGAACAGAACGACCCGGCCAGGCACGGCGCGCCGGAGTCGCTCCCCGCCGCCCAGCCGCTGCGGGTCGGCATTGGCGGGCCCGTGGGCTCTGGCAAGACGGCACTCACCCTGGCCCTCTGCCGCACCCTGCGGGACCGATATAACTTGGCCGTGGTGACCAACGACATCTACACCGCCGAAGATGCCCAGTTCCTGGTGCGCCACGAGGCCCTCGCGCCGGAGCGGATCATCGGGGTGGAAACCGGCGGCTGTCCCCACACCGCAATTCGGGAAGACGCGTCGATCAATCTGGAGGCGGTCGATCGCCTCAACCGCCGCTTCCCCGGTCTTGAGATCATTTTCGTCGAATCTGGCGGGGACAATCTGGCGGCTACGTTCTCGCCCGAATTGTCGGACCTCACCCTCTACGTCATCGACGTGTCGGCAGGGGACAAGATCCCGCGCAAGGGTGGCCCCGGAATCACCAAGAGCGACCTCCTGGTCATCAACAAGATCGACCTGGCTCCGATGGTGGGGGCGAGCCTGGAGGTGATGGATCGCGATGCCCGCAAGATGCGCGGGGAGCGGCCGTTCCTCTTCAGCAACCTGAAGACGGGCCAGGGCCTGCCCGAGATCGTCGAATTCATCGAAACCCAGGGCCTCTTACGACCCGCCACCTGACCCGGATTCCCACATCAACCTGGAGGCATTGCCATGTGTCGATCGAACTTTCCTGTCGGCCTGATTCTCGCCCTGATTGCTGGACCTGTCCTTGCTCATCCGGGCCATGGTGGCGACGGGCTTGGGGCGGGTTTGCTCCATCCGCTCCTGGGGTGGGACCATCTGCTGGCAATGTTGGCGGTGGGCCTTTACACCGCGCGTACTTCGGCGGCACCCTGGCGCATGCCTGTTACCTTTGTCGCCGCGATGCTCGCTGGGACCGGCCTCGGCGCCGCCGGGATTGTGTGGCCCGGAGTTGAGACGGGGGTCGCTGCCTCCGTTCTGGTGTTGGGATTGATGGTGGCGGCGACGATGCGGCTGCCGGGGGCCTTGCCCCTGGTGGTGCTTTTTGCCCTTTGTCATGGCGCGGCCCACGGGGTAGAGATGCCGGCCGATGTGGCGCAGAGTGCGGAGCTATTTGTCCTCGGGCTGGCCTTGGTGACGGCGTTGCTGCATGCGGTCGGATACGTGGTCGGGCGACAGATGGCTGGTCTGGGCGGCCGGACGCTTGAGCGGGGGGTGGGGGGTGCTCTGGCCCTGGCCGGGATGGTCATGCTGGCCACCTGATTGGCCCTGCGGGGGGCCTGCGGGTGGCCGCAGAGCTCGGAAGAAAGCGTCTTCGCAGGGAACGGGCGGGGATGGTGCGGTGCAGAATGCGGCGAAGCGGGCGGGCGCATATCCTCTCGCCATGAACCTCGACGCGCCTGACGCCGCGGCCCCCGGGGCGGTGGTGAACCTGACCGATTTCGATCGTGTCCATCGCCACGCCATGCAATCCCTATTTGCAAGTCTCGAGGGCTTGTGCGAAGGCACCTTGGTGGTGGACCGGGACGCGCGGGTGGTCTGGATCAATGAGCGCTATGCCGCCCGCTTCGGACTGCGGTCGGCCCAGGAGGCCATCGGGCAGGAGGTCGAGCGCATCATTCCCGCAAGTCTGATGCGGGAAGTGGTGACGACCGGCCAGCCCATTCTCCTGGATATCCTTGAGACGAGCGGGCGATCCTTTGTCGTCACCCGCTTACCGGTCAAGGACGATCGTGGCCAAGTAATCGGCGCCGTCGGGTTGGCACTCTATGACAACTTGAAGCCTCTTTCGCCGTTATTCTCCAAGTTTCTCGCGTTGCAGGCAGAACTGGATAAGACCCGAAAGTCTCTGCAGCAGGCCCGGCGGACCCGTTACACTTTCTCCAACTTTATTGGCCTCAGCTCCGCCTGTCTGGAGGTCAAGCGCCAGGCGCGGCGCGCGGCGCACCTCGATTCGCCGGTCCTGCTGCTGGGAGAAACCGGGACGGGAAAAGAACTCCTGGCCCAGGCGATCCACGCCGCATCGCCGCGGGCGCACCAGCCCTTCATCGCCCTCAATGTCGCGGCGATTCCCGATACTCTGCTGGAGACCGAGTTCTTCGGCGTTGCGCCGGGGGCCTATACCGGGGCTGACCGCAGGGGGCGGGATGGCAAGTTTGCCTTGGCTGACGGAGGCACGCTGTTCCTCGACGAGATTGGCGATATGCCCCTCGTCCTGCAGGCTAAATTGCTCCGGGTGCTCCAGGAGGGGGAATTCGAGCCGGTGGGGTCAAATCGGGTCGTCAAGGCCAATGTCCGCATTGTTGCCGCGACGTCCACCGACCTGCCGGCCTTGGTGGAGTCGGGAAGGTTTCGCGCTGACCTGTTCTATCGCCTCAATGTCCTGATGTTGCAGGTTCCACCGCTCCGGGATCGCCTGACAGATTTGCCCCAGCTGTGTGAGGCAATCCTCGAGCAACTCGCGATCCAAACTGGCGCCGCCCAGCGGGAGGTTGGCGCCGACGCCCTCGCGCTCTTTCGGGCTCAGCCCTGGAAGGGGAATGTCCGGGAACTGCGCAATGTGCTGGAGCGGGCGGCCATGCTTTCCGACGACCTTATCCTCGGCGAAGCAGCCTTCCGCCCTGTCCTGCCGGGGGGCGGCGCGCGTTGGCGGGCGAGTGAACCCGTTCTCCCTGTCGAGACGCCAACACCGGTGGCGATCCCGAAACATGCCGATGCCATGGCGGCCTTCGAGCGGCGCCTTCTGGTGGACGCGCTGGCCGCTTGTGGCGGCCGGGTCAGCGAGGCC
>JAEUNX010000204.1 GCA_016791025.1 Zoogloeaceae bacterium | reverse complement strand
CACACCGAGGCGACATCGACAAGATCCTGCCGCGTTGAGCAGTATTCGTCGTCGTCATCGTCTTCCCAGTTCTTCATGAACAAGCCGGTCACCGCGTAGCCCTGCTGCTTCAGAAGCATGGCTGCCACCGCGCTGTCCACCCCGCCTGACATGCCCACCACCACTTTCATCCCGCGTCCTTCCATACCGGATCCACCTTCCAACGCAACCATCTAAGGGTCCTTCGCTCCAGGCCCAGGCGTCCCTCACGGAACCCAAGGCCCCGCCCCCCGTAGCCATTCCTCTAGGGGTAATACCACCGCCGCCTCGCCGTGCTCAACGAACCAGCTGTCCATCGCGTACTGCCGGGGGCCGATGTCCTCGGCCGTTGCCTCCGGGTCTGGCCCGATTTCCTCTACCACCGCCGAAAAGTGCTGGAAGATGAAGCGGGCCCGTCGCGCCGGTTCCAGGACCCGGTGAAAGCGCAGCCAGCCTCGCCGTTCCAGCATCCGCAGCAAGCCGGTCGTGGACACGGCATGGTCGATGCAATCCATCCGCCCCGGCACCCCATCGTCGGCAAAATCTCCGGCCCGGTCGGCGAATATGGGGGTCAGCGTGCCGGCCCATCGATAGAGCTGGCCCACGGCCACCGCCAGATCTTGCCGCTCCTCGACAGCGTCGTTCGTTCGCGCCAACATTGTCCGTATTGGCTCGAGTTGCATGGCGCTGAAACTCACGGCCTCCTGGCTCTGGCAACCGTAGTTGTAGCAAATCAGCACCTGCTCCTGGGCAATGGCAGGCGACACCACCGTGGCAGCAAAAACGAGCCCGCTGCGCCACTTCCAACTCATGACACGGAATAGTGACGAATCAGCTCCAGCGGATAGCGACGCCCAGCGAGATAGTCCTGGACGCATTGCAAAATCAATGGGCTGCGATGGCGCGCGACGGTTGCCTTGATCTCATCCAGCGTCATCCAGACGGCTCGCACAATTCCCGCATCAAGGGGGCGGGGCAAGGCATCGCCAATGAGTGCTCCGGAAAAGGCAAACCGCAGGTAGGTGACCTCCCCGTCCGGCCGTGGCCACTGGTAGATCCCCACCAAGGCGTCGGCGCGAAAGGGATGGGCCGTTTCCTCCAAGGTCTCCCGGGCCACCGCTTCGATCAGGGATTCGTCTTTGTCGAGGTGACCCGCGGGCTGGTTGAAGCGGAGCCCATCGTCCGTCTCTTCCTCCACCATGAGAAATCGCCCTGCCCGCTCGATCACCGCCGCCACCGTGACGTTCGGCTTCCAGATTCGCTCCATGCTACCCATCCGCGCCCAAACCTCGCGATTGTACCGCCTGGGCCAGAGCAACCACAGCCCACCGCCGTTTGCGATAAACTTATCGGTTACCGCCCGACCCATGCGGGCGCCTGTCACCCCTCTTCCTGCTGGAGATTGATCCATGTCCATGGCTGACCGCGACGGTTTCATCTGGTACGACGGCAAGCTCGTGCCGTGGCGCGAAGCGACCACCCACGTACTCACTCACTCGCTGCATTATGGTCTAGCCGTATTCGAGGGAGTCCGGGCGTACAACACCGTCAAGGGCACTGCAATCTTCCGGCTCGCCGAGCACACCGAGCGTCTGATCAACTCGGGGAAGATCTATATGATGAACATCCCCTACTCCAAGCAGGCGCTGATGGATGCGCAACTGGAAGTCGTCCGGGCCAACAAACTCGAATCCTGCTATCTGCGCCCGATCGCCTTCTATGGATCGGAGAAGATGGGGATCTCGACGCGCGGATCCACCGTCCACGTAGCCATCGCCGCCTGGCCGTGGGGGGCCTATCTGGGTGAAGACGGTCTGGCCAAGGGCATTCGCGTCAAGACCTCGTCCTTTTCCCGCCACCACGTGAATGTGTCCATGTGCCGCGCCAAATACTCCGGCACCTATGCCAACTCGATTCTGGCGAACCTGGAAGCCACCCAGGACGGCTACGACGAGGCCCTGCTCCTCGACACCGACGGCTTCGTGGCCGAAGGTGCGGGAGAAAACCTTTTCGTCGTGAAGGATGGCCGGATCTACGAGCCTGAGATCGCTTCCGCACTCATCGGCATCACCCGCGCCTCGGTGATCCAGGTGGCGAAGGAGTTCGGCTACGAGGTCACCGCGAAGCGCCTTACCCGCGACGACATCTACACGGCCGACGAAGCCTTCTTTACCGGCACCGCCGCCGAAGTCACGCCGATTCGAGAACTCGACAACCGCACCATCGGTGCCGGCACCCGCGGCGCCGTTACCGAAAAGATTCAGGCGCGCTTCTTTGACATCGTCAATGGCCGGGCGCCGGAATACGAGCGCTGGCTTTCTTTCATCTGATCATCCACCCCAGACCACCTCGCGAGGACGACATGCCCGAAACCCAGGACAAGGCCCAACCGATCGCCGTGACCGCCAAGGATCTGCCGCTCCATTGCCCGCAGCCCGGAGCCCCTCTGTGGGCCCGCCATCCTCGGGTATTTCTCGACGTGCTGAAGGAAGGTGAAGCGGTCTGTCCCTACTGCAGCGCCAAGTACGTCTTTACCGGCGAGCGCCCAAAAGGCCATCACTGACGGCCCCCTGCCGCCCGGCTCCAGCCTTCAGGGAAGGTTGTAGCCGGGACACCCCTGGGTCCCTTCCGGCCACTTTTCACACGGCGCGATGAGTAGCAAACCCATCTACACGACGGCCGTCGAAGCCGAGGCTGCCTTTTACGATGCCCTTTCCCGCGCGGACCTGGAAGCCATGATGGCAGTCTGGTCCGAGGACGAAGAGGTCATGTGTGTCCATCCTGGCGGTCCTCGCCTGTTGGGCTTGACCGCTATCCGCGAATCCTGGCGGCAGCTTTTCCATGGCAAACCCAAGCTCAACATCCGCCTCAGCCACCACGTGGAAACCGCCAACATGATGATGACGGTCCATACCCTGGTGGAGCATGTCTCCCTCGCAGACGTCGAAGCTCCGGCACCTGCGCCGGTGGTCGCCACCAACGTCTACAGCCGGGGGGCCTACGGCTGGCGCATGGTGGTCCATCACGCTTCGCCCACCCCGGAGGCCCAGGATTCCCCAGCCGACGGGCTTCCCCGAACCGTGCACTGACTTGCCGCCGTCAGCGCAATACGCGCTGCGCCGGCATGCCCAAAGCCCAGACGCCCCATGCATTTCGCCTGCAACCGGGCCAGCGGGCTCTGCGATAATTCCTGTCCATGACCCTTTTCCACTTCGGTTGAGATTGCGATGAACTCTCCCCTGCATGCCTGCCCCGCTCCCGAGATTTTCAAGGCCTATGACATCCGTGGCATCGTCGACAAGACCCTCACTCCTGAAGCTGTGCGGGCCATCGGTCACGCTCTGGGATCCGAGGCACGAGCCCGTGGCCAGAAGGCCATTGCAGTCGGCCGTGACGGACGCCTTTCCGGCCCTTCCCTGGCTGGCGCCCTGGCCGAAGGGATCTGCGCTGCCGGCGTTGATGTCATCGACATCGGCTGCGTGCCCACCCCGGTCACCTACTTTGCCGCCTACCATCTCGAGACCCATTCCTGCGTCTCGGTGACCGGCAGCCACAATCCGCCCGACTACAACGGCCTCAAGATGGTGCTGGGTGGCCAGACGCTGTTCGGCGATCTTATCCTCGACCTGCGCCGGCGGATCGCCGAGAACGATCTCACCCACGGCGCCGGCCGGGTGACCCAGGCCGATGTCCTGCCCGCCTATGTCGATCGCATTGTCGGCGACGTCAAGCTCGCCCGCCCCATGAAGATCGTCATGGACTGCGGCAACGGCGTCGCTGGCGCAGTGGCGCCGGAATTGTTCCGCCGCCTGGGTTGCGAACTGATCGAGCTGTTCTGCGAAGTGGATGGGAATTTCCCCAACCACCACCCCGACCCCTCCAAGCCCGAGAACCTGGAGGACGTGATCCACGCCCTGGGGCATTCCGATGCCGAACTCGGCCTCGCCTTCGACGGCGACGGTGACCGCCTCGGGGTGGTCACTAAGGACGGCGAGATCATCTATCCGGACCGCCAGCTCATGCTCTTCGCCGAGGATGTTCTGTCCCGAGTACCGGGAGGCGAGATCATTTACGACGTGAAATGCACTCGGAATCTGGCCGGCTGGATTCGCGACCGGGGCGGCAAACCCACCATGTGGAACACCGGCCATGCCCTGGTCAAAGCCAAGCTCAAGGAAACCGGCGCGCCCCTGGCCGGTGAAATGAGCGGCCACGTCTTCTTCAAGGAACGCTGGTTCGGTTTTGACGACGGGCTCTACACCGGCGCCCGCCTGCTTGAGATTTTGTCCAGCCGTCCCGACCCCAACGCCGCTCTCAAGGCCCTCCCGAACGCGGTGAGCACCCCGGAACTCAACATCAAAATGAGCGAAGGCGAGCCTTTTGAACTGGTCCGCCGCCTAAAGGAATCCGCAACCTTCGATGGCGCCCAGGAGTGCATCACCATCGACGGGGTGCGGGTGGAATACGCCGACGGCTTCGGCCTCGCCCGCCCCTCAAACACCACGCCGGTGGTCGTGCTGCGCTTCGAGGCGGATTCGGACGCCGCGATCGCCCGGATTCAGACTGCATTCCGCAGCGCCATCGAAGGGGTCTGGCCGGGCTTGGCCCTGCCTTTCTGAATCTTTTCCCGGATAGTGCGCCCGGCGCAGCCATACCTGGCTGCGCCGGACCGTAAGGCCGGCGGGCAGTGTCCCCAGGCCCGCTGGCCGCCGTTAAAAGCGGTAACTGACGCCGGCCGTAAAGCCCTGTTCGGCGGTCAATTGAACGCCATTCACCTTCTGATGCAGAGGCAACTGAACGAAGGCGTAGAGTTGGAAACCCCGCACCGGTGAAACACTGATGCCGGGACTCAGATGCACGGCGCGTTGCCCGCTGTCCTCGGCCTCCGCCTCGTCGCCCCGGTCCCGACCGGCCAGCAGACCGTTCAACTGCAACATCAGTCCCACCCGGGGGTTCAATTCCTTCCGCAGGCCGAGATCGACGGCGAGGCGACTGCCGGGGCGGTAGTCCTGCCTCTCGGCCACCGGCCGCTGAATTTGGGCCTGAGCGAACCACGAAAATCCCGATTCGGCATGAACCCGGCTGTAGTAGGCCCCGAGAATCAGATCCGTGGTGCCGCTGCCGGGTTGGAGGCTGCGCTCAGCCTCGTCGCCTTCACGGTTTGTGACATCGAAATGCCCGCTGGGCAGCTTGGTGCCAAACGTAACGCCAGCAAACCCAAGGCTGCCATTGGACTCGAGAATCCACTGGCGCCGTCCAACGATCCGCACGTCCCCCAGATCACGGAATTCCCATTTTTCATCCAACTGATCGCCATGATGATTGTGTATGTGATCGTGACTACGGTCGGCCACTGGCACCGTCACACTCAGCCCCCAGTTCTGGTCG
>JAEUNX010000061.1 GCA_016791025.1 Zoogloeaceae bacterium | reverse complement strand
CCGTAATGTTCATCGCATCATTTTTTATTTTTATGAACGTGTTCTAGGATGGGTTTGAGATAGAACGCGGAGGGTGGCGGTGCCCGCCGCTTGCGTCAGCCAGGTTGGGGCTCTATCTTTCGCCCGGCTTTCGTTCCCTTTTCGCGCACCGTGCCGTCACCTCCTCCCCTACGTACAATGAAGGATCGGCTGCGCCAGGTTGTCCTCTTCGAGGTGGGTGGCCTGTTGCTGATCACTCCGCCGTTTTCCTGGTTGAGTGGTGTGCCGGCCCTGGATTCGGTGGGGTTGTTGGCAGTGCTGGCCCTCATCGCAGCCTTATGGAACGGGGTCTATAACACCGGTTTCGATTGGGCGGAGGGTCGCCTGACTGGCCGGACGGCCGACCAGCGGGACTGGGGCTTGCGGCTCGCCCACGCCATTGGATTCGAGGGCGGGCTCTTGCTCCTGACGCTGCCGGTGGTGGTTGTGTGGACCAATCTGGGCTGGTGGGAGGCGTTGATGGCCGACATCGGCCTCGCGCTGGCCTATACGGCATATGCCTTCGTCTTCAACCTCGTCTATGACCGGGTGTTTCCCATCCCGGTGGCCACCGAGCCTCCCGCCCAGAGCGGGGGGTGAGTCGTCCGGCCGGCGTCAGCGGCCATAGCGGACCGTCATCGTCGCTTCGCCGAGGCGGTTGGCGCGGATCATGAATCCGGCGAGGGCGGCGGTCGCGTTATCTGGGAGTTCCAGGCGTTCGACTTTCAGCGCGTGGATGGTCATCACATATCGGTGCGGCTTGTCGCCCGTCGGTGGGCAGGGCCCGCCATAGCCAGGGCCGCCGTAATCGGTTCTGACTTGCGAGGAACCCGCGGGAAGGCGGGCGCCGTCCGGGGTGCCGGCCCCCTGGGGCAGACTCATGGTGCCGGGGGGGAGATTCACCACCACCCAATGCCACCAGCCCGAGCCGGTCGGCGCGTCCGGGTCATAGACCGTGAGGGCGAAGCTGCGGGTGCCGCTGGGCGGATTTTTCCATTCCAGGGCTGGGGAGAGATTCTCGCCGGTGCAGCCAAAGCCCGCAAAGACGTGGCGGACCGGAACCGGCTTGGCTGGGTTCAGATCGGGGCTGGTGAGGGAAAATCCGGCTGCCTGGGCCACCGGAGCCAAGGCAAGGGCGGCGACGGGGAGAAAGGCGAAAAATCGAGGCATGGGAATCTCCGACTCCGAAGATAGGGCTGCATCGCCCAAAGCGGGACGCGTCAGATCATGGGTCAATGGCACGAATTTGCCAAGGTCGAACACTTCGCGGAGCCGATGACCCTTGCCCTGAAGTTGCCGGGCTTCTATCGTCTGTTCCTGGGGGGCGGACACGCCCCTGTTGCGCCCGGACCCGATTGACGTTCTTCATGACCCCACTCCTTGCCCACGCCGATCTCCAGGCGCTGAATACTTTTGGCCTTCCCGCCCGCGCCCGCTGGCTGGCGGCGATCACCGGCGAAGCGGACCTGCGCCGGGTGATGGCAATGCCGGAATGGGGAGAGCCCCGCCTGGTTCTCGGGGGCGGCAGCAACCTCGTTCTGACCGGGGACTTCGATGGCTGGGTATTGCACGTCGCGGTGCCGGGGCGGCGATTGCTGGCCCAGGACAGCGAAGCCTGGTGGGTGGAGGCCGGAGCCGGGGAGCCCTGGCATGACTTCGTGCTGTGGACTCTGGCCCATGGCTGGGCCGGTCTGGAAAATCTCGCCCTGATTCCTGGTACCGTGGGGGCCGCCCCGGTCCAGAACATCGGGGCCTACGGGCTTGAGGTGGCCGAACGCTTTGCCTGGCTGGAGGCTTTTGATTTTGCCGCTGGTGCCGTCGTGCGCATCGATGGGGCGGCGTGCGCCTTTGCCTATCGGGACAGCCTGTTCAAGCGGGAAGGGGCCGGGCGCTATCTGATCCTGCGGGTGGTCTTCCGACTTCCGAAGGCCTGGCGGGCGGTGACGGCTTACGCCGACGTAACCAAAGAGCTTGCCGCGCAACACGTGGAGAACCCGACCCCCCAGGATATCGCCGACGCGGTCATCGCAGTGCGCCGCCGCAAGCTGCCAGACCCGGCTGAGATCGGAAATGCCGGGAGCTTCTTCAAGAATCCAGTCGTCGATGCGGCCACTTATTCCCGACTGGCGGCAGACCATCCTGGCTTGCCCTCCTATCCCCAGGGGGGCGGGACGGTCAAGCTTGCTGCGGGTTGGCTGATTGATCAGTGTGGCTGGAAGGGGCGCGCCCTGGGCCCGGTGGGGACTTACCCGAACCAGGCCTTGGTGCTGGTCAATCGTGGCGGCGCCACCGGGGCCGATGTTCAGCGGGCGGCCCAGGCCATCCAGCGCGACGTGAAGGCCCGATTTGGCGTCGAGCTGGAACCGGAGCCGGTCTTTGTCTGACCGGCCCGACCGCGGAGATCGGAGCCTCAGGCCACGCCGCGCACCAGGATTTCCGGTACCGGGAACTCGCCCAGGGTCATGCGACGCCAGTCGAACCGCCCCTGGGCTTTGAAAAGCACCATGTAATCGCCAGCGGTCAGGGGCCCCAGTCGGCAGGGTCCGCTCACCGTGGTGTCGATATGGCAGCGGCCTCGGGCGTCCAGGACTCGCACCCGGACCTGCTCCGGCGCGGGTTCGCCCTGGATACCGCGGGCGGGCCGAAGGGCCAGGTGGAAGCGCTGGTCCGAAGGCTTACGCGCCGCCAGGGATTCCGCCGCGCTGCTGCGGGGCGGGTCGGGGCGGTCAGAGGAACTGGGGCGGTTCTTGGCCATGGCCGGCGCGCTCCCCACCGCGAAGGCGATGGCGGCGGCTTTCATGAATCGGCGAATCACTTGGGGGTTCAGTTTGTTGTTCTCCATGGGTCTGTCCTCTCGGTTGGCGGAGGCCCCTCCGGGCCTCCGGGGCCGGTTAGCCGAGGTTCACCGGCACGAAAATCTTGGCGTCGTCCCGCTGGATCAGCAGGGCCACGTGATGGTCGGCCTTTGCCGCCAGGGCGCGTAACTCCTCGACGCTGCGCACCGGTGTGCCGTTGAGGGCCAGGATCACGTCGCCGGGCTGGATACCGGCCCGGGCCGAGGCGCCGGCGGTGTCGAGCACCAGGAGGCCCTGGGCTTCGGCCTGACGCTGCTCCTCCGGGCTCAGCGGGCGAACGGCAAGACCGAGCTTGCCGCCGGCCGCGCTGTCATCATTGGCAGTGGCCACCTTCTCAGGCTGCATTTCGCCCACCGTCACGCCGAGATCCTTTGTCTCGCCCTTGCGCCACACCTGAAGCCGCACCGTGGCGCCGGGCTTGACCTCGGCCACCTTGGGCGGGAGTTCGGCCGAGCCTTTCACCGGCGAACCGTTCAGGCCGAGGATGACATCGCCGGCCTTCAAACCGGCCTTGTCGCCCGGGCCGCCCTTCTCCACGGAACTCACCAGGGCCCCTTCCGGCTTGGGCAGGCCGAACGACTCGGCGAGGGCCTGATTGACGTCCTGAATCGCGACGCCGATCCGGCCGCGGGTAACCTTGCCGTGGGCCAGGATGTCATCCTTGACCTTGGCGGCCACGTTGATGGGGATGGCGAACGAAAGGCCCTGGTAGCCCCCCGAGCGCGAATAGATCTGGGAATTGATCCCCACCACTTCGCCGCGCAGGTTGAGCAGCGGCCCGCCGGAGTTGCCGGGGTTGATGGCCACGTCGGTCTGAAGGAAGGGTACGTAGCCTTCGTCCGGCAGGGAGCGGGACTTGGCCGAGACGATCCCGGCGGTGACCGAATTCTCGAAGCCGAAAGGCGAACCAATTGCCAGCACCCATTCGCCCACCTGCGTTTTGTCCGGATTGCCCAGGGGCAGGGAAGGCAGATCCTTGGCGTCGATCTTGAGCACCGCGATGTCCGTCGGTTTGTCGATGCCCAGCACCTTGGCCTTGAACTCCCGCTTGTCGGTGAGCTTGACGGTGACTTCACCGGCTTCCGCGACCACGTGGGCATTGGTCAGGATCAGGCCATCGGGGCTCACGATGAATCCCGAGCCCTGGCCCCGCACAACCTGTTCGCCGCCCCGGGGCATCGGCACCCGGGGGCCGAAGCGGCGGAAGAACTCGAAGAGCGGGTCATTTGGGTCGAGTTGGGGCATCGCGCCGCGATTGGCGGTCTTGACTGTGCCCTCCACCGAAATGTTCACCACCGCCGGACCGGCGCGGCCGACGATGGCCTGGAAGTCCGGCAGGGCCGACATCACGCCGGCCGGGGCGGCCACCGGGGCGATGTTGGGGGTGAGTGCCGGCAATTCTGCGCTGACGGCCCGAGCATCGCTGATGCCATGCACGCCGAGGTTGCCTAGCTCATAGCCGGCGCCGAGGGCTACACCCAGGGCCAGGCCAATGGCGGAGCGGCGCAAGGTGGTACGTTCCATGTAGTCTCTCCCGAAAGTCTGCTTGCAACTGTGATGGGCAGACTTTAGGCCGGGCAGACTTAACGCTGACTTAAAGCCTCGGGCGGCCAAGTGTCAAAGAATGTAAAAATCCCGGCCCGACGAAGGTGGGCGCGACCGTATTCACCCTGTGGCCGGGCTACACTCGTCGCCATGGTGAATTCGTTTGCTGCCGGGAAGGTCCGCTGGACTCTCGGGTTGGCCCTGATCCTGGCGTTGGCGGGCTGCCAGCGCGCCCAGGTTTTCCAGCAGGAGAGCTTTGTCTTCGGGACCCGGGTCGAGGTGGCGGTTTACGGCGACTCCGATGCCCAGGCCCGTGCCGCGCTCGGGGCGGTCTTGCGGGAGTTCGACCGCCTGCATCGGGCCTACCATGCCTGGGAGCCGTCGGAGCTCACGGCGCTCAACGACGCCCTCGCTGGGGGACGGCCGGCGACCGTCTCGCCTGAACTCGCGGCCATGCTGCGGGACGCCCAGCTTCTGGCCGCGACCGGGGACGGCCTTTTCGATCCCGCGGTGGGGCGCCTGGTGGCCCTGTGGGGATTCCACACCGATACTTTCGTGCCCCGCCTGCCGGATGCCGAGGCCCTGGGCGCGCTGATTCAGCTAAAGCCATCCATGGCGGATATAACGATTGATGGCAATACGGTCACCAGCCGCAATCCGGCGGTGGAGATCGACCTGGGCGGCTACGCCAAGGGCTTTGCCCTGGACCGGGCGGCGGAGATTCTGCGCCAGCAGGGTGTCGGCAATGCCCTCATCAACATCGGGGGCAATGTCATGGCCCTGGGTAGCAAGGGGGGGCAGCCCTGGCGGGTCGGCATCCAGCACCCCCGGGCGGCCCAGGCCCTGGCGGCGCTGCCGCTTTACGACGGCGAGGCGATCGGCACCTCGGGCGACTACCAGCGCTACTTTGAGGTGGATGGCGTGCGCTATGCCCATCTCATCGACCCCCGCACCGGTCGCCCGGCAACGGGGACCGAGGCGGTGACGGTGCTGGTGACGGCCCGGCCCCATGCCGGCACCTTGTCGGACGTGGCGAGCAAGCCCGCTTACCTGGGCGGCCCGCGCTGGCGGGAATACCTGGCCCGCTACGGGATCGATACCGCGTTGCGGGTGGATGGCGAGGGCCGTGTCCAGGTGACGCGGGCCCTTCGCAGCCGCCTTCAGGTGTTGGGAGACGGCCACGTCGACCAAGTGGTGGAATGACGGATCGGCGAGGGTTTCGTCGGTCTTTCGGAACGCTCGGTCCGCCGGGTGGTCATTGCCAATGATGTAACATGCTTGGCCGATTGATTTCCTGGACCGCCCCCGGCGGGCCCTTCACCCGCGAGCACAGCCCATGGTTCCCCATCTCACCACCGCCCTCACCGGACCGCTACTCGAACTCGAAAGGCGGTTTCTCGACCACACGACCGAGATTGAGCAATGGATGCGTGGCCAATGGGTGGACCATGTGCCCCCCTTTTACGGTTCCACGGACCTGCGCAATTCCGGCTTCAAGCTCGCGCCGGTGGACCTCAACCTGTTTCCCGGCGGCTTCAATAACCTGAATGATGCCTTCCTCCCCCTTTGCATTCAGGCGGCCCAGGCGGCGGTGGAACGGATCTGCCCGGACGCCAAGAACCTGCTGTTGATTCCGGAGAACCACACCCGCAACCAGTTCTACCTGCAGAACGTGGCTAAGCTGGTGTCGGTCCTGCGTCTCACCGGGCTCAATGTGCGTCTGGGCAGCTTGCTCCCGGACATCACGGAGCCCACTACCCTGGAACTTGCCAATGGCGCCACCCTGACCCTGGAACCCCTGGTGCGCCAGGGCGGACGGGTGGGCCTGGCGGGGTTCTCGCCCTGTGCGGTTCTTCTGAACAACGATCTCTCCGCCGGGGTTCCGAAGGTGCTGGAAGGGCTCGATGAGCAGTGGGTGATTCCGCCCCTGCACGCCGGCTGGCACTACCGCCGCAAATCGCGCCACGCGCAGGCTTACGACCAAGTGGCCCGGGAGTTCGCCGAGGTCATCGGCATCGACCCGTGGCGCATCAACCCGGAGTTCCGCGTCTGCGGGCAGATCAATTTCCAGGAGCGCACCGGCGAGCAGTGCCTGGCCCATCAGGTCGATGAACTCCTTACCCGCATCCGTGCCAAGTACAAGGAATATGGGGTGGACGACACGCCCTTTGTGGTGGTGAAGGCCGACGCCGGCACCTATGGCATGGGGGTGATGACGGTCAAGGACGCCTCCGAGGTCGTCGGCCTCAACCGCCGTCAGCGCAACAAGATGGCGGTGGTCAAGGAAGGCCTCCAGGTCCAGGAGGTCATCATCCAGGAGGGGGTGCATACCTTCGAGACCGTGGAGGGCGCGGTGGCCGAGCCGGTGGTGTACATGATGGATCACTACGTGGTGGGCGGCTTCTATCGCGTGCACACCGAGCGCGGGCGGGACGAAAACCTCAACGCCCCAGGCATGCACTTTAAGCCCCTCGCCTTCGAGACCTGCTGCACCCTGCCGGATTGTTCCCGCTGGCCTGACGCCGCCCCCAACCGGTTTTATGCTTACGGTGTTGTGGCCCGCCTGGCCTTGCTGGCGGCGGCCATCGAACTGGAGCAGACCGCCCCGGTCGAGGAGCTGATCACGGCGGCAGCGTGATTCCGGTTGTTCTGGCGCGGCTTGCGGCCCTGCTAGCCGGGGTCGCCACCGCCGTCGTGCTGCTGGTCGCGGTGCTCAGCCTGGTGGGCGGCACCACCCGACCGGAAATGCTCGGGCTGGCCGGGCCGGTGGTCATCCTGCCGGCGGGGCTGGTGGCCCTGGCCGCCGGCCTCTATGCCGCCCGCCGGGTCTGGGCCCTCCTTGGGCCACCCCCTCCCGTACTTCCCGATGATTCGTCTTCCGACGGAGCCTCCTGATGCGAGTCGCCTGCATTCTTGACCCCCTGGACCACCTCAAGGCCTACAAGGATTCGTCGGTGGCCATCCTGCGCGCCGCCCACGCCCGGGGCCACCAGCTCTTCGCTATCCAGCGGGAAGATCTCGCCTGGCGTGCAGGGGCGGTATCCGCCCGCGCCTTGGCGCTCACCCCGACGGCGGATGATCACGCCTGGTATCAGCCCGGCGAAGTGGCCCGGCTGGCACTGACGGACTTTGATGCTGTGCTCATGCGTCAGGACCCGCCCTTTGATTTCGAGTACATCACTGCGACTTGGCTCCTGGAGCGGGCCGTGGCGACCGGTGCCCGGGTGTTCAATGATCCCCGGGCCGTGCGGGATCACTCGGAAAAGGTTTCGATCACTGAGTTCCCCCAGTTTACGGCGCCGACCCTGGTGGCTCGGGCCGCCGAGGACGTGGATGCCTTCATCGACGAGATGGGCGACACGATCCTCAAGCCCCTCGACGGCATGGGCGGGAGCGGCATCTTCCGGGTGCGGGCCGATGACCCCAACCGCAACGCCATCCTGGAGACGCTTTCAGGGCTGGGGACCCGCACCATCATGGCCCAGCGCTACCTGCCTGCCATAGCTGACGGGGACAAACGGGTCCTCATCATCGGCGGCCAAGTGGTCCCCTTCAGCCTTGCCCGCATCCCCAAGGCCGGAGAGACCCGCGGCAACCTTGCCGCCGGCGGCCGCGGCGTGGCCATGCCACTCACTGAGCGGGAACGGGAGATCGCCGAGACCCTGGCCCCGATCCTGTGGGCCCGGGGCCTCCTCATTGTCGGCCTCGACATGATCGGCGGCCACCTCACCGAGATCAACGTCACCAGCCCGACCTGCATGGTCGAAATCGCGACCCAGAAAGGGTTTGACGTGGCGGGGTTGGTGGTCGAGCAGTTGGAGCGGGTGGCGGCTTAGTCGCGTCGGCGTTGTTGCCAGATTTGGCAATTGGGTAATCGGCAGCCCCCGCCGCATTCAACACCTGCGCTCGGACGGGCTGAACCCCCTGAAGAGTCGGCAAAGCAGGTGAATTACAGATGAATATTGGCGCCTGAAAGGGGTATGCTCACCTCACCGCGGCCTGCATTCGTCGGTGCCCGTCCGAATTTCAGCTCTTTTGGAGATCGCCTTATGAATCGCTTTTTTGGCCCCATTGTCCCGGTCGTCCTTGTGGTGGTGGCAACGCCAGTTGCGTATGCCGCCTGCCTGCCCGCTTCCGGAAAAATTACGAACAACGCGCAGTTCGATCAAACCACTTTGGGTTCGGTCGCCATGAAACTTGGGGCCCAAAATTTCAAATGCGGCATTGTTGGCAAGCCAAATGGCTTTACTGAATACGGGTTGCCGAAATTCATTCACACCATTGTTTGCGACGACAAGGCCGTCAATGGGGCGCCTCAGGGTCAAGTCAGCTTCGATACGTCGGTCACAAGCCTGACACCCACCGCGGCGCCCGGGTCTTGCGGGGTCCCGTCGTATTCCTCCATCGGGGCCCCCTTCAAGTTCGAGGAGCAGACGATGGTCATTGCGAATGATCCGAGTCATCCCGCCCGGGGGATATTTGCTGGTGTCTATGATGGCCAGATTGGCGTTGAGGGGGAATTCAATTGCCAAGGCGGTATCGTCATGAAATTTTCCGGCGAGATCTGCATCTGATCCTATGGCAGGCATCGCCCGGATCCCTGGGTAGCATTGTCGGAGGTCCTGGCCATCGTGGCTCGGGGGCCGTGGTCCGGAGGTGGCGCGAAATTTGGCGCGGGCTCTTTCGGCCGCTTGGCAATGCGAGAAATCCGGGGCCGGATGGGGGGAAGCGGGCGAAGCGCGCTACCGGGGCGCCAATGCGGTCGAGGGGGTTTCCTGGACGGGGAATCGCACCCGCGCGGCCAGTCCGCCAAGGGTCGATTCGCCCAGTTCCACCTGGGCCCCATGGGCCTGGGCGACGCTGCGGACGATGGCCAGGCCGAGGCCGCTGCCGGATTCGCTCTGGCCGTCGCGGCGATAAAAGCGATCGAAGACCCGCTCCCGTTCGTCGGCAGGGATGCCGGGGCCGCTATCGGCCACTTCCAGGACGATCTCCTCATCCTCGTGGGTGAGGGATACATTCACCTGTCCGCCCTCCGGGGTATAGCGTAGGGCGTTGTCCACCAAGTTCCCCAGTAGGCTTCGGAGTGCTTCCCGGTCGGCGTCGAGGCGCAGTCTGGAATCCAGGGTGCTCGCGCCCAAGTCGATGCGCCTCGCCTCGGCAAGGGGCAGCAATTCGGCGATGGTGAGTCCCGCCAGCTCGGCCAGATTGATGGTTTCCCGCGGTTTGCGGCTGGCTGCGTCGGGGCCCTGGCGGGCAAGGGTCAGGAGCTGCACCACCACATGGGTGGCGCGCGAAAGTCCGCGCTTGAGTTCCGCCAGACTTTCCGCCCGCTCGCTTTCGTCCACCGCCCGCTCGGCAAGCTGGGCCTGGAGCTGGAGCGCTGCCAAGGGGGTACGCAGCTCGTGGGCGGCGTCGGCGACAAAGGCCCTTTGGGTCGCCAGCGCCTGTTCGAGGCGGGCCAGCAGGCCATTGAGAGCGGCCACCAGGGGGGCGACTTCTTCGGGGATCTTGTCCGCCGGCAGGGGTTCCAGGGCGTCGGGCTGGCGGACCTTGACCGCCCGGGTGAGGCGGGCCAGCGGCCGCAGGCCGCGACCGACAAGGTACCAGATCAGCCCTCCCATCACCGGCAGCATGGCCAGCAGTGGCAGCAGGGTGCGCAGGGCGGCCTGGGCGGCGAGGCGGCTGCGCACAGCCAGGGGCTGGGCGACCTGGATCACCCGTCCCGGCGAGGCAACGGAAAAGACCCGCCAGCGGGCGTCGGGTGTATCGACCGTGGCATATCCGAGTTGGGCCTGGCTGGGCAGGGAAGAGTGGGGATGGGAAAGATAGAGTCGCAGGCCCTGCCGATCCCAGATCTGGATGACGAAATCCAGGGATTCGTCGGGGACTTCAATGGAGGTGGGGGGCGGGCCGGTGAATTCTGCCCGCAGGGAAAGAGCAAACTGGCGGAGGTTGTAGTCCATGACCTCGTCGAGTTCCATGAGACCCACCCGGTAGGTGGCGTATCCCGCGAGCGAGGCGGCGAAGAGAAACGCCAACAGCAGGGAAACCAGGAGGTTGCGACGCAGGGAGCCCATATCAGTGGCGATGGTCGAGCTGGGGCACGCTAGTCCGCCTTTGGAATGAAATAGCCCACCCCCCGGAGATTCTTGATGGTTTGGGTGCCCAGCTTGCGACGCAGGCTATGGATGTGGACTTCCACCGCATTGCTTTCGACTTCCTCGCCCCAACCGTAAATCCGTTCCTCCAGCTGGCTGCGGGAGAGGGGCTTGCCCGGCTGCTCAAGAAGGGCTTCGAGGAGCGCGAGCTCCCGCGCCGATAGAGCGACGGGCTGGCCAGCGAGGCTGGCGCTGCGGGTGGCGGGGTCGAAGGCCAGCGTGCCCAGGCGGATCACGGGATCGACACGCCCAGTCTGGCGGCGCAGCAGGGCCCGCACCCGGGCGGCGAGTTCATCGAGATCGAAGGGTTTCACCAAATAGTCGTCGGCGCCGGTATCCAGGCCGAGGATGCGGTCGGCCACGGCGTCGCGGGCGGTGAGGATGAGGACTGGGAGTTGGGCGCCGCTTTCCCGCAATTGAGCAAGGGCCTGGAGTCCACCGATGCCCGGCAGGCCCAGATCAAGCAGCAGGAGGTCGTAGATCGTTGTCGCGAGTGCCGGCGCGATCTCTCGTCCGTCCCTCAGCCAATCAACGCTATAGCCCTCCTGGCGCAGGCCGCGCTGGACACTGGCGCCGATCATGGGGTCGTCCTCGGCGAGGAGCAGGCGCATGGTGCAGGCGAGCGTGGCGGCGGCCGGGGTTTGGGGCGGTTCAGGTACCCCAGGTGACGGGGGTGTCTTCTTTGAGGGACTCCTCCATCATCGAGAGGAGGGGAAAGGCCCGCTGGGCGAGGCTGACAGGCGCGGCCATGCCGGTCTGGCCGGATTCCTGGGCAGCCTCTTCGTCTACTGGGGGCCCCTCCCGGCGGGCGCGGTCGGCCTCGATGGCGGCCTGGAGTCGGACAATGGCGTCGGGCAACTGGGCGACGGTGATGATCCCGGTCGCGGCCTCACCGTCCTTTCCGACTAGTTTCAGGAGTTCGCCGGCGGCCTGCCCGAACATCAGGATGTCGGCACAGGCGGCCGACTTAAACGTAATCAGCATGAGGAGTGTCTCCAGTGGTGGGGCGGGCCCAGGGTGCTCAGGTGCCCTTGACGGCGAAGATGCCGGGGGCGTTGCGCCAATAGCCCTTATAGTCCATGCCGTAGCCAAATAGAAAACGGTCCGGGACGTCCAGCCCGGTGAAGTCCGCCCTCATCCCCGGTCGAGCCTTTCTGGCGTGCTGCTTGTCCACCAGGACCGCGGAATAGACCCGCTCGGCGCCCTCGGCCCCCAAGTAGTCGATGATGGCGGCCAGGGTGTGGCCTTCGTCAAGGATGTCGTCCAGCACCAGTACCGTGCGGCCCCGCAGATCCTGGGTTGGGCGTACGCGCCAATCCAGCAGCGCGCCCTTGAGGGCATGGCCGTACCGGGTGGCGTGGAGATAGGCGACTTCAAGGGGAAAGGCGAGACTGGGGAGCAATTGGCCGGCGACGACGAGGCCGCCGTTCATGACGACATAGATGAGCGGGTTGGTGTTTTCCAGCTGCCGCGAAATATCGTTCCCAAGCCGGGCGATGGCCGCCTCGACTGCGCCCTGGTCGGCGACACAGTCCGCCTCTTGTCGGGCCCGCAGGGCGTCTTCGAGGGGGGTGGTCATGGTCGCATTCCTCTCATGGGAGTGGGGCGATGATGGCGAGCTGGGCGCGCAGCTTTCGATAAATTTGCCACGCCAAGACAAGCCGCCGCGCCCAGCGCAGGGTTTGGCGTGGTCGTACCACGAGCAGTACCACGGCGGCGGCGCTCAGGATGGGGGCGTTCTGACGTAACCAATCGAGGCCCCCACGCAGCCGGCTTGCCTTGTCGAGGGCGCCGTCCACCGCGTTCACGGTGGCGGCCCACTGTTCGCGCTGGGCCTGAATGCGAAACTGAAGCGCCTGCTTGCGCAAGGCAAGTTCGAGGGTCTTTTCGTTCACGGGCGGCGCTGGAGCGCTTCCTGATCGCGGGTCAGCTCGGCAAGGCTGGCGGAAAACATGCGATTGCCACGTCGGGCCAACCGGGCCGCATTACGGGCCGTCAGGAGCCCCGCTGCCAGAAGGACGCCCACGCCAGCCGCCAGGGCGGCTAGTCGGTGGGTCTCCCACAGCGCGACCGTGATCAGGATGGCCAGGGCGATGAGGCCAAACCCGATGAACAGCGCAGCCAATATGAGGTTGAGAAGAAACGCCGCGAGACGCATCTTCTCTTCCTCCGCTTCGACCGCGAACAGTTCCAGGCGTGCCTGGACGATGGCGATGCCGCCGCTCAGGATCCCGCGCAGGCCCCCGGGTTGACGAGGCTTGCCCTCCTCGGTCATCCGCGCTTATCGACGGCCGACGAGGAGACCTAGCAGGAAGGCCGCTCCGGCTGCGGCGCCGATGGAGCGCCAGGGGTTTTCATGGACATAGTCGTCGGTGGCGCGGGCGACCTGCTTGGTCTTCTCGACCACCACTGCTTCGAGATCACCGAGTTTGAGCTTGATGTCGGCCAGGCTGCCCGCAAGGCGGCTGCGGACGTCGGCGAGCTTCTCGCCAGCGGTGCCGGCGGTGAGTTTCACCAATTCTTCCGCGTCGGCCACCACCACTTTCAAGTCCGCCACGAGTTTGTCTTTATTAACTTGGTTCATTTCAGTCACGTTGGTTCTCCCGGTCGTTGCATTGGGCCGATGGGGCCCGCCAATTCAGGAACCGTGGGACCGCCCGAGGCGAGTTGGGTTCCATTTGTCGAACAGCCTACTGCGTCGGGGGCGCCAAGACAATGCGATGGGTCAAACTGGCCTCCGGCTTCAGTGCGGTCCTGGCGGCCCCTTGGGGTAGGTCATCCCTATAGCTCGGTGTCATAATCGACGATCAGTGGGGCGTGGTCGGAAAAGCGGCTGGCCTTGTAGACCTGGGCTGAGCGGGCACGGGCGGCGATGCCAGGGGTGGCAATCTGATAGTCGATGCGCCAACCAACGTTCTTGGCCCAGGCCTGGCCCCGATTCGACCACCAGGTGTAGGCCTCGCCGGTGGCCTCCGGGTGGAGGCGGCGATACACATCCACCCAGCCGAGTTCGTCGAACACTTGCGAGAGCCACGCCCGCTCCTCGGGCAGGAAACCGGAGTTCTTCTGATTGGATTTCCAGTTCTTCAGGTCGATGGCCTGATGGGCAATGTTCCAGTCGCCGCAAACGACGATCTCCCGGCCCTCGTCCCGCAGCCGCCGAAGATGGGGATAGAAGCGCTCCATGAAGCGAAACTTGGCTTGCTGGCGTTCCTCCGAGCTGGAACCGGAGGGGAGATAGAGGGAGACCACTGACAGGTGGCCGAAATCGAGTTCAAGGAAGCGCCCCTCCTGGTCGATATCCGCGATGCCAAGGCCTTCCGTCACCCTTTGGGCGGTGGTCCGGGCGTAAATGCCGACGCCGCTGTAGCCCTTTTTTTCGGCGCAATGGAAGTGGCCCAGGTAACCCGGGGGGCGGCGGATGGCCTCGGTGAGGTCCGATTCCTGGGCTTTCAGTTCCTGCAGGCAGACGACGTCGGCGGGCGTGACGGCGAGCCAGTCGAGGAAGCCCTTGCTGACGGCAGAGCGGATGCCATTGAGGTTGGCGGTGATGATGCGTAGCATTTTTCGCTTTTATCAGATCGGATCAGGCCGTGGATTTTAGTCGGGATTTCATTGCCCTCGCCTGCGATAAAGGCGTCCTGCGTTTCGGGGAGTTCATCACCAAGGCAGGGCGCAAGTCGCCCTATTTCTTCAATGCGGGGCTGTTCAATGACGGCGCTTCCTTCGGTGCCTTGTGCGGATTCTATGCCCAGGCCATCGCCGCTGCCGGCATCGGCTTTGACATGCTTTTCGGCCCGGCCTACAAAGGCATCCCGCTGGTCGCAGGGACCGCTATGCGCCTCGCCGATGGTGGGCGGTCGGTGCCCTTCTGCTTCAACCGAAAGGAGGCCAAGGACCACGGTGAAGGCGGCACACTCATCGGCGCGCCCCTGGCCGGTCGGGTGGTGATTCTGGATGACGTCATATCGGCGGGGACTTCGGTGCGGGAGTCGGTAGCGATTATCCGTGCCCAGGGGGCCGAGCCTGCCGGCGTCGTGATCGCCCTAGACCGGATGGAGCGGGGCACTGGGGACCGCTCGGCGGTTCAGGAAGTGAAGCAGTCCTTCGGGATACCGGTGGTCGCGGTGGCCACCCTTGAGGATTTGATTGCCTATCTGGCGGAGCGGGCTCCCCTCGGCGGGGATCTGGCGGCCGTGCAGCGATACAGGGAGACGTATGGCGTTCTATCGAATTGATTTACGGATGATGGCCGGCCTGGTGCTGGCCGGTGGGGTGATGCTGTCGACCGGGGCCCAGGCTGCGCCGCGTACCATTTCCTGCTGCGATGATGCTGGTGGTCGTCGCATATGTGGTGACATCCTTCCGCCGGCCTGCTATGGGCGGGAGTACCGTGAGATCGGTCCCCAGGGCCTCGTGCTTCGAGTCGTCCCAGCGCCCATGACCGAAGCCGAGCGCCAAACCAAGGCGGCCGAGGCTGAGGCGCAAAAGATGGCTGAGGAGCATGCCAAGGAAAACCGTCGGCGGGATGCGGCCTTGCTGGCCACCTATGCCAACATCAAAGACCTGGAGACTCAACGCGCCGACGCGATTGCTGGGGCAGAGCGCAATCTCAAGGCGGCGCAGGAGGCCGAGGCCACGCTTCTCAAGCGGCGGGCCAAGCTTGACGAGGAAGCCAAGGCTGCCGGTGCCAACCGCCCACCGGCCTTGGTTCGCGCCTACCGGGAGAGCGACAGCGAACTTTCTGCCCAGCGTTCGGTGGTAATGGCAAAGCAGCGGGATCTGGAGGCAGTGACCGTCCGCTTCGACACGGATCGTCAGCGCTACCTGGAGCTTGGCAGGGCACGTCAGGCGCGCTGAGGCCGACATTTCCCTGGAATGGACGTGAAGGTCGAGGAGATGCTCGACCGGGTGGCCGAGATCTGTCGCTCCGCCCGGGCATTGCTGTTCGTCACAGGAGCGGGAATTTCCGCGGATTCCGGATTGCCGACCTATCGCGGAATGGGTGGGCTCTATGAGCGCCACCTGACACCCGAGGGGCTTTCCATCGAACAGGCCCTGTCGGGCGCTACCTGGGCCGCCCGTCCTGAGCTGACATGGAAGTATCTCGCGGAAATCGAGGCTAACTGTCGAGGGGCGGAGCCCAATGTGGCCCATCGTGCCATGGCAGAGTTGGAGCGCCGGCACCCCGGGACGGTCGTATTTACTCAGAATGTGGATGGGCTTCACCGCCGAGCGGGTTCTCGCAATGTCATCGAAATTCACGGGTGCCTGCACCGGCTGCGCTGCGTCGAATGTGGTCGATCGAGGCAGGTTCCGGATTTTGCCGGACTCGCCTTGCCGCCCCAATGCCCCGCCTGCCAAGGGTTGGTGCGCCCGGATGTGGTGCTCTTTGGCGAGGCCCTGCCCGACCGGGCATTGTGGGATTTCGAGCGGGCATGGAGCCGGGGCTTCGACATGGTTTTTTCGGTAGGCACCACGTCGGTGTTTCCTTACATCGCTGCGCCGGTGATCTGGGCCCGGCAATCCGGGATTTGCACGGTCGAGATCAATCCCGGTGAAACTTGTGTCAGTGACAGGGTGGATTTTCGCCTTAAGGCCAGGGCGGCCGAGGTCATGGCCGGGCTGATGGACCGTCTCCAATCATCCTGAGTGGCGGGTATCCCCTGGCCGGTGGCAAGCACACCACCTAGCGACAAAAATGTTGCATTGCAGCATTTTTGTCGCTAGGATTAGGAAGCGTGCAGAGGAGTGAAATGTTCCGCCTGCGCCACGCCGCTATCCGGTCGAAGGAAATGCAGCATGTCCGGTTGGCCTTGAAATCATTCGGGACCACAAAAAACACCGATTAGGAGATGCTGATGTTGACCCTCGACGATCTGGAACATTTCAGTGACCCCAGCCTGACGCGTCTCTTTTCTGCCGGGCAGCGGGGAAAAGATCCAGACACCGTGGCCCGCATTTCGCGGATCCTCGCCTGCCTCAACGCTTGTCGGGATGTGCCCAACAGCGAGTTGCGGGAGGGGGGTATGGTCAAGGCGCGGCATCATCTCAAGGCCGCTTTGCGAAATCAGCGGCGGAGTCGCCGTCCCGACCCGGAAGCGCTCCTGGAGGCTTTGGATCTGGCCCTGACGGCGCTGGGGGGCGCCACGTCCGCGCCGGATGAACCCCAGCGGGAAGACCGTCTCGAGGTCGAAGCGGAAATTCAGGCAGCCGCCGGGAAATGGACCTACGAAGACACCCTGGATCCCGAACTCATGGGGTCCCTGGCGCGGGGCGAATTCGAGATTCTGCCGTCTTCTGAACTCACGCCCCTGGAAGATGTGGCGGGGAAATATGGTGGCTCTACCCGCGTCAATCTCGACCTGATTTTAGATGCCGAAGGCCCCAGTGATGTCGTGCGCGTCCATCTTGTGATCGAGGGTGGGCTGTGGCGATGGGGCGCCCAGGAAGGCTGCTGTATGAGCCGCAATGGCGAGACTGTGGTCTTCCTCCCACCGGAAGATGCGGTAGTTCAGGCCCTCCTGGCTGGTTTGGCGGTCCGCAGCGGACGCCCGGCCCTGGCCTGGGCGGAGGCTGTCGGCGCGGCGCCTGGCCAAGAAGACTAATCCGTCGCGGGGGTGCGGCCACCCCCGCCCCCTTGGCTAGAGCAGAACCCGCTCGATGCCGCCGGTGTTGGCCTTCGTCACATATTC
>JAEUNX010000184.1 GCA_016791025.1 Zoogloeaceae bacterium | reverse complement strand
CGGCAAGGAGGAGGCGGAAGTCGAGGACACCCAGGCCGGCCTGAAAAAAGGGCTGTTCACCGAGCTGCCGGTGCATTTCTTCATCCTCATGTTCCACCTCGACCTGCACCACTACGTCTGGGTGCATGTGGACGACATCGCGCCCTACGCCTACCAGCCGAAACTCAAGGACAAGCTGGTGCTGCCGCCGGAGCAGACCGACCTGATCGACATCCTGACCGCCGAGATGGACGTGCTGATGGACGACATCGTCGCCGGCAAGTCGGGTGGTACGACGGTGCTCTGCGCCGGCCCGCCGGGAGTCGGCAAGACGCTAACCGCCGAGGTGTATTCGGAGATCATCAAGCGGCCGCTCTACCGCGTGCATTCCGGCCAGCTCGGCCTCAATGTCGCGGCGATGGAAACAGCGCTCAAAGAAGTGCTGACCCGCGCCCAGCGCTGGGGAGCAGTAATGTTGATCGACGAGGCCGACGTCTACATCAAGAAGCGCGACGACAACATCACGATGAACGCCGTGGTCGGCGTCTTCCTGCGGGTGCTGGAATACTTCAACGGCTTGCTGTTCCTGACCACCAACCGGGTGGACGACATCGACGAGGCCATCGTCTCGCGCTGTATCGCGCTGATCCGCTTCCACGCCCCCCACCGGGACGACCGCCGCAAGATCTGGGGCGTAATGACGGAGCAGTTCGGGCTGACTGTCGAGCCCGAATTGATGGAGCGCCTGCCCGGCATCTTCCCGCAAGCCTCGGGCCGCGACATCAAGGGCCTGGCCAAGCTGGTGGCGAAATACTGCAGCCAAAAACGGCTGCCGCCGACGGAAGAGGTTTTCCGCCGCTGCTCGATGTTCCGGGCGCTGGATCAGGCGCCCGGGCCGGAGTGATCGCCGCCCGAGGGGGGTCTGTTCGCTCCGAACACCGGCTTCCCTGGCTTTGCCAGCGCCGCCGGTGATACTGTGGGGCGCCTCAAGGAAAGCCCGCATCATGAAAATTTGGGTCGACGCCGACGCCTGCCCGGTGGTCATCAAGGAAATCCTGTATCGCGCCGCCAACCGCACCCAGGTCCCCTTGACCCTGGTGGCCAATCAGATGCTCCGGGTGCCACCCTCGCCCTGGATCCGGGCGCTGCAGGTTCCGGGTGGCTTCGACGTCGCCGATCAACGCATCGCCGCGGAGGCCGAGGCGGGGGACCTGGTGATCACCGCGGACATCCCCCTCGCCGCCCAGGTCATTGCCAAGGGGGCGACCGTCATCGATCCACGGGGAGAAATGCTGACCGCCGCCAACATCCAGGAGCGCCTGACCATGCGGAACTTCATGGATACCCTGCGCAGCAGCGGTGTTGAGACCGGCGGTCCGGCGGCCTTCTCCAACGCCGACCGCCAGGCCTTCGCCAACCAGATCGACGCCCTGCTCGCCCGGCGGCGTTAGCCCGCCTCGCGACGGTGACGTCTGGGACAGCTCGGGCAGCCGCCGCCAGACCGGGCACCCGGCCTCAGGCCGGCAGGGCGGCGATCCGGCTTTTCAGGCGCGGTAACGCCCAGGACACGAAAGCCCGCACCCGGGACGACAACAGCCGCGAGTGGGGATAAACCAGGCTCACCGGCACAGGCGGCAATTCGTACGGAACCAGCAGGCGTACCAGGCGCCCTGCCGCCAGTTCGTGGGCCACCTGATATTCCAGGAATCGCCCGCAGCCGAGGCCGCGCAGGCAGGCATCGACGGCGGCGTCGAGCTGGTTGGTGGTGAGTACGCCGGCGATGGGCACCGAGATCCGCTGCCCTTCGGCCAGAAACGACCAGCTCTCCGCACCCGGCAGGCCGACGAACTGCACGCAGCGATGGCCAGGCAACTCGCCGGGTTCGGTAGGGGCACCGTGGCGGGCGAGGTAATCCGGGCTCGCGCAGACGATCCGCCCCGTGGTGCCCATGGGCACGGCGACCAGGGAGGAGTCGGGTAGGCGCCCGATGCGAATGGCGAGGTCCATCCCTTCCTCCAGCAGGTCCACGACCCGATCCAGCAGCAGCAGATGCACCCGCATATGGGGAAACGCGTCGAGGAACTCGCCCACCACCGGGCAGACGTGCAGGCGGCCAAACATGGTCGGCGCCGTGATCGCCAGCTTTCCGGTCGGCTCGTCCCGGAGATCGGTCAGGGCCGCTTCAGCCTCGGCCACCTCAGCCAGGACGCGCCGGCAGCGCTCGGCGTATTCCCGCCCCTCAACGGTGAGGGCCATGCGGCGGGTGCTCCGATTGAGCAAACGCACGCCCAAGTGTCCCTCCAAGGCCGCCAGGCCCCGCACCACGGCGGCCAGCGAGGCGTTTTGCGTCCGGGCGGCGGCGGTCAGGCTGCCCCCATCAACAATGGCCACGAAGGTCTGCATCAGGCGGAACTTGTCCATGGCCGCCATTAAACCGCCAATTGCAAGAGTATTGTGCAGATGAGCCTATTTATTGTCATCGGCGTTGAGCAGAAACTGCAGCCATGCCCTTGCAATGGAGGCCATCATGACCCAATGCTACACTGACATCGCCTTCACCTCGGCCGTGCGCCAAACCCAGGAAGCAAACGGGACTCGGGAACACGGCCGGCGCCTGGAGGCCCGAAGCGAAGCCCGCCTCCTCGGTGACCGGGAACGGGCGTTCATTGCCGGACGGGACAGCTTCTTCCTCGCCACCGTCAATCAGGCCGGCTGGCCCTATGTGCAGCACCGTGGCGGCGCGCCGGGATTTCTCAAAGTGCTGGGCCCCTCCACCCTGGGCTTCGCCGACTTTCGCGGCAACCTGCAGTACGTCAGTACCGGCAACCTGGCGACGGACGATCGGGTGAGCCTGATCCTGGTCGATTACCCCCGCCGCTGGCGCCTGAAGATTTTCGGCCGCGCTCGCATTCTTGAACTCGACGCGGCGCCGGTCGACCTGGCGCAGTCCCTCACCGACGCCGGCTACGACGCCACGGTCGAACGCCTGACCCTGATTGAGATCGAGGCGTTCGACTGGAACTGTTCCCAACACATTCCCCAGCGCTTCAGCCGGGACGAACTCGCCCCACTGATCCACCCCCTTGAAGATCGCATCGCCCAACTCGAAGCGTGCCTACGCGCGGCGGGCATCGAGCCACCACCCCACCCCTAGGAGATCGCCATGAAACTGTATGACCTGGAATTGTCGGGCAACTGCTACAAAGTGCGCCTGTTCGCCGCCCTCGCCGGAATCCCCCTGGAGCGCGTCCCCGTCGATCTCCTCGGCGGGGAGCACAAGCGCCCCCCCCTCATCACCCTCAACCCCTGGGGCGAGATCCCCATCCTGGAGGACGGCGACGTCACCCTGCGGGATTCCCAGGCCATCCTGGTCTACCTCGCCCGCAAGACCAACGCCCTCGACTGGCTGCCCATCGAGGCGGCGCCGATGGCGGAGGTGGTGCAGTGGCTGTCGACCGCAGCCGACGAAATTCGCAATGGCCCGGCCAATGCCCGCCTGATCGACAAGTTCGGCGTGCCCCTCGACAAGGCCGACACCTTGCGCCGCAGCGCCCGCATCCTACCCCTGCTGGATGCCCACCTCGCCGAACGCCGCTGGCTGGCCCTGGATCACCCCACCATCGCCGACTGCGCGGTTTTCCCCTACGTGGCCCTCGCCCCGGAAGGCGGGATCCGCCTCGACCCCTACCCGAAGATCCGCCAGTGGATCGGCCGCATTCAGGAACTGCCCGGCTACATTCCGATGCCAGGCCTCTGAGGCCAGGCGCCCGGGCCCGAGGACGCAACCGGCGCTGGCATCCGGACGCAAGGCCGGCGAGAATCGCTTTACCGTGACGCCGCTCCCCCACCGGGCCTCAAAGGGTACGGCCGGCGCCGGACGAACCCTGACGAAAGCAGCCGAGCCGCGATCGCCGGAAAAGGATTCTCGCCATGTCCACCTGTTTCTTGTCGTACAGCGAATCGTACCGGCCGGTGATGGAGACCATCCGGCGGCTCCTCGAGACCCTGGGCTTCAGCGTCGACGTCTTTGACGGACCGGACCTCAGCCGACCTCCGCTGGCCGAATTTCAGCACCGGTTACTGGCGGCGGATTGCGTGGTCGTGCTGCTTGGGCCTCGCCAACCGAATCCCGGCGGACAAAACCTGGAACCTGCCCCCTGGCCGGCGGAGGAGGGCATCTACGCGGTGGCCAAGGAGAAGCCCATCGCCCTCATCATGCACCCCGGCACCCGCGTGCCCGAAACGATCCAGGCCCTGCAGACGCCGGCCCGCTTCGATTTCTGGAACGCCGAAGACTTCGTCCGTAACGTCCACAACGTCATCAAGCACCTGATCGAACTGCAGCGGCGCATCGACCTTCCGCCGGGCAACCAGCCCTTCGTCTTCACCAAGCTCATCGCCCGTAACCGCATCCAGCGCGACGGCACCCTGACCATGGAGATTTATCACGAGGTGGTCGCCCGCCAGCGCTGCGAGCGCTTCGACCACCACCTCGACACCGGCCTGGACGCCCGCGCCAACGCACGGATCGCACTCGTCGCCCCGGATGCGTTCGAGATCGAAGCCACGGTGCAATCGGCCCCCCATCGGGTCAGCTTGCAATTCGAGGGCGCCACGGAACGACGCATCCCGTATTCCATTCATGTGAGCCCGCCCCTGGAGCCCGGGGAACGATTCGGCTATCGCCGCGAGTTCACAGTGAACAATTTCTTCCCCCTGACCCGCGAGGAGTTGCAGAAGTTGGCCCGGGAAGAGGGCTTCCCCGAGGCCTATTGGCTGGACGGACGCGCCTACTACGGGCGAGTCTGGGATGTGCTCTATGAAATGGAGTGCATCCGGATCGCCGTCCATTTTCCCCGCAAGGTCGCCCTCCGCGCCAAGCGGGCGGTGGCCCTCACCTTGACCTCCCGCACGGTGAATGTGCTGGAGACCGAGCGCTGCAACGCCAAGGAGTGCCTAAGCCTGGACGAGGCGGCCGACTCCGCCGAGCGGGTGCTGACCCTTCAGCTGCGCCGGCCTCTCATCAACCACCAATACATCCTGCTCTTCGAGCCCGCCGACTGAGCCGTACGCCAGGGCGTCGGCCTAACCTCGGCGGCGGGGCGCCGCCCGGGCCGTCGTCTTGCCGGGTGCGTTCCCCCGGACCTGCCAGGCGACGATGCGGCCATCGGAGCCCCCGCTGGCAAGCATCTGGCCATCATGAGAAAAGGCCACCGACCAAATCCAGTCGGAGTGCCACTTGCTGTCGGTGATGCTGAAGGGCATCGACGCGAGGAGGACGCCCTTGTCGGCATCCCACAGGTTGAGGCGCTTGTCCCACCCCACGCTGGCCAGGGTTCGCCCGTCCGGCGAAAAGGCGACGCTGCGCACCAGATAGTCGTGCTCCCGCTTGCGCCAGCGCGGCTCGCCGCCGGTGGAAGCCACGTCCCACACGCACACCGCCTTGTCCAGACCACAACTCGCTAACAGCTTGCCATCTGGAGAGAAAGCTACACTCTCGACCGAGCTTTGATGCTGCCCCAGGACCCGCGCGTCGCCGTTGTCGATGTCCAGCAACCAGACCTTGTCCCTTAGGGTGCCAATGGCGAGGAGGCGGTCGTCGGGAGAAAACGCCACCGAGGTCACCCGACCCGCCTCCTCAATGGCATGGCCGCCCGTGCGCCGCGGCTCCCCATGCTCAGTGTCCCAGAACAATACCCGGCCGTCGTAGCCGCCGCTTGCCACCCGCTCACCATCGCGGGAAAACGCCACCGAATACACCGCCTCGGTATGCTCCCGGCGCGCCCACTTCAGCTTGAGGGGGGCGAGCTGCCAGACCCGCACGTAGCCATCCTCGCCGCCGGTGACCAAACGCTTGCTGACGCCGGCCTCCCGGTCGAAATCAAAGGCCACCGAATAGACGTAGCTGCCATGGCGACCAGTGGAAAGAGGCTCCCCAGGCTCGTTGAGCTTCCACAGCAGCGCGGTGCAATGGCTACCCGCCGCCAACCACCGGCCATCGCGGGAAAAAGCGATGGAGTAGAGCTCGTCCTCAACCTGGGGCAGGGGCGGATCCCGCCGCACCAGGTGGCCGTAATCGGTGGGCGGAGGCAGGGGCTCCGCGCCACCCCGAGCGGGATAAGGCGGGGGAACGGCCGGCTTCTGGCGCCGGGGATCCGCCGGGTCGGACGAGGGTCCGGGCTTGGGCAGCACCGCCTGCAGCCCTTTGAGCAGGCGCTGACGCGCCGTGGCCTCATCGCATTCCACCAGATCGACATACACATGGCCGCCCAACAACCCTTTGGGCTCGCAGGGGCGCACCCGCACCGGAAAGATCAGGGCCTGGTCGCTGTCGGGGTCCCGCCGATAGTAGCTGCGCCATTCGGCGCCTACGTGCTGCGAGGCGAGCGAGCTGGGAGAGAGCACCGCCAGCAGGCGAGGCACCGCCTGGGCGGCCTGATCCATCCGCCAGGAAAAGTCCTGCCCGGGGAAAAAATCC
This sequence comes from Zoogloeaceae bacterium, assembly GCA_016791025.1. Taxonomy (GTDB): domain Bacteria; phylum Pseudomonadota; class Gammaproteobacteria; order Burkholderiales; family Rhodocyclaceae; genus JAEUNX01. The sequence continues at coordinate 1,479 of JAEUNX010000184.1, read as the reverse complement.
CAGGCCTGGATCACCACCGAATAGCCGGCCGCCTCGACCTCCCAGGCGATCCAGACCGCCCAGTCCGCGTCGTCCGCGTTGTAGCTGATGAAGAAGTCGGCCATCGCCCGCCCTTGCGAATAGCGTCATTTGTCCTTCCTAATATAAAACACGCGGCAGGAAGGAGCGATGCTTCGGGGACCCATGAACGATTCGCAGCCAATCCACGCCGTCCTCCCGGGGCGGCTGCTGGTGATCGGTACCGGGTGCGTGGCCCAGGCCCTGCTGCCCCTGCTGTGGCGCCACGTGGCAGTGCCTCGCGAGCGAGTCGCCCTGCTGGGTCCGGACCCCCGGGGGGCAAGCCTCGCCCACCGCCACGGCGTGGCCTTCCACCGATGTCGCCTGACTCCCGCCAATTACACCGCGGAATTGAGCCGCCACCTGCAAGAGGGCGACCTCCTCGTGAACCTGGCCCTGGGGGTGGGCAGCCTCGATGTGCTCGGCTGGTGCCAGGCCCACGGGGTGATCTACGTGGACAGCAACCTCGAGCCCTGGGCCGGGCAAAGCCACAGCCTTGCCGTCGCCCGGGCCCACGCCCTCGCCGACCGGGCGAAGGGCCAGGCCACCGCCGTCATTGCCCACGGCGCCAACCCTGGACTAGTCAGCCATTTTCTCAAGGAGGCGCTGGAACGCCTGGCGCCCCAGGCCGCCAACGTTCCCGACGCCGGGCGGCGGCTGGGCCTCCAGGTGGTCCAGATTTCCGAACGTGATGACCACCGCAGTATCGCGCCAGTCGCGTTAGCTTCGGGGGGCGGCCGCTTCGCCAACACCTGGTCCGCCCGCGGGCTGGCCGGTGAACTGTGCGCCGCGGCTGAACTCGCTTGGGGTCGGCACGAACCGCCGCCACCCGCTGGCGCCGCCGCCCCATCGCCGCACCGGCCTTGGGCCCTACGCTGGCCCACCTCTGGCCGTGTCACGCGGGTCCGTACCTGGACCCCCAGTGGGGGGGAATGCGCGGGCTATCTCCTTGCCCACCACGAAGCGTTCTCCCTCGCCGAACTCCTTGCCCCCCAGGACCACCCGGACGACGCCCGGCCCACGGTGTTTTACGGCGTTCGCCCCTGCCCGGCGGCCTTGGCGGGGATCGACGCTCTGCCATCGATCGGCCCGCCACCGCCGGACTGGCACTACTCGGTTCTGACAAACGAACTCTCGGAGGGCGGCATCGAACTCGGCGTGCTGCTCCTCGGGGACCGGGTGGGGCATTGGTATGGCTCCCGGCTCAGTCTTGCCGAAGCCCGGCGCTGCGCTCCCGACAACAACGCCACCAGCCTGCAGGTGGCGGCCGGCGTCCTGGGGGCTCTGGTCTGGGCCCTGGAAAACCCCCGGGCGGGCGTGGTCGAAGCCGAGGACCTCGACCATCACCGGGTGATGACCATCGCAAGGCCCTACCTGGGCGATCTGATCGGAATCGATACGCCCTGGCGCCCCCCCGGCGCG
>JAEUNX010000176.1 GCA_016791025.1 Zoogloeaceae bacterium | reverse complement strand
AGTCGGTGTTGGTCAGGCGGCCGTCGTTGCGACTGTCGCTCACCGCGTAGCTGGCCTGGAACGGAAAACGGCTTTGAGGGAAAAGGTTGAGGGTGCCGGTACCGCTCACCACCATCCCTCGCTGTTTGTTGGCGCCAAAGGTGCCGCCCTCGGCGTCGCTGTTGAGCAGGAAGAAGGACAGGTCGCCCGAGACCCGGGCGATCCACGGCTCGATGAGGTAGGAGGCAACGCGCAGGCGGGCTTCGTAGAAGGATTCGCTGGTGGAGCCTCCCGCGTCGGAATCGCGCCGGCGCAGCCCGGCGGACACCGTGCCGCCCCAGCGGATGGGCGCCACGGCCCAGCGGCTTTCCTCCGCCTCGGCGGCCAGGGCCGGCGGCTTCGCGGTGGGGGGTGCCGGGGCGGCTTCCACCACGCTCGCATCATTGCCGCCCGCCGCCAGGGCCGGGGAACACGCCACCCCCAGCACACTGGCCAGGCCGAGCCCGACCTGACACGGGGCGATCCAGGCCCGCCACAGCGACAAGCGTCCGGGGTGCCGCGCCCCACCCATGGCGAGGTCCTACGGCGCGCGCTTGCCGAGGTCGGCCAAAGCCGGATAGCGCTGGGCGTTGACTTCGAGCTTGGCCTTGGCCCGCAGGCCGGCCCGATAATCGGTCCAGGCCTGTTCGCTGCGCTCCCGTTCCAGCAGACTGCGGGCCCGCTCCCGCACGGCGGCGTAGGGGTGATGCACCGGCGCCACCCGGTCGATCATGCGAAACAGCGCCACCCCCTGGAGCACCCGCAGCGGCGCGGAGACCTGACCCGGCTGGAGCGAGTCGAGGCTGCCCTGCAGGGCTTCGGGGACGATGCCACGGTGGAGATAACCCAGGTCGCCCCCCTTAGCGGAGGATTCGTCGGCCGAATGGAGCCGGGCCAGTTCGGCGAAGTCTGCCCCGCCCTGCAAACGCTTCGCGAGGCGCCCGGCCTCTTCCTCGGCGGCGGCCCACACATTGGAGGCCGAGGACGGCAGCACCTGGAGCAGGATCATCCCCAGATGGATCTTCTCTGGCTCGGTGAACTTCTCGGGGTGCTTGTCATAGTAGGCGCGGATTGCGGCGTCTTTGAGATTCGGAATCCGGCGGGTGTTCTGCTCGAGGGTGGTGAGGAGGCTCTCCTCCTCCAGGCGCTTCTTCAGGCCGGGAATCAGGCGCTCACGCTCCCGCTGCCAGCGTTCGCTGTCCTGGTAACGGGCATCGTAGCCGTCGAGGGTAGCCTGGATCGCCTTGCCGTCGGGCTTGATGCCGCGTCGCTGGGCCTCGTCGAGGAGGAGGATGCGATCCACCATCCGCAGGGCCACGTCCCGCTGCAGGGCCAGGACCTCCGCCTCCGGGGGTTGGCCGTGGTAGAACTTCTGCTTGGCGGCGCCATTGAGCTCGGTCTCGTAATCCCGAGCGCTGATGACCCGGTCGCCGATACGCGCGAGGTAGGGTTGGCCGCGATGATGGGCCATTTCCGGCGTAGCCCCCGGGGTCTGGGCGGCCGCCACCGGCATCGCCAGGGCAAGGGCCACGAAGGCAACGGCGAGGCCCGCTGGATGCTTGCATGTCATGAGAGGGATCCCCAATAAAATGGCCAGGCGGTGGTGGCGCCTGGCCCCGGGTTGGATTCCCGCCGCCAGCCGGGGCCGGCGGCAGCCAGACGTCGCTTACTTCACATGGCAGGCGAGGCAGATGGCACTCTGGGCGACGGTCACGCGCATGAAGTGGACGTTGTCGGTGCCCTTGGTCTCCACGTGGGGGTCATGACACGAGGCGCACTCCACGGATGGGCCGGAGCCATCGGCGAAGGTCCGGGTGTAGAGGGCGATGTCCGTCTTCTCCCGCGTCCCGGTGGTGCCGCCGGTGGTATCCACCCAGAACACCTGATTGGTATTGACCAGCTTGGTCTGGACCTCGGCGCTCTTGAAGTCGGTGTCCTTGCAGGTGCCGCTCACCGTGGTGCCGGTGCCCGACAAGCCGCCACCGCAATACTGGATGCCGATCGGATGGTCGTTCCGCAGGTCGGTGCCCAGGTTCGGGAACGGTGAGAGGGTCAGGGTGTCGGCCCCCGTGGTCCAGTTGAAGGCCAGGCCGCCCGCCCCGCCGCCGGTGGCGTTGAAGCCGCCGCTGCCCGGCGCATTGATGATGTTGTCCAGGGCTTGGGTGCCGTCGTGGCAGGACAGGCAGGCCAGGGAGACCGACCCCACCGGCAGGACTTCACCGTCCAGGCTGGAGGTGTTGAGGTCGGCATAGGTCTGGTAAGTGCTCGCAGGGAGTTTCTTGTT
>JAEUNX010000168.1 GCA_016791025.1 Zoogloeaceae bacterium | reverse complement strand
AACGGGGTGCCCATCATCGGCACCAGCCCCGACATGATCGACGCTGCGGAGGATCGTGAGCGCTTCCAGAAGCTGCTTACCGATCTCGGTCTGCGCCAGCCCCCCAACCGTACGGCACGGACGCCGGAGGAGGCGGTGCGGCTGGCCGCCGAAATCGGCTATCCCCTGGTGGTGCGGCCGTCCTACGTGCTGGGGGGGCGGGCCATGGAAATCGTCCATGAGCAAAAGGACCTCGAGCGCTACATGCGGGAGGCGGTCAAGGTCTCCAACGAATCCCCTGTGCTCCTGGACCGCTTCCTCAACGACGCCACCGAGGTGGACGTGGATGCCTTGGCCGATGGAGAGCAGGTCATGATCGGCGGGATCATGGAGCATATCGAACAGGCGGGGGTGCATTCCGGCGACTCGGCCTGTTCCCTGCCGCCCTACACTTTGTCCGCCAAGCTGCAGGACGAACTGCGCCGCCAGACGGAAGCCATGGCCCGCGCCCTGAACGTGTGCGGTCTCATGAACGTCCAGTTTGCTATCCAGGGCACTGGCGACGATGCGGTGGTCTATGTGCTAGAGGTGAATCCCCGGGCTTCGCGGACGGTGCCTTTCGTTTCAAAAGCGTGTGGCCTGCCCTTGGCAAAGATTGCCGCTCGCTGCATGGCGGGGCGATCGCTGCTGGACCAAAAGGTGGCGGGCGAAGTCGTTCCCCCTTATTTCTCGGTTAAGGAAGCGGTGTTTCCTTTCGTGAAATTCCCGGGTGTCGACACCATCCTCGGCCCGGAGATGAAATCTACCGGCGAGGTAATGGGGGTGGGCGAGACTTTCGCAGAGGCCTTCATCAAGTCCCAGATCGGTGCCGGGGTGCGCTTGCCTACCGGGGGCACGGCATTCATCAGCGTGAAGAGTGCCGATCGCCCGAAGGCCGTGGAGGTGGCGGCCCAACTGCACGAATTGGGTTTCACCCTCGTGGCTACCCGGGGAACGGCCTCAGCCATCGCGGCGGCCGGAATGCCGGTTACGCCGGTGAACAAGGTGAATGAAGGCCGTCCTCACGTGGTGGACATGATCAAGAACAACGAGATCCAACTGGTCATCAATACGGTGGAGGAGAAGCGGCAGGCCATCGTCGATTCGCGCTCCATCCGCACCAGTGCATTGGCGGCCAAGGTGACGGTTTTTACGACCATAGAGGGGGCGAGGGCGGCCTGCCTCGGAATGCGCCATCTGGCGGGGTTGGAGGTCTTTTCTCTGCAAGGGCTCCATGCCCGCCTGGGGGTGGCGGCATGAGCAAGGTACCGTTGACGGTGGTGGGGGCGGAGATGCTGAAGCAGGAGTTGCATCGGATGAAGACCGTCGATCGCCCCAACGTGATCGCCGCGATCGCCGAGGCCCGTTCCCACGGAGACCTGTCCGAGAATGCCGAATACGATGCTGCCAAGGAGCGTCAGGGATTCATCGAGGGACGGATCAAGGAGCTCGAAGGCAAGCTCGCCAACGCCCAGATCATCGATCCAAAGCTCCTCGATGCCGATGGACGCTGCGTTTTTGGTGCCACGGTGGATCTGGAAGATCTGGACTCCGGTCAGAACGTCACCTACCAGATTGTTGGGGACGATGAAGCCGACATCAAGGCGGGCAAGATTTCTGTCAGTTCTCCCATCGCCAGGGCCCTCATCGGGAAGTACGCGGGCGATGTGGCCGAGGTTCAGGCGCCGGGGGGAGTGCGGGAATATGAAATCATTGACGTTCGCTACGTCTGAGTCCCCTTGATGCGCAGGATCGCCGACTTTGTGGCCGTCCTCAGCATCACCGCGTGGGCGGGCAGCATGTGGACCATCGGCTTTCTGGTTGCTCCCGTGCTCTTCTCTACCTTGGGCGATCGTGTTCTCGCCGGCGCAATTGCCGGGCGCATGTTCCACCTTGGGGGCTGGGTCGGACTTGCCTGTGGAGGTTACCTTCTCGCATATCAAGGGGTCAGCGCAGGGTTGCGCGTTTGGCGGAGCAAGACCTTCTGGCTTGTCCTGATCCTGTTGCTATGTGTCGTGGCAAGCCAGTTCGGTATTCAGCCACTACTGGCCCAGCTCAAAGCCGAAGCCTTGCCCAGGGAGGTGATGCAAAGCGTGTTGCGGGACCGCTTTGCCACCTGGCATGGCATTTCCAGCGGCTTGTACGTTGTCCAGAGCCTATTGGCCCTGGTGCTGGTGCTCCTCAGCCAGCGGAGCGTCGGCTAATCCTCATCCGCGGGACCGCGAATTCGTGCGGCCGCGGGGGGCTGAAGAACGGGCCGGACGCATGCCTCCAGGCTTGAACCGACTGGGTGCGGCCACGCTCGGCGACTTGCCAGGTGGCGAGCGCCGGGGGCGCGGCAGCGAGTCGGTCGTTGGCTCGACGGCTGGCGCCGGGGGTTCGCGCCAGATGACGAGGATGTTGCCGATGTGCTGAACGGCCTCGCTGCCCGATTCTGCACAGATAGCGGACATCAGATCAGCCCGCACCGCGCGGTCTTCACCGTAGATGCGGATCTTGATCAGACCATGGGCGGTCAGGGCGCGGTCGATCTCGGCCAGTACGGTGGGCGTCAGACCTTTGGCGGCGACGCTGACGACCGGATCGAGATGGTGGGCCTCGGCTCGCAAGGCGCGGCGTCGGGCGGGGGTGAGGGAAGGCATGGGCAGGACCACGGTTAAAGGGGCAGGATTCTAATCCGATGAAGCGTAGCAAGACCAGCAAGGCCTGGATGCAGGAGCATGTCACCGATCATTTCGTTCAGCGTGCCAAGGCCGCGGGTTATCGGTCCCGGGCGGCGTTCAAGCTATTAGAAATTGACGACCGGGATCGCTTGTTCCGCGCCGGGGGCCTCGTGGTGGATCTCGGCGCTGCGCCCGGCTCTTGGTCCCAGATTGCCGCGACGCGGGTCCGGCCCGGAGGGCGGGTGGTGGCACTGGACCTGTTGGAGGTCGCGCCTATGGCGGGCGTCGAGGTTCTGCGGGGGGATTTCACCGAGGCCGAGGTTGAAGATGCCCTGGCTCGGTCGCTTCAGGGGAGGCGCCCAGACGTGGTGCTGTCCGATATGGCGCCCAATTTGTCCGGCATCGTGTCGGCTGATCAGGCCCGCGGTATTCATCTGTGCGAACTGGCGCTGGAATTCGCTTTGAATCATTTGTCGCCGGGGGGGCGGTTCCTCGTCAAGGTATTTCAAGGGGAGGGATTTCCTGAATTTCGCCGCGCTATGCAGGCGGCCTTTGTCACGGTGGTCTCGCGAAAACCCGATGCATCTCGGGATCGAAGTGCGGAAATTTACCTTCTGGGAACTGGGTTAAAGGGCTGAACGTCGGGGAAGGCTCCGGTTTGCCCGGTGGAACGATCGGCACTAGAATTGGTCAATTAGAGAACCAGAGCCCGGGGTCGGGCAGGGTCGGGGAACAAATTTTGAACAATCTATTCAAGAATCTTGCGATCTGGTTAGTGATCGGCGTCGTTCTGATGACGGTCTTCAACCAGTTCAATGCGCGCCAAGTCTCCCAGAATACGATGGAGTATTCTCAGTTTCTGGACGAGGCCAAGCAGGGCCGCATTTCCAAGGCCGTCGTCGATGGCAGGACCGTGCGGGCGACTACTCAGGAGGGGCGGCAAATCCTGGTCTATACCCCGGGGGTGCAAGATATCTGGATGGTATCGGACCTCATCCGCTACGGGGTGAAGGTCACCGCCTCCAAGCCTGAGGAAGAGCAGTCCTTCCTCATGAACATATTTGTGTCCTGGTTCCCGATGCTATTGCTGATTGGGGTCTGGGTGTTTTTTATGCGGCAAATGCAGGGTGGAGGTCGGGGCGGTGCCTTTTCCTTCGGCAAATCCCGCGCCCGCATGCTGGATGAATCGGCCAACTCCATCACTTTCGCCGACGTTGCCGGATGCGATGAGGCAAAGGAGGAAGTGGGTGAGCTTGTGGACTTCCTCAAGGACCCCTCCAAGTTTCAGAAACTGGGTGGGCGCATTCCGAAAGGCGTCCTGATGGTGGGTTCTCCAGGTACCGGCAAAACCTTGCTCGCCAAGGCGATTGCCGGGGAGGCCAAGGTGCCGTTCTTTTCGATCTCCGGCTCGGACTTCGTGGAGATGTTCGTCGGCGTTGGTGCGGCTCGGGTGCGCGACATGTTCGAGCAGGCCAAGAAGCAGGCGCCCTGCATCATTTTCATCGACGAAATCGACGCGGTTGGCCGCCAGCGGGGCGCCGGCCTGGGCGGTGGCAATGACGAGCGCGAACAGACGCTCAACCAGCTTCTTGTTGAAATGGACGGTTTCGAAGGCCAGACGGGGGTGATCGTCATCGCCGCCACCAACCGGCCCGACGTGCTGGATCCGGCGCTGCTGCGGCCGGGTCGGTTTGATCGGCAGGTGGTCGTCCCTTTGCCGGATATCCGCGGGAGGGAGCAGATCCTGCGCGTGCACATGCGAAAGGTGCCTATTGCCCCCGACGTCGAGCCGCAGGTGCTTGCCCGAGGGACTCCAGGGTTTGCGGGCGCGGACCTTGCCAATCTGGTCAATGAAGCGGCGTTGTTCGCCGCGCGTGGAAATAAGCGTCTGGTGGATATGGACGACTTCGAGCGCGCAAAAGACAAGATCATGATGGGCGCCGAACGGCGGTCTGTCGTGATGCCGGAAGAAGAAAGGCGCAATACGGCTTACCATGAATCCGGTCATGCGGTGGTGGCCAAGCTCCTCGACAAGACAGATCCGGTCCATAAGGTGACGATCATTCCCCGCGGGCGGGCTCTGGGGGTCACCATGCAATTGCCGGAGCAGGATCGCTACAGTCAGGACCGGGAGCGCTTGCTGCAAACCGTGGCTGTCCTTTTTGGCGGTCGGATCGCCGAAGAGATCTTCATGAGCCAGATGACTACCGGTGCGTCGAACGACTTTCAGCGAGCGACCGATCTGGCCCGCCGGATGGTGACGCAATGGGGCATGTCGGACGCTCTCGGACCGATGGTTTACGGCGAGGAGGAAGGCGAAATCTTCCTTGGTCGACAGGTGACGACCCACCGCAATGTTTCTGAGGCCACCATGCAGAAGGTCGACGCCGAGATCCGTCGCATCATTGATCAACAATATGCCCTGGCGCGCAAACTGATCGAAGACAATCGCGACAAGATCGAAGCGATGACGTCAGCCCTGCTGGAATGGGAGACCATTGACGCGGATCAGATCAATGACATCATGGCGGGGCGGTCACCCCGGCCACCGAAGCAGACGCCACCCGTCAGCCGCCGCTCTGACTCCGACTCTCCAGGCGCTGCGCCTGCGACACCCGCCCCGGCAGCCTGAACAGGCAGCTCGTCGCGACAAGCCGGCCTTTGCCGGCTTTTCCTTTTTCTGGAGTGGCTCCTTCCGTGAAATCAACTTCGTATCTAAGTTGCGGTGCCTATCGCATTTCTTTGGAGCACCCGGCGATCATGGCGATCATCAACCTGACCCCGGATTCCTTTTCCGGCGATGGACTCGCTGGAAAGCACCCTGATGAGGTGCTTCGGCGGGCGGAGACCGCCGTGCGGGACGGCGCGGCAATCCTGGATATTGGCGGCGAGTCCACCCGCCCCGGCGCCCCCAGCATTGGCGAGGCGGAAGAATTGGATCGCATCCTCCCGGTGCTTGAACGCCTGGGGCCACTGGGAGTGCCAGTTTCGGTGGACACCAATAAGCCCGCGGTGATGCGCGCAGCGATGGCTGCCGGCGCCTCTCTGATCAATGACGTGAATGCACTGCGGGCGGAAGGCGCCCTGGAGGCGGTGGCTTCGTCCGCCGCCGCGGTCTGTTTGATGCACATGCAGGGCGACCCGCGGACCATGCAGCAGGCTCCTGCTTACGACGACGTGGTGGCCGAGGTCGGCGCATTCCTTGCGCATAGGGTTGCGGTGGCCTTGAGTGCAGGCATCGAGCGCCAACGCATCGTCGTGGACCCCGGCTTTGGCTTTGGCAAATCCGTCGAGCACAATTGGACCCTGATGCGCAGGCTCGATTTCCTGGGCAGGAATGGGCTGCCGGTGCTGGTCGGTATTTCGCGCAAATCGATGCTTGGTGCTGTCACCGGACGGTCCGTTCCCGATCGGATGGCGGCGAGTCTTGCTGCGGCGCTTATGGCTGTGGAGCGAGGCGCGCGGATCGTCCGGGTCCATGATGTCGCCGCAACGCGAGACGTGCTGCGGGTCTGGGAGGCCATGCAGGAGGTACCCCCTCGAAGTTGAACCGGCGGCAGGGCCGGCCGGGGTGGCATAATGCGCCCGGTCCAGCTGGGGAGGAAAACGATGGGGCGCAAGTATTTCGGTACCGATGGGGTCCGTGGGCGAGTCGGGGAGATGCCCATCACGCCGGAGTTCGTGATGCGACTCGGGTATGCGGCGGGAATGACCCTGACCCACACTGAGGTCTTGCCTGCCGGAGAGCGCCCAACGGTCTTGATAGGCAAGGATACTCGCGTGTCCGGCTATATGCTGGAGGCCGCCCTGGAAGCGGGATTTGCCGCGGCTGGGGTGGATGTAATGCTGGCTGGGCCGAGCCCGACGCCGGCAGTGGCGTACCTGACCCGTGCCCTTCGATTGCAGGCGGGGGTCGTGATTTCGGCGTCGCACAATCCCTATTTTGATAATGGCATCAAGTTTTTTTCCGCGACCGGCAGCAAGTTGCCGGATGCCGTGGAGGAGGAGATTGAGCGGCGTATCGATGAGCCCATGTGTTGTGCCGATTCGCCCCGGATCGGGCGGGCGCGGCGGATTTCTGATGCAGCCGGGCGCTACATAGAGTTTTGCAAGAGTACTTTCCCGACTGACCAACACTTACGTGGCATCAAGATCGCTCTGGACTGCGCCCACGGTGCTGCCTATCACATTGCGCCGGCAATTTTCCATGAGCTCGGTGCCGAAGTTCTGACCATCGGCGTCGAGCCCAATGGCCTCAATATCAACGACGGGGTGGGCGCCACTCACGCTGAGGCGCTGCGGGAGTTCGTGCTGTCATCCGGGGCGGATCTGGGATTGGCGCTAGATGGTGATGGCGACCGGTTGATAATGGTCGACCGCGACGGGCATATCTACGACGGCGACAAACTCCTTTATATCGTTGCCCGGGCTCGCCAACGCGAAGGGCGTCTTGAAGGGGTGGTTGGCACCCTGATGAGCAATCTGGGCTTCGAGCGTGCGATCGAGCGCCTGGGCTCCCCGTTTGCCAGATCCAAGGTGGGTGATCGCTACGTCCTTGAAATGATGGTGGAGCGGGGCTGGAAGCTCGGGGGCGAGAATTCGGGCCATATCATTTGCCTCGACCGCCACACTACGGGCGACGGTATCGTGTCCGCGCTGCAAGTGCTGTCAGCCTTGCGGGCCACGGGCGAGACCCTGGCCGAAGCCTGCCAGGATCTGGCCTTCTATCCGCAAAAGCTGATCAATGTTCCCATGCGCCCCGGCTTCGAATGGGCGGGAAATCCCATCATACGGGATGCAGAGCGCATCGCCGTCGAAGAACTGGGTGCCGACGGACGGGTCCTGCTGAGACCGTCCGGCACTGAGCCCGTACTGCGAGTGATGGTAGAGGGGAAAGATGGGCCCAACGTCGATGCCTTGGCACAGCGATTGGCTGCCGCGGTGACAGCCGCGTCGAGTGCAAAGAACTAGGCCGGCGTCGGCACCGGCATGGTGCGCTGCAATGTGTCACCAATTCGTAACATTGGGTTCATAGAATTGCGGGCTGAAACCAATGCTCAAGACGAGGAGAACCAGAATGTTCAAAACGAAATTGGCACCGGCTGCTTGGCTGGTCATGGGATGCCTCGGGGCTGGTCAGGTTTTGGCGCAAACAGCGGTCAAGATCGACGGCTCCAGCACGGTGTATCCCATTACCGAGGCGGTGGCGGAAGAATTCCAGAAATTGAAGCGAGGCTCGGTCAAGGTTACGGTGGGAGTTTCCGGTACCGGCGGCGGATTCAAGAAGTTTTGTCGGGGTGAGATCGACATCTCTGATGCTTCGCGGCCGATCAAGGCCTCGGAAATGGAAGAGTGCCGGAAGTCCGGCATCAAGTACATTGAGGTCCCGGTCGCTTTTGATGCCCTCACTGTGGTGGTTCACCCCAAGAATCCACTGTCGAGCATTTCCGTTGAGGAGCTCAAGACGATCTGGGCCCCCGAGGCCCAGGGACAGGTCAGCAACTGGAGCCAGGTGAATCCCAAGTTCCCGAACCAGGCGCTGAAATTGTATGGCCCAGGTACCGACTCCGGCACCTTCGAGTACTTCACCGAGGCGGTGGTGGGCAAGCCGAAATCATCCCGCGGTGATTACACTGCCTCGGAAGACGATAATGTCTTGGTTCAGGGTGTATCGCGGGACCAAGGGGGAATGGCCTACTTTGGCTACGCCTATTACATCGAGAACAAGGACAAGCTGAAGGCCCTTGCCATTGCTCCGGCGGGTGGCAAAGCGGCAGTCGCCCCATCCGAAAAGACGGTGATGGATGGGTCCTACGTACCTCTGGCTCGCCCGATCTTCATTTACGTCAATGCCGAGGCCGCGAAAACGCCGGCCGTGAAAGAGTTCGTAGAGTTCTATTTGAAAAATGCGGCGGAGCTGGTCAAGGAAGTCAGGTACGTGCCCTTGTTGGCCGAGGAGTACAAGCACGCTTCAGAGAACTTCCTCAAAGGTAAGACGGGGACTGCGTTCGGTGGACATAACGAGGTCGGCATCAAGATCGCCGACCTGCTGAAGCGGGAACCAAAAGAGTAGGGTTGTCGTTGATCCGCGAGACGCGCGGGGCTGCCAGGCCTCGCGCTTTTGGCTGCCGTCGTTCTCCTAGTGCCCTCAGTTGCGTAGAATCCGATGCTCTCCACCGTTGCCGTCGCCGAAATGACGCCCATGTCGAGCCCCGCCGTCACCAGCGACCGTCTGAAGAAGCGTCAGTCCCGGCGGCTGCGCGAAATGGGTATTGAATCCCTGCTCTTCGCCGCTGCGCTCATTTCGGTCGTCGTCACCTGCGCCATTGTTTACATCTTGGTGACCGAATCTGTGGTGTTCTTTTCCCATGTTTCGGTATGGGATTTTCTGACCGATCGACAGTGGACACCGCTGTTTGACGATGCCCATTACGGAATCCTTCCTCTCGTCTCAGGAACCCTAACGAGTTCCCTGGTGGCGCTCCTTATTGCCATCCCGGCCGGCACCCTGATTGCAATTTATCTCTCGGAATTCGCCTCGTTTCGCCTGCGTGAGGCGGCCAAGCCGGTTCTTGAGTTGCTGGGTGGTGTGCCGACGGTGATTTTTGGCTATTTTGCCTTGTTGACGGTGACGCCAGTGTTGCAGACGATCTGGCCGGACCTGCCGGGATTCAATCTGCTTTCGGCCGGGATCGTCATGGGCGTGATGATCATCCCCTATGTCAGTTCCCTTGCCGAAGACGCCATGCGGGCGGTGCCCATGAGCTTGCGCGAGGGCTCCTACGCAATGGGCGCCACCCGCTTGCAGACCGCCTTGCGGGTCGTGATGCCGGCTGCCACCTCTGGTGTGGCCTCTGCGTATGTCCTTGCGGTCAGCCGCGCCGTGGGGGAGACCATGATCCTCACCATTGCTGCCGGAAGCCAGCCCAATCTGACCCTCGATCCCTCAGATTCAGCGATGACTCTGGCCTCCTATATTGCCGGAGTTGCCCAGGGGGATCTGGAACATGGCTCCGTGGGTTACCAGACCATCTTTGCGGTAGGGCTGACCCTGGTTCTAATGACGCTGCTGCTGAATATCTTTGGTCATTGGCTACGTCGGCGCTATCGCGAGGTCTATTGATGAACCAGGCAGATATTGCGGCCATTCGCGCCATCATTGTTCGTCACAAGCGCCGGGACGTGATGTTCGGGTTGCTCGGCATCGTGTGTCTGATGGCAGGCTTGCTCACCCTTGTCGCGCTCTTTACTGACATGTATGTCGCAGGTTCGGAGCGCCTCGGCGTCGAGTTCTTTACCAATTTTCCATCCCGGCGGGCCAGTCAGGCAGGGATTTTCTCTGCCTGGATCGGGAGTACGTTGGTAATGTTGGTCACCGCAGCGACCGCCATTCCCCTTGGGGTCGCTGCCGGCGTGTATCTCGAAGAGTACGCACCAAAGAATCTGATTACCGACATCATCGAGATCAATGTCACCAACTTGGCTGGGGTTCCGTCGATCGTCTTCGGCCTGCTCGGGTTGGGCATGTTCGTCCAGACCTTCGGGCTGGGGCGCAGTATCTTGTCGGCCGGCCTTACCCTGGCGCTTCTCATTCTACCGGTGGTGATCGTGGCGACCCGGGAGGCGATCCGAGCGATTCCTCAGGCAATTCGGGAGGGTGCTTTTGCGTGTGGTGCATCGACTTGGCAGACGGTGCGGGACCACATCGTTCCGTATTCGAGCGCGGGAATTCTTACCGGGGTGATCATCGGACTCGCGCGGGCGATCGGCGAAACAGCGCCTCTGATCGTGGTAGGCGCGGCGGTGTTCATCGCCTACCTTCCCCCTCTACCGTACTCAGGCGACCCACCAGCCGGACTGTTTGACTGGCTCTTTGCCGACTTCACGGTATTGCCCATTCAAATGTTCAACTGGACATCCCGCCCGGACGCGGCTTTTCATGCCAATGCGGCGGCTGCTGGCCTAGTGCTCGTGGTGATGTGCCTGGCTATGAACGGTCTGGCCATCTGGCTGCGTTACCGCCTCCGCCGCAATATCAAATGGTAGGGCATCAAGGTCCGCCGCACCGATTCTGGAGAATTACCCATGACCTATGTTGGCGCCAGTTCCCAGGGCAATGATCGCCTGAAGGCCGAGGTAAAGGATTTCAACTTCTTTTATGGATCCTTTCACGCGCTGAAGAATGTCAATTTTCCGGTCCATGAAAATCGGGTCACCGCCCTCATCGGACCTTCCGGGTGTGGGAAATCGACGCTCCTGCGTTCGTTCAACCGGATGCACGACCTCTATCCCGGCAACCGGTATCAGGGTGAGATCCGACTTCACCCGGACAGTACGAATCTCTTGGCCGCTGATGTCGACCCCATCGAGGTTCGGATGCGGATCAGCATGGTGTTTCAGAAGCCGAATCCATTCCCCAAATCGATATACGAGAACGTGGCCTACGGTCTCCGAGTGAGGGGGGAGCGTAGCCGAGTGCGCATCGACGAAAAGGTCGAGCAAGCGCTCCGAGGAGCGGCCCTGTGGGATGAGGTCAAAGATCGGCTGAATGACCTTGGTGCCAATTTGTCTGGGGGCCAGCAGCAGCGTCTGTGCATTGCACGGGCGCTCGCCACCGACCCTGAGATAATTCTTTTCGATGAGCCCACTTCGGCCTTGGACCCAATTGCCACGGCAAGTATTGAAGAGCTTGTGGC
Organism: Zoogloeaceae bacterium; assembly: GCA_016791025.1. GTDB lineage: Bacteria > Pseudomonadota > Gammaproteobacteria > Burkholderiales > Rhodocyclaceae > JAEUNX01. The sequence continues at coordinate 8,925 of JAEUNX010000168.1, read as the reverse complement.
CGAGCTGAAGAGCAAAGTCACGATTCTCATTGTGACTCATAACATGCAGCAGGCCGCCCGGGTCTCAGACTTCACTGCCTACATGTACATGGGAGAGATGGTTGAATTTGGTGTTACGGACCAGATCTTCATCAAACCCCGCAAGAAGCAGACCGAGGATTACATCACAGGGCGATTCGGGTGAATTGCCTTCCGGCGTACCCGCTTTTTCGCACCGAATCGATGGAATGGGCTGACGTGGCGCAATTGGGCGGATAAAATCTCCGTCCCCACGGAGGTGAGCTCGTGCGAAGAAAGTTGGTAGCAGGGAACTGGAAGGCGAATGGCCTCATGGCCGATGCCAGGGCGCTCGCGCAGTCATTGGCCTCGGCCCTCTGGCATGACGAAGTCGATGTAGCGGTTTTCCCTCCTTTTGTGCATCTCTCGGCAACCCTTGATACGCTAAGGGCGTCTCCAGTCGCGGTTGGAGCGCAGGACTCCAGCGAATTTCCTGCAGGTGCATATACCGGCGAAGTCACCGCTGAAATGTTGGCTGATCTCGGCTGCGGCTTTGTCCTGATCGGACATTCAGAGCGGAGAACGTTGCTCCGCGAAGATGATCGCCTTATCGGGCGAAAGTTATCCAAAGCACTCGCTTGTGGCCTAAAGCCCATCCTGTGTGTCGGAGAAACCGCGGAAGAGCGCGACCAAAGTCGGGCAGAGGAGGTAGTCCTTGGCCAACTGAATTCAATATGGAAGCATCTAGGTGCCGATGGGCTCTCAAGGCTCACCATTGCCTATGAACCGGTTTGGGCAATCGGAACCGGTCGCTCGGCGAGTCCACAAGAAGCTGACGAAGTTCATCATTGGATTCGCAACTGGCTGGTCCAACGCCTTGGGCTTCCCGCGCGAAATCTACGCATCATCTACGGTGGAAGCGTCAATCGGACGAACGCCGCCCAGCTTTTTGCCTGTAAGAATATTGATGGCGCCCTGGTAGGGGGGGCGTCGTTAAAGCCAGATGAATTTTACGAGATTCATCTCCACGCCGCGGCTTCGCGGCTTCGATAATGACCTTTGGAAGTTGAATATGGGAAGCGTGGTATTTACCTTGGTGTTAGTCGTCCATGTCGTCGTGGGGTTAGGGGTTATCGGGCTAGTGCTTTTACAGCACGGCAAAGGCGCCGACATGGGAGCGGCGTTTGGAAGCGGAGCATCTGGCAGCCTGTTTGGCGCAACCGGATCGGCCAATTTTCTTAGCCGAACCACGGCCGTTCTGGCGACCGTGTTTTTTTTGACCAGCCTGGGTCTGAGCTACTTGGCCGGAGCTAAGCCGACGGCCCCGAAGAGCGTTATGGAAGGGGTAAGCATCCCCGCGGCCCCGGTTGACCAGAGCGGGGCGTCAAAGAGCCAGGCAATTCCCAAATGACGGTGAAACGCATTGCGTAGCAAATCGATTCACGTATAATCGCGCCCAGCGTTACACGCGTGCCGATGTGGTGAAATTGGTAGACACGCCGTCTTGAGGGGGCGGTGGCGAAAGCCGTGTGAGTTCGAGTCTCACCGTCGGCACCAGCAATAAAATAGCCAAAGCAAATAAAATTGCTAAAGCTTTGCGATGTGTAAGCCCTTTAATCGGCCGGACAAAATATATGTTGGAAAACTACTTTCCAGTGCTGATTTTCATTCTTGTCGGTCTTGGTTTTGGTTGCCTGCCGATTCTTTTGGGCCGGATTGTCGCGCCCTACCGCCCCGATAGCGAAAAGCTGTCCCCTTATGAATGTGGCTTTGAGGCGTTTGAAGACGCGCGGATGAAGTTTGACGTCCGGTATTACCTTATCGCCATTTTGTTCATCCTTTTTGATTTAGAAATTGCCTTTCTGTTCCCGTGGGCGACGATTCTCCGCGAAATAGCCGGTAACGAGGCGATCCGACTGTTTGGATTCTTCGAGATGCTTGTTTTCTTGGGGATTTTGTTGGTCGGCTATATCTACGTCTGGAAAAAAGGGGCTTTGGACTGGGAGTAGTGAGGCCTGGTCTTGGCTTCTTGCGCACTTGGTGCGCTCAATCACGACAGAGGCGGTATGAGTATAGAGGGTGTGCTCAAAGAGGGCTTTGTGACGACGTCTCTGGACGCCGTGATCAACTGGACTCGCACTGGATCGCTGTGGCCTATGACCTTCGGGCTGGCCTGCTGTGCGGTTGAAATGATCCATGCTGGTTGTTCTCGGTATGATCTGGACCGATTCGGTGTGGTGTTTCGGCCGAGTCCCCGTCAATCGGACCTGATGATTGTTGCGGGGACGTTGTGCAATAAAATGGCCCCAGCGCTTCGAAAAGTTTACGACCAGATGGCCGAGCCGCGGTGGGTAATATCGATGGGCTCCTGTGCCAATGGCGGCGGTTATTACCATTACTCCTACTCGGTCGTTCGGGGTTGCGACCGAATCGTTCCGGTTGATGTTTATGTTCCGGGCTGTCCGCCTACCGCTGAAGCTTTGCTGTACGGAATCATCCAGCTTCAAAATAAGATTAAACGAACAAATACCATTGCGCGCTGAGGGCTCGGACTGAGATGAGTGCCAGGCTAGATCGGCTTAATGAGAAATTGCAGGAGATCCTTGGCGACGCCATCGGGTCATTGATACTGGATCGGGGGGAGTTGACCCTTGAGGTCTCGGCCGCTCGTTATTTAGAGGTTGCACAGACTCTTTCCGATGATCCGCATTTGCGCTTTGAGCAGTTGATCGATCTCTCTGGCGTAGATTACTCAGAATTTGGTGGTGGCCGGTGGGAGGGGCGCCGATTCGCTGCGGTGTCACATCTCACTTCGGTGGCCCACAATTGGCGCTTGCGGCTTCGGGCTTTCGCCGATGACGATGAATTTCCAGTTCTTGCGTCATTGTGTGGAGTTTGGCCTAGTGCGAATTGGTATGAACGAGAGGCGTTCGATCTTTACGGTATCGTATTTGGCGACCACCCCGATCTCCGCCGGATTCTTACGGACTACGGTTTCATTGGGTATCCGTTCCGTAAGGATTTTCCCATCTCAGGCTATGTTGAGATGAGGTATGACCAGGAACAGGGGCGAGTTATTTATCAGCCGGTATCCATTGAGCCCAGAGAGAATACTCCCCGCGTTGTCCGCGAAGAAAATTACGGGGACGTTGGTCATGGCTGAGATAAAAAATTACACCATCAATTTCGGACCGCAGCATCCATCAGCGCATGGCGTCTTACGCCTGGTGCTTGAGCTTGATGGTGAAGTGGTTGAGCGGGCAGATCCCCACATCGGATTGCTCCATCGTGGCACCGAAAAGTTAGCTGAAACCAGGACATGGGTTCAGTCTGTCCCTTATATGGACCGGCTCGATTACGTTTCCATGATGTGTAATGAGCATGCATATTGCATGGCCATTGAAAAACTTCTTGGAATCGAAGTGCCGCTACGTGGCCAATATATCAGGGTCATGTTTGACGAAATTACACGGGTCCTTAATCACCTTTTGAATATCGGGACCCATGCGCTAGACATCGGCGCCATGACGATGGTGCTTTATACGTTCCGCGAGCGCGAAGATCTGATGGACGCGTATGAGGCGGTTTCAGGTGCCCGTCTTCACGCTGCCTATTATCGGCCGGGGGGTGTTTATCGAGACCTTCCTGATCGTATGCCTCAATACGAGGTTTCCAAGTACAAGAATGCTGACGCCATCAAAAGGCTTAATGAAAATCGACAGGGGTCCTTGTTAGATTTCCTTGATGACTTTTGTTCGCGATTTCCGCGTTATGTGGATGAATACGAAACACTGCTGACTGACAATCGAATTTGGAAGCAGCGAACGGTTGGAATAGGCGTGGTTTCGCCAGAGCAAGCTCTGGCATGGGGTTTTACAGGGCCTATGCTTCGAGGTTCAGGGATCGCTTGGGATCTGCGGAAAAAGCAACCCTACGAGGTTTATGACCGCATTAATTTCGACGTGCCAATTGGGAAAACCGGCGACTGTTATGACCGTTATCTCTGCCGAATTGAGGAGATGCGGCAGTCAAATCGGATTATCAAACAATGTATAGATTGGCTAAGGGTAAATGCCGGTCCAGTGATAACTGATAACTTCAAGGTTGCTCCGCCCCCGCGGGAAAGAATGAAAAGCAATATGGAGGAATTGATCCACCACTTTAAGCTTTTCACTGAGGGGATACACGTACCGAAGGGGGAGGTCTACGCTGGCGTAGAGCACCCTAAGGGCGAATTTGGCGTCTACGCTATCTCCGACGGAGCAAATAAGCCGTACCGAATTAAATTGCGTGCGCCAGGATTTGCTCACCTGTCCGCAATGGACGAAATGACCCGTGGGCATATGATTGCGGACGTCGTTGCGATTATCGGAACGATGGACGTTGTCTTCGGGGAAATCGACAGATAGTAGCGGCATTCCAATATAGGTAATTTAGGTAACCATGCTGAGCCAGGAATCGCTAAGCCTGATTGATGTTGAGGTGGCCAAATATCCGCCGGACCAAAAGCAGTCCGCGGCCATGGCGGCATTGCGAATTGCCCAAGTCGAAAAGGGTTGGCTCTCCCAAGAGACAATTTCCTTTGTCGCCCAATATTTAGGGATGCCGGCAATTGCCGTGTTTGAGGTTGCGTCGTTTTACAACATGTATGACCTCCATCCGGTCGGCAAATACAAGATCGCCGTCTGCACCAACCTCCCCTGTGCGCTGTCCGGCGGAGTACACGCTGGAGACCATCTCAAGCAGCGTCTCGGAATCGAATTCAATGAGACAACGTCTGACGGGGTATTTACGCTGAAGGAAGGGGAGTGCATGGGGGCCTGCGGAGATGCGCCAGTATTGCTCGTCAATAATCATCGAATGTGTAGTTGGATGTCTCGGGAAAAAATTGACCAGCTACTGAATGGCTTGAGGGAAGACGCGAAACATGAGTGAACATCGGCTCATCCTTGAAGGCGTCGATGGAGACAAAGCGTGGCGGCTAAAGGAATACGAATCGCGCGGAGGGTATTCTGCATTGCGCAGAATTCTTGCCGAAAAGATTCCTCCCGAGAAGATTATCGCGGAACTTAAGGCTTCTGCATTGCGAGGTCGCGGCGGCGCAGGATTCCCGACCGGCTTAAAGTGGAGCTTCATGCCGCGTGCCTTTCCAGGCGCAAAGTATCTTGCCTGTAATTCAGATGAGGGTGAGCCCGGCACCTTTAAGGACCGCGACATCCTCCGTTTCAACCCCCACTCAGTTATTGAAGGGATGACCATTGCAGGTTACGCAATGGGATGCGAGAGGGGTTATAACTATATTCATGGCGAGATATTTGAGGTCTATCAGCGATTTGAAGAGGCTTTGGCGGAAGCCCGCGCTGCTAACCTGCTCGGAGCAGATATCCTTGGTTCAGGGTTTAGCTTTGAGTTGTTCGCTCATCATGGCTATGGCGCTTATATATGTGGGGAAGAGACGGCGCTATTAGAATCCATTGAGGGAAAGAAGGGGCAACCTCGGTTCAAACCTCCTTTCCCAGCAAGTTTTGGGCTTTATGGCAAGCCTACGACCATCAACAATACGGAGACTTTTGCTTCCGTACCGTTCATTATGAATATGGGAGGCGAGGGCTTTCTCAATCTTGGTAAGCCCAATAATGGGGGTACGAAGTTATTTTCAGTTTCCGGCCATGTCAATCGTCCGGGTAATTATGAAATAAAATTGGGAACCCCTTTTTCTGAGCTGCTGGAGCTTGCAGGAGGCATGCGCGGTGGACGGAAAATCAAAGCCGTGATTCCTGGTGGATCTTCGGCTCCGGTGCTTCCAGGAGAGGTCATGATGGCCTGCACCATGGATTACGACTCGATCTCGAAGGCAGGATCCATGCTTGGTTCAGGGGCCGTGATTGTGATGGACGAGACGACCTGCATGGTCAAGGCGCTAGAACGCCTTTCCTATTTCTATTTTGAGGAATCTTGTGGTCAATGTACGCCATGCCGTGAAGGAACGGGGTGGTTGTATCGTGTGGTGCATAGAATCGAACACGGTAATGGGCGTCCGGAGGATCTTGATCTCCTCAATAGTGTCACCACCAACATTATGGGACGCACAATTTGCGCTCTCGGTGATGCAGCATCCATGCCCGTGCAGAGTTTTGTTAAGCATTTCCGGTCGGAATTTGAATTCCATATTGATAATAAGCGCTGTCTGGTTTCTCCTGATGTTCAGTACGCAGGCAGCGACATTTATGTAGGGCCGTCATGCTAGATATTGAAATCGATGGTATTTCGGTCCAGGTGCCCGATGGCAGCACCGTTATGGATGCTGCCACTAAGGTGGGTGCCTATGTCCCCCATTTTTGTTATCACAAGAAGCTTTCCATTGCGGCTAACTGCCGGATGTGTTTAGTTCAAGTAGAAAAAGCGCCAAAGCCTCTACCTGCCTGTGCGACACCCGTTACCAACGGGATGAAGGTCTGGACGCATTCCGAAGGGGCGATCAAGGCTCAAAAGGGCGTGATGGAATTTCTCCTCATCAATCACCCTCTTGATTGCCCAATTTGCGATCAAGGAGGTGAGTGCCAATTGCAGGATTTGGCCGTCGGCTATGGCGGTGTCGAGTCCCGATACCAAGAAGAGAAGCGGGTTGTCTTCAATAAGAACCTCGGCCCCCTCGTAGCCACTGACATGACCCGTTGCATTAATTGCACGAGATGTGTCCGATTTACGCAGGAAATTGCGGGTGTGATGGAGCTTGGTCAGGCCTTCCGCGGTGAGCGAGCGGAGATCATGCCATTTGTCGAAAAGACGGTGGATTCGGAATTGTCAGGGAATATCATTGACCTGTGTCCAGTGGGCGCTTTGACTTCAAAGCCTTTCCGCTTTTCTGCTCGCACGTGGGAGCTTTCGCGTCGCAAATCTATCAGTCCCCATGATTCACTCGGGGCTAATCTTATTGTGCAATTGAAGCACGACCAGGTTAAGCGCGTTTTGCCTTTAGAGAACGAAGAAATCAACGAATGCTGGTTGTCAGACAGGGATAGGTTTTCCTACGAGGGCCTGAATTCTCCTGATCGCCTCACCAAGCCCATGATTAAGGTCTTGGGTGAATGGAAGGAAACTGATTGGCAGACCGCGCTGGAAGCCGCTTCTAAGGAAATTAAAGGGACGGTGGATTCCGCGGGGGCTGCCGCCTTCGGAGCGCTCATATCGCCAAATGCAACGTTAGAAGAATTGCATCTCGCACAAAAGCTCGTTCGAGGCCTGGGCTCAGATAATATTGATTTCCGCCTTCGCCAAACGGATTTCCGACTTGATGGCGCCATGACTGGTGCTCCTTGGCTTGGGATGGCGATCACAGAAATTTCCTCGTTAGACCGGCTACTGATTGTCGGCAGCTTCTTTCGGAAAGATGCACCACTCTTGGCTCAGCGCGTACGGCAGGCATCCCGAAGGGGCTTGCGGGTGAGTGCGGTCGGTTGTGCGCATGATGACTGGTTAATCAAAACTGCAGAGAGAATTTCCGTACGTCCGAGCGAATTGGTGCCGGTCTTGCTGCAGCTGGTGCAAGCTATCGCATCAAGTTCAGGCAAAACCGTATCGCCCGCCCTTGACGGGAGAAACAAGGGAGAGATTGGCGACGAAGTCAGCGGAATGGCGAGCGAGTTGCTCGCCGGTTCCCGGGTTGCTGTTTGGGTTGGAGCATTGGCCGAACAGCATGGGCGTTTTGCTGAAATTCTCGGCATCGCAGCGGAGATAGCACGGCTTACGAATGGGCGCTTCGGAGTGATCGGCCAAAGCGCCAATGGAGTTGGGGGGTACCTGGCCAAGGCGTTTCCCCAACGAGGCGGAATGAATGCTTTGGGGATGGTTAATAATCCGCCTAAAGCGTTGCTTGTCTTTGGTGCCGAACCGAGCTTTGATTTTGCAGACGGTGAAGCGACACGCTCGGCATTGAATGCTGCGCAAAGCGTAGTCTGTATGACCGCGTTCAAATCTGATGAGCTATTCCGTTACGCAACCGTCTTACTGCCAATAGCGCCATTTGCAGAAACATCAGGAACCTATATTAACGCTGCCGGAGTGGTTCAGTCTTGTGAAGCGGCAGCGCCAGCCAAAGGACAAACTCGTCCCGGCTGGAAGGTCCTACGCGTCTTGGGCAACTTTCTCGGGCAGACGGGCTTTGAACAGGAAAGCAGTGAGGCTGTTAGGTGCGAAGTAATAGGTTCCGAGGGTGTTTTGCCCAGAGGGAGTCTCTGTTCGGAGGTGCCGATGGTACCTGCGGCAATCATGGGTGAACAGGGGCTGGAAAGAGTCAGTGATATTCCAATTTATGCTGTTGATTCTCTCGTACGGCGAGCCCCTTCGTTGCAAAAAACCAAAGACGCAGCATCCTCGGCCTCTGCAAGAATTAATCCCTCACTTGCCCAACGGTTGGCAATAGAGGGGGCGGAGTGGGTACAAGTAGCGCAAGGTCCCGCTCGGGCGAAGCTCAGGGTCGTTTTTGATGAAGCCGTTCCAGAGGGGGCTATCCAGATTTCCGGCGCGACGCCAGAAACGGCGCATCTTGGTCCGTTGAGTGGACTTGTGACAGTGGAGCGTGCTTGATGGATAGCTTTCTCCAACCTATTGCAGGATTGTTCGGCGAAATTTGGCCCCTGGTATGGGTGTTAATCAAGATCGTTGCGATTATTGCACCGCTGCTGATCTGTGTTGCTTATCTCACCTTGGCCGAGCGAAAAGTTATCGGATACATGCAGGTCCGGATTGGCCCCAATCGAGTTGGCCCCAAAGGGCTGCTTCAACCGATGGCCGATGGTATTAAGCTCTTGCTTAAAGAAGTCATCGTTCCATCCAAAGCATCCAAGGGGTTATTCGTTCTAGGTCCGATTCTTGCCCTCGCCCCGGCTCTTGCGGCATGGGCGGTTGTACCATTTTTTGACGGTGGGG
>JAEUNX010000167.1 GCA_016791025.1 Zoogloeaceae bacterium | reverse complement strand
TCGGCCACATCGATGCCCATCCCCACCGACATGAAGAAGAGCCCCATGAGAAGCCCCTTGAAGGGTTCGATGGTGACTTCCACCTCGTGGCGAAATTCAGTCTCGGCGATGATCAGCCCAGCCAGCAAAGCCCCCATGGCCATGGACAAGCCGGCGGCCCAGGTGAGGGCGGCCACCCCCAGGCTGGCGAGCAGCGTCAGCGCCGTAAAGGTGTCCGGCTCCCGCCTTCCGGCCAGGTGATGAAAAAGCGGCCGAACGATCCGCGTCCCCGCGAGGTAGATCAGCCCCACCGTCAGCAGCGCCTTGACCGTGGCGATGCCCAACAGGGCAAAGAAGCCCTCGCCCCCGGGTCCCTCGCCCAGGATGGTGATGAGCACCAGCAGCGGCACCACGGCGAGATCCTGGAAAAGCAGGACGGCGAAGCTCATCCTACCCATGGGCGTAGCTAGCTCCCGCCGTTGAGCCAGGAGCTGCATCACCACCGCTGTCGAGGAAAGCGCGAGGACCAGGCCCAGGATCACGGACGACTCGACGCCATTGCCGAACACGATCGCAATGGCGCCGATCAGTAGCGCCGAGAGCGCCACCTGCCCCCCGCCGGCGCCGAACACGGCCGCGCGCATCGCCCATAAACGCTCCACCGACATGTCCAGACCGATGGTAAACATCAGGAACACCACCCCCAGCTCGGCGAAAGTGGCGACATCCTCGGTCCGCCCAAAGGTGATCCAGGCCAGCCAAGGGTGGCCCTCGACCATGGTCCCCAGGCCATAGGGCCCGAGAACGGTCCCCAGGGCCAGGAAACCGAGAACCGGATTGATGCGCAGACGCTGAAGCAAAGGAATCAGGATCCCCGCAAGCCCCAGGAAGAGGATGGTCTCCCGCAAATAAGGCAGGGCAGCGTGTTCAGGCATGGTCATTGGCGGAAAGATTTGCCCCCATTATCGACCGCCCTTGCCCAGGGCGCAGCCCTGGGAACGCGACAGCCTTCAATTCACCCGACGGCCGCCGATATAGGCGGGGCAAGCTGAGCCGCTGTCCCGCCCCCAAAACGACAAGTCGACCGACCCATGCAGGCTAGAGAACTCGACACCGCTTTCCATTTCCAGGCTCCACGATGGCTGGCAGGCCACACGGCTGTCTATGCCACCATAATCACCCTAGGCCTGATTCTCGCCGGGCTGGTTCACATCCGGCTGGAGCGGGATCTGGCAGGTCAGGTCCAGAGTTTTCGCGTCGAGGCCCACGAGCGGGCTCACGTTACCAAGGACCACATCGAAGCTCGCCTGACCCGGATCTACCAGGGCATCCGAACCATCGCCCGCCTGCCCGGCGTGCGCGGGATCGATCGCCATGGCCGCAACTTTGACGGCAATGCCCGCGCGACGGTCCAGGAGCTCTACAACAATCTGGCCAGCGGCGTGGCAATGTCCGAGGTCTACATCGTGCCCGACGGGATGGACCCGGACCGCATCGACCCCGTCACCGGCGAACCGGAAGCCCCCATCGTCACCTTCGACGAGTTGATCATCGGACGTCACGCCGACCAGGCGCGCCACTCCGCTTCCTCTGAAAGCCCGCTGGCGGAGGAGGAGATCTACGAATACCGGCTGATGAAACGCCAGCTCGCCACGCTCGGACAACGCTTTCCGACCGAGGATCGGGTTTCCGGCCTGGATTACCCGCTGATCTCCGGCCCCGAGGTCGTCACTTGCGACAACTCCCGCTTCAGCCCAAGCCGCCCGGATGACAAGGACCGGTCCGGGCTGGTGCTCTCGGTGCCGTTTTTCGGGCCAAATGGTCACTTCCGCGGCCTCGTCTCAGCGGTCGTACTGACCCGCGTCCTGCAGGAAATGGTTGCCCACCCCGGATACGCCCTCCACCAAGCCCGTCACGCCTATCTGGCTACCGGTGCGGCCGAGGGCGCCCCAGCCGATCTCGACGAGCACATCCGCGCCAACCAGTCCCACCCGTCGCGCATCTATTCGGAGGTGCTGAGCCTTGACATCCCCGACGTCGACGGAGAGTGGACCCTGTGGGTCAGCGAACCGGACTCGGCGTTCTTCGAGCGGCCCGGCGTCACCGGCGCCCGCACCGCCGCCCATCTCAGTTACGGATTGATCGCGGCCCTCACCGCGTTCGCCTGCATGGCCTACGCCCACTTTGGCCGTCGGAGGGAACGGTTGGCGGCCCAGGCCCAGGACCTGGAGCGCCAGGTGGCCGAGCGCACAGTGGCCTTGGTGGAAAGCCGCGACGCAGCGGAGGCCGCCAACCGGGCCAAATCCCAGTTCCTCGCCAATATGAGCCATGAGATTCGCACTCCCATGAATGGGGTCCTCGGCATGCTCGATCTCCTGGGCGATACCGCCCTGGATGCGGAGCAGAAGGAATACGCCCAAACCGCCCACAGTTCCGCCCAGGCCCTCCTCGGCATCCTCAACGACATCCTGGATTTTTCAAAAATCGAAGCCAACCGGCTCGAACTGGAGTCGATGCCGGTGGATATTCGCCAACTGGTCGAAGACGTCTGCGCCCTCCTGGCCGAACAAGCCCATGGCAAGGAGCTTGAGCTCATCTGCCATGTGACCAACGACGTGCCGCCGGAAGTCCTGGGCGACCCCACCCGCCTGCGTCAGATCATCACCAACCTGGTCGGCAATGCCGTCAAATTTACTGAAGCCGGCGAGGTGGAAGTTCAGGTTGGTGCGACATCAGGCGACGATGGCCGCCCCCGGATCCGGGTTGCGGTGCGGGACACCGGGATCGGCATCCCGGCAGACCTGCAGGCGAGATTGTTCAATGCGTTTCAGCAGGCGGATGGCTCCATCACCAGGCGCTTTGGCGGCACCGGCCTGGGGCTGTGCATCAGCGAACGGCTCGTGACCCTCATGGGCGGCAGCATCACGGTCAACAGCGAACCCGGACGGGGCAGCACGTTCTCGTTCGAGATTTCTTTCGAGGTGCCCGCCGAATCGATCGAGGACCGCCCCCTACCGTCCCTCGCAGGGACCAGGGTTCTGGTCGTGGACGACAACGCCACCAACCGGAAGGTCTTCACCCATTACCTGGATCTCTGGGGCGCCCGGCACGGCGAAGCCGAGGACGGACCCGCGGCCCTAGCCCAGCTGCGGGCCGCCGCGGCCGCCGGCGCGCCGTTCCAACTCGCACTCCTTGATTTCAATATGCCCGAGATGGACGGCGTGAGCTTGTCACGAGCAATGGAAGCGGATCCCACCCTCCGGGGGATTGTCCGCATTCTGCTGAGTTCCTCCGGGCGTCTGGCGGCTACCGAGATCGAGGCTGCCGGTATTGCCCGCTGCATGCTCAAACCCGTCCGGCGGGCCGACCTCCTGGATGCTATCCAGGACGCTATGCGCCGGAGCCGGGACCGCGCCTTCCCTCGCCCCGCCCCGCCCAATGGCACCGCTGCGGCGGACTTTGGCGGAGCGTCGATCCTGTTGGTCGAAGACCATCCGGTGAATCAAACGGTCGCCCTGGCCATGCTGAAGGCGGTCAACACCCAGGTGACCGTGGCCACCAACGGCCAGGAGGCCCTCGACCGACTGGCCGAGCGCTCCTTCGATCTGGTGCTGATGGACTGCCAGATGCCGGTCATGGACGGCTTCGAGGCCACGCAGCGCCTACGGGAGCGCGAACGGGCTCTCGGAGGACACCGCCAGGCGGTCGTGGCGCTGACCGCCAACTCCATGAAGGGCGATGAAGAGCTGTGCCGCGCCGCCGGCATGGACGACTATTTGGCCAAGCCCATGCAGCGGGAGGCCCTGGCGACCATGCTCGCCCGCTGGCTGCCCCGCAACGCCACCCACGTCTGACTCCGCCCGGCGGGGCCAGAGGCTCTATTCCCCTCTGCCAAAACCCCCAGACACCTCGGAAAGCCGTTCCTTCATTGCCGTGCTGCGACCGGCCTGCCTGGCGGTGCTGATGAGCACCTCGGCGTCGGCCCGACGGGCTCAACCCCGGACCGTCCGGGCACGCCCCGATGATCAACGGCGGCGGCTGCCGCCGCCAAGAATGGAACCCAGCACGCCACGCATGATCTCCCGCCCCACCGAAGACGCCATGGTCCGAACCACGGTCTTGGCAGCGGTCTGGACCAGACCATCCCGCTGCCCCCCCCGGGGGCCGGTGCTGCCGAACAAGATAGAGCCCAGGGCGCCGTCCAGGAAGCCGCCGCCCGCCTCTCCCGCCGGCCCCGCAGGCGCAGCGCCCCCCCGCGCCGCGGGGGCCGCGTCGTTGGCAGTCTGGCCGCCGGGCACTGCGGCCTTCAATTTTTCGTACGCCGACTCCCGGTCGAGCACCTGCTCGTAGTGACCGTAAATCACCGAGGCCTGGATGGCCGCGCTGCGCTCCTGGGGGGTGAGGGGCCCCAAGCGGGAGGCAGGGGCGACGATGAAGGCCCGCTCCACCATGCCTGGCCGGCCCTTCTCGTCGAGGAAGGACACCAGGGCCTCGCCCACCCCGAGTTCCAGAATGGCGGTGGCCGCGTCGAAGGCCGGGTTGGCGCGCATGGTCTCCGCCGCCGTCTTGACCGCCTTCTGGTCCCGGGGCGTGAAGGCGCGCAGGGCGTGCTGGACGCGGTTGCCGAGCTGGCCCAGCACGGTGTCCGGCACGTCCAGGGGATTCTGGGTGACGAAATAGACGCCGACACCCTTGGAGCGGATCAGGCGTACCACCTGTTCGATCTTTTCCAGCAACGCCTGGGGTGCATCGTTGAACAAGAGGTGGGCCTCATCGAAGAAGAACACCATCTTGGGCTTATCCACATCCCCCACCTCGGGTAGCTGCTCGAAGAGTTCGGAGAGCAGCCAGAGGAGGAAGGTGGAATACAGCTTGGGGGAGTTGTAGAGCTTGTCGGCGGCGAGAATGTTGATCACCCCACGGCCATCGCCGTCGGTCTGCATCAGGTCGGCGATGTCGAGCATGGGCTCGCCAAAGAATTTGTCGCCGCCCTGCTGCTCCAGCCCCAGCAGCCCCCGCTGGATGGCACCGATGGAGGCCGCCGAGATGTTGCCGTACTCGGTGGTGAAGGACTTGGCATTGTCCCCCACGAACTGGATCATCGCCCGCAGGTCCTTGAGGTCGAGGAGCAGGAGACCGTTGTCGTCGGCGATCTTGAACACCAGGGTCAGCACCCCGGCCTGGGTGTCGTTGAGATTGAGAAGCCGTGCCAGGAGCAGCGGCCCCATGTCGGAGATGGTAGCCCGCACCGGGTGGCCCGCCTCACCGAACACGTCCCAGAACACCGCGGTATTGGCACGGGGCGTGAATTCGCTGATCCCGATCGCCTCCAGCCGCTTCATGAGCTTGTCGGAGGCCACCCCCACCGCGCCGATGCCGGACAGATCCCCCTTCACGTCGGCCATGAACACCGGCACCCCGATGCTGGCGAAGGACTCGGCCATTCGCTGGAGCGTCACCGTCTTGCCGGTGCCCGTGGCACCGGTGATGAGGCCGTGCCGATTGGCGAGCGCCGGCAGCAGGTTGATGTCCAGGTCTTTGGTCTTGGCAATGAGGAGCGGTGCGGTCATGGGCGTCGTCTCGGGTCGGGCAAACAATGGCCGAAGGATACGCCAGGCCGCCGCGGGATGGGGCGCCCCCGGGGGCCAGGACGGGTGTGGCCTCGACGGCCACCGGCGCA
>JAEUNX010000094.1 GCA_016791025.1 Zoogloeaceae bacterium | reverse complement strand
AGAACCCGTTCCGTCTGAAGGAACTGGAGCAGTTCCAGTGTCCGTGAGCGAGGCCCCGGGCTGGTACGGCAAGATCGCCAGCCTCGGCGATTTCGCCTCCCGCCGCCTGCCGGCGAGCCTGATCGCAACCCTGGACACCTGGCTCCAGGGGGTAATTCACGAGAGCCGTGGGCGCTTGGGAGAATCCTGGCTGGAGGCGTATCTCACCGGGCCGGTATGGCGCTTCCTGCTCTTTCCCGGGGCCGCGGCGCCCGAGGGCTGGGCTGGCGTCCTGATGCCGAGCGTGGACAAGGTCGGGCGCTATTTTCCCCTCCTCATCGCCACCCGCCAGGATGCCTTTCCCGACGGTGCGGCCGGACACGCCCTGGAGGATTGGCTGGACCGGGCGGAGGCCATCGCCCTCGCCACCCTGGCGGACCGCGCCACGGTAGAGGGCTTCGACCAGGCCCTCCAGGAATGCCGGCCGCAGTCGGCACCGCCGCCCCCTGAAGCGCCTCCGCTGGACGCGCTTTTTACGCGATCCATCACCGCCAACCATCTGGCCCCCGGCGCCAGCCTGGGCGACGCCCTGCAAGGCCTGGGGCGAACCCGCCTCCATCGGGACGCCCATGGCCACAGCCTGTGGTGGGCCCCCCAGGGATCCGAGGGCGCGCGGGTCCTCATCACCGTGCCGGGCCTGCCGGACGGCGCCACCTTTGCTACCCTGCTACGGGGCGGCCCCGACCGCCCGGAAACCCCCTGACGAGTCTGCCATGAGCGACCATCCGGACGACGACAAGACCATCATCGCCCCCACCGCCAGCGGCGCCGGCGCGCCCCCCCCGGAACATTCCAACGTCCTGCCGGTGGGCACCCGCATCGGCGAATTCGAGATCCTGCGGCTGATCGGCGAAGGGGGCTTCGGCATCGTCTACCTGAGCGAAGACCGCTCCCTGGGCCGGCGGGTCGCGCTGAAGGAATACATGCCCTCCGCCCTGGCCTCCCGCAGCCAAGGCTACCAGGTCAGCGTCAAAAGCGAGCGCCATGCGGAAACCTTCGAGGCGGGACGCCGCAGCTTCGTGAATGAAGCCCGCCTCCTTGCCCAGTTCGATCACCCTGGCCTGGTCAAGGTCTACCGCTTCTGGGAGGCGAACGGCACGGCCTACATGGTGATGCCCTTCTACGAAGGCATCACCCTCAAGCAGGAGCTGGCCCAGCGGGGCGGGGCGCCGGACGAAGCCTGGCTCAAGCAGTTGCTCGTGCCCCTGATGCAAGCCCTGGAGCTGCTCCACTCGGCCCATGTGTTCCATCGGGACATCGCGCCGGACAACATCCTGCTGCAGGACGGGCGCCCGGTGCTGCTGGACCTGGGGGCGGCTCGCCGCGTCATCGGTGATATGACCCAGGCCCTCACGGTGATCCTCAAGCCCGGTTACGCCCCGGTGGAGCAGTACGCCGACGATCCCTCGATGAAACAGGGCGCGTGGACCGACATTTACGCCCTGGCGGCGGTGCTCTACCTGGCGGTGGTGGGGAAGACCCCCATCCCCGCCGTGGGCCGGATGATGAAGGACGGACTCGCCCCGGCCGCCCAACTCGCTGCCGGGCGCTATTCGGCCGGTTTCCTCGCGGCGATCGACCGGGGGCTGGCGGTGCGACCGGAGGACCGGCCCCAGTCCATCGACGAATTCCGCGCCCTGCTCGGCCTGCCTGCCCCCGCCGGCGGGAGTCTCCCGCCAACCCGTCCGGCCACGCCGGCCGCCAAATCGGCCAGCGCGCCTACGGGCAGCCGGATCGGCCTGGTTGTGGGCGGCGTCGCACTCCTGGCCGCCCTGGGCGTGGGCGGGTTTTTCCTATTTGGCCAAGGCTCGGCGCCAGGCCCGGAAACGCCGCCCAGCGCCCCCACGGCCACCGCCCCCGCCCAAACACCGCCCGCGGCCGCCACGGCGCCAACCGCCATCCCGGGCGCCCCCGGCATTCCGGGCCTGCCCCAGATCGCCGGCACCCCCGGGACTCCGGGCCGCTTTGAAACCACCATCGACGACGGCACCGGACCGCGTCACGTGACCGTGGACACCGACGCCCAGGGACGCCAGACCATCACCATGCGGGATACGGACGGCAAGACCTACACCATGCGCACTCAGGCTTCGGGCCTGCCGGCCGGTGCCGTCCCCGGACTGGCGGGGGGGGCCATCCCTGCGCCGCCGACGGTCGCCGAGGCGCCCGGCCCCTTCGACCCCGTCAACGAACTGGACACAATCTTCCAGGGGAGAAACCGCGACCGCAACGTGACCATCGAACTGGACAAGGCCCGGGTACGGATCGGCAAAGACAAGCTGAGCTTCCGCCTCCGCTCGAATCAGCCGGGCTATCTGTATGTGCTGATGGTGGGCACCGACGGCAACCACTTCTATCAGCTCTTTCCCAACGCGGTGGACGGTAAGAATCAGATGGAGGCCGAGAAAACCCTGACATTGCCCCGCCCGGGCTGGACCATGGTGGCCGGCGGTCCACCCGGGGCCAATCATTTCCTCGCGATCGTGTCCGATGAAAAGCGGGACTTCTCCCAGGCTGGGATCAAGAAGATCGACCCCTTCGCGGAATTTCCGCTGGCCCGGGCCGCGAAGGTCGCTGCCGCCCACAAGGCGGCCGGGAGCGAGGGTTCGGCCTTCGTCGGCCAGCCAGTGTGCACGGCTTCGAAACCCTGCAGCAAGGACTACGGCGCGGCGGTATTCACCATCGAAGAGTATTGATGTCCCAAGCGGGACAGGAGCCTCCGCGCCCGCCCCGCCACCACCCGCCTGCGCTTATTGCTTGAGGGTCGTAATTGTGACCCGGCGGTTCTCCGGCGCATCGGCGCGCTCGGTATTCGCCAGTTCCGTCGCCCCCTTACCCACCGGCTTCAGGCGTGTCGGGTCAATCTGGTGGTGCGCCACCAGATACTGGACCACGCTTTCCGCCCTGCCCTGGGAGAGGCGCAGGTTGTCCTCCGAACTCCCCCGGGGGTCCGCGTGCCCCTCAATGGAAAAGGCGAAACTGGCCAGCCGATCGGCCTGGAGTGCCCGGGCCACCACGTCGAGGGAGGCCTTGGCCTCGTCAGTCAGGTCTGCCGAATTGGTGGCGAAGGTAACGAGCAAGGAAGCGCTGGCCTTCTTAACCGTCTGCTTGACGGTCGATTCGCCGGGCTTGGCCGTCGGCTGCTCTCGCATTACCTTGATCGAACGGGTACGCACCGCCGGCCCACCCTCCTCGATTCCCGCCTGCGCCCCGGGGGTTAACGCGTCGATGAGATTTTGTTCATTGAGCTCGCTCCCCCGGAGGATGCGCTCCTCGGCCTGGCTTTGGGCTGGCCCGCCGAGCACGGAGACCCCCACCAGCGTAGCGAGCAGGAACGACATTTTCATAATTTGCTCTCCAGTCTGATTGCCCGGACCCTTCAGGTCACCGGGTGGCGAGGATGTTCCGGCGCTACACCAACGCGCACACCCACCGCCGTGTAGTTGTCATGATTGCCGGTGGCCCGGCCAAGCAGGATGGATTCCATCGCCGCCAGCCAAGCCTCGGTATTTCCCGCACCCCGCAGGGTGCGCAACATGTCCATTTCTTCAACGTAGTCCCAAAAGCCATCGGAGCACAACAGGAAGACGTCCCCCGCCTGCAACGCCACGGGCGCAGGCGTGATGTCGGGATTGAAGTCCTCCCGTGAACCCAGCGCGTACAGGAGCATGTTGCGGCCCGGATGGCGGCGCAGGGAAGCGACATCGCCGAACCCCGCCTCGACCATGCTCTGCATCACACTGTGATCCCGGGTCTGGAAATGCACCCGGCCGTCCCGCAGGAGGTAGATCCGCGTATCGCCCAGATGGCCCCAAACGGCCTGAACCGCCGCTCGATCGATGAGCAATACGGCGCCCGTGGCCCGCATGTCGTGAAGTTCGGAACGGGTCTTTTGCTCTGCGACAATGGCCTCGTTGGCGCCAGCCATGAGCTGCTGAACGACCTCCGGCGAAACCCGGGGCTTGCCGGCGAAGCCCCGCAGGATCGAGGCCACCGCCGTACGCGAGGCCACATCGCCACCGCCGTGGCCCCCTGCACCGTCCGAGACCACCCAGCAACAACCGGATTCGGACGTCCAGTGGCCGCAAGCGTCCTCGTTACGGGCCCGGCCGCCCTTGCGGGACAGCAACGCGATCTCCAGCTCAAGAACCACGGCACCCCCCGGTAGGCACTCAACCTTCCCGCTTCTTGTTGGCATTGAGCAGGGCCACTTGCTCTTCGTAAGCCTTGACGAACTCCCGACCGAGCACGGCATGGAAGTCCTCTTCCGCCTCTTCGGCAATCTGGCGGTACAGCTGTTGATACTGGTCCCACAATTTCGCACGCCGGTTCATCGGCAACAGGCTGTCGAGCACGGTCTTGTCGGTGAGCCGTTCTTCCAGGGCGTCCGGCCCGAAGCGCCGCAGCAGGCCCTCCACCGCGGCCCGCATGCCCGCCATGAACCCGAGTAAATGGGCTCGCAGGTCATCGTAAGCGTCCTTCACAGCCTCTTCCGGCCCCAGGAAACCCCGCCCCTGGGGATTGAGCAGGTGATTCAAGGCCACGGCGACGTCGGGGGAAAACTTCAACGGGTTATTCCCCTTGGAGAAGATCATGGTCACGTCGGCCCTCACCTCTCGCTTGGTCATGGCCCGGGCGAGGAGGAGGTCGAGGGTGCCCTGGGTCGATTCCCGCAGCAGCCCGCCGACCCGCTCCATTAGCTCCGGTGTCAGTCCTGCGGGATCCGGCAGGCGGGGCAAACCCAGGCCGCGCGCCAGGGCCGCCGCCAGCTCGGCCACCTCGGCCGGTGTTCCGGCGGATTGATCGACCCTTGGCGGTTGCCCGGGGACGACGCCAGCCGCGATTGGCACGGGGGCTTCCGCGGCCGTCGAAACCGGCGCCGATGGCTCACCGCGCAAGGTTCCCGGCAGGGTGTCACCCACCGGGAAGGGTGTCGCCCACCAAGTAGGCCCGTCCGACGAAACGTTGGCCCCACTGGCCCCATTTGGCTCCCGGTCCCCATCGGAAACCACGGGCGATGCCGCGAGGGCGTCGACGTCCTTCACCGGGGTCGGAGCGGCGACTTCCGATTTCTCCGCCTTGCCCGGCGAAAGGATCATGGTCCGGGCCACGCCCTCCTCGCCCTCGGCATTCTCCCACGAGAGAAAAACCCCACTGGCATCGGCGCCGGCGTCCGGGGAGGGTGGCAACGGATCTGGCGCTTCGGCCACCGGTTTAGGCGGGGCAAAGGCATGGTGAGCGACCGGCACCTGGTCCGGCTCGGCTGCGGCTTCCTTGGCCGGCGCGCCCTGACCAGCGAGAAGTTCGAGAGGATCGACCGAAAGCCCCGATGCTTTGGGGGCCGTGTCGCCGAGGGGCGACCCGGCGAACGGGTCCGAACTAGCCGGGGCATCAAGCCCGAACAGATTGTCCAGGCCACCGCCGGCCTTCCCGGTCGAACCGAGCCCCAGACCGAGGGCGTCATCGTCCAGGGGTAGGGGAGCCGAGCGCGACACCGGCTTCGACGCGAAGGGATCGGCGAAGGGGTCGAAATCCTCCGGGATCAAATGCTGACCGTCCTTTGGCGGCGCGGCGATTCCCGGGTCCGGGGTCGGCGCGCGCGAAATCGGCAGCGGCGTGGCGTCGAAACCAGCGAAAAGCCCGAGGGGGTCGCTGGGCGAATCCGCCCCCTCACCGCCGCTAAGCCCGGTCAGCAGATCTTCGGACTTGGGCCAGGTCTTGACGGCGATGTCCCTGAAAGGGTCATGACCATCGGGCCCGAGCCCGGCCATCAATCCCAGGGGATCAGAATCGCTCATGGAGGGTCGAGTCGGTGCCGAGACTTCCAGGCGATAGGCGCCAATTTCGATCTTGTCACCGACCTTGAGGGGCATGGACGCCCCGTTGCCAATCCGCTGGCCATTGACGATGGTGGGGTTGGCTCCCTGGTCCACCAACTCAAAGCTGCCGCTCCGAAATACGATCCGCGCCTGCACCCGGGAAATCACCCGCTCGGCGTCTTCCAGCACCAGTTGATTGCTGTCCGCCCGGCCGATAGAGCCCCCCGCCTCGCCGAAATCAAAACTCGGCCCGGCCGTCGTCGTCTTGCCCTGCAGGGCGATTACACGAATCACGAGCATAGTGCTTCTTTCCAGCTCCCGGATGGCCCGCCCCGGGCAGAGGCGGAAAGGTTGATTGGACCGGCATCTCGAGGATATGCATGGTACCGCCCGGGGGCGATGCCGAATAGGCCACAGTGTCTGGAAAATCGCGCCCGGCGGCCATTGCGCCAATTCTCCCGGCATCTAGAATGGAAGTCCCGCGCCCGATTCTGCCGCCGTGCCAAAGTCTCAGCCCCTTCCCCTCTGCGCCCGCGCCACCTCTTGGCCTTCCAGTCTTGCGCTTGCTGTCGGAGCCCTGAAGTCCCGGACCGCTGCTGCGGCACTGATGGCTTCAGCATCGTTGGCTGCCATGGCCGCCGATGTGATCGCGCCCGAGCTTGGTTCGCCGTTTAGTACCCGCTACGCCCATTTTGAACCCGTGGGCTGGACCCAGCTCGCCGGCTGGCGTGACGACGATCCCGGTGAAGCCCTGGCGGCATTCCTGCGCAGTTGCACCGCCCTGGCCAGCAAACCGCTCTGGGCGACCCCGTGCGAGAAGGCCCGGATGCTGCCGCCAGGCGCCAACGTCCGCCAGTTCTTTGAGGGCGAGTTCAATCTCTACCAGATCCGCGACCTGGACCGAGCGGGCCATGGGGTGGTCACGGGCTACTATGAACCGCTCCTCGATGGCAGTCGAACCCGCGGCGGGCCCTACGTCTATCCCGTCTATG
The DNA here is from genome assembly GCA_016791025.1 of Zoogloeaceae bacterium. Classification (GTDB taxonomy): domain Bacteria; phylum Pseudomonadota; class Gammaproteobacteria; order Burkholderiales; family Rhodocyclaceae; genus JAEUNX01. The sequence continues at coordinate 2,762 of JAEUNX010000094.1, read as the reverse complement.
GCCTGCCGGAAGACCTGCTCTTCTTGGATTTGCGCGCCATACCTCCCGAGCGACGCAGCGGAGTGGTGGCGGCGCGCCTCAATGGCCGCGTCGTCACCCCTGACCTCACCGCTACACCCGGGGAGGCTGGCGTCCTCGGTGTCGATCTCAGCACGGTCCAGGCCAATGCCCGGGATAAGAAGTTCCGCTTGCGACGGGAGGGGGACCGGCTGCTTCCCTACTTCACCCGGGCGGAAATCGAACGGGGAGCTCTAAGCGCCCCAGTGCTGGCGTGGACCAACGACCCGGTGGCGCTCTACTCGATGCAGATCCAAGGCTCGGGCAAAATCCGCCTGCCCGACGGCCAACTCCTGCGGATCGCCTACCGAGAGCAGAACGGCCACCCCTTCACACCCACCGTCGCCACCCCCAGCGGACGCCCCAAAGCCGCCCGCACCCGGGGCCTCGCGGCCGAGATCGTGCTGGAGGATGAGGCTACGGGCCCCGCCGCGCCGGTCCTGGTACGAGGCCTCCACCTCGCCCCCGCGGCCTCGCCGCCCCCTGCGCCGCCCCCCGTTGTGGCGAGTGCACCAGCCGGCGCGGGCGGCGCTGAGGTTGAGGCCTGGGTAGACAAACTCCTGGCCCAACATGCCCCCGCGAGCGGCAAGAAGGCAGCCCCGCCGGTTTCGGCGCCGATGGCACCAGCTCCGTCATCGTCCAAACCACCCCCGGCAGCCCTGGCCTTCGATCCGCCAACGATTCCGGCACCCCGCCCCCCACCCCCGCTCAAGGTGGCGACCATGGCGCCAGCGCCGTCGTCGGCGGGTCCGGCAGCCACCATCGCCTGGCCGGCCGCCATTTCCCAAGACCCAAGCTATGTGTTCTTCCGGGAAATTCCCGATTCCCCGGAAGGCCCCATCGGCGCCCTGGGTGTTCCCCTCACCGCCGGGCGGTCGATCGCGGTGGACCCCCGAACCACCCCCCTCGGGCTGCCGGTATTTCTCGCCACCCGGGACCCCCAGGGCCGCGGGACCCTGAACCGCCTGATGATCGCCCAGGACACCGGCGGTGCCATCAGTGGCGCCGTGCGGGCCGACTACTTCTGGGGTTTCGGCAATGACGCCCGGACCCTGGCCAGCCGCATGAAGGAAAATGGCCAGATGTGGCTGCTGATGCCCAAGGGCTACCCGGTGGCAAACCTCACCGCCGCCCGCCGCACCCGAAGCCTGGGTGCCGCCGGAGAACCGGAATGCGTCGTTCCCGACCCGGATCTCTGCGTTGAGGATCGCCCGACGGCACCCTAAATCTTCGGCAGTCTAACCCGGATCACCCCAGGGCCTTGAGCCAGCGCTGCTGGCGCCACGCCGGCGCCAAGCAGTTGAAGGCGACCCCCCCGGGTGCAAGCCCCAGGAGATGGGCTGCGGCCAGGCGCCGCTTGGGCAGACCACCCTCGGCCAAGGCATGGCGGCAGATGCCCGCCGAAAGTGGTTCCCCGAGAAAATATCGACCCCCGGGCGCGAATTGCCCCCCCTTCTCCTGCCACCACGCGGCGACCTGGGGGGCGTCGGGCCAAGGCAATCCTTCGTCGGGATCCCGGGCCACGTCCTCGTCGGCGGGATCGTCGGTGGGGCCCGCGGCGGCACCCGGCGCGGCCGGGCCAGCCAAACCGGCGCGCTCAAGATCAACGCCGGTCATCAGGGCAAAGGCTTCCCCGGCCACCCGCGCCCAGGCCGGATCCGCCATCTGCCGGATCAGCCAGGGGCCGTACTGGGGATCGCCGGCAACCCCGACGCCCCGCAGGAGCCGGCGCATCTCTCCCGGCGCTTCGCGAGCGAGGCGCTGAAAAACCCGCTGGGCCACCGAGGGCTCCGCCGCGCGGCACAAAGCGTCAAGAGCCAGGTCACCCGTCCGCCCAGGGGTGCAGGCGAGTTCCGCCAGCACCTTGAGGGCATCCGAAGTCGGCGCCAGGCTCGCAATCGACGTCGCCGCCGCCAAGCGGCAACCCTCGTCGGCGTCCGACAGGGCGGCCGCACAATCCGGGAGGAGATCCACACGGCCGCAGGTCGCCACCCAGGCGAGGCCGGCAGCCCTGAGCTGCGAGTCCGGGTCCTTCACGGCCCGCAGCAAGGCTTGACCGGGGTCCACCCGGTGGGCGACGCAGGCCGCAAGGCCGATCCGCCGGCTTAGCGCGGAATCGTCGGCCAGGAGGCGGCGAACGCTCCCCCGCAGAAAGTCGGCCGATACCCAGCCATAGGCCGCAATCAGGGCAGCCTCAGCGCCGGCAAACCTACCTTCCGCCAACGCAAGAAGATGGGCGGCCCACTCCGTCTGGTCCGCCTCCAAAGCCAGGACCATCAGGGCAAAAACGGCCCCGGCATCCTGCGCCGCAAGATGGGCGTCACAGGCTGCCCAAGCCGCGACCCCGGCGAGCCGCAGTCCATCCAGCTGAGCCTGGAGCCGGGCGTCGAGTCGTGCCAGGTCGGGCAAACCGACGTGGGACTGCTCCAGCATCCTTGCCCGCTGGCCATAGAGGAATACGACCTCGTCGGCCCCCTGGGCCACCAGGGCGGGAAGCACCCGGGGCACTGGTGGTGCCTTGACCTCGGCGGCGGCCTCAGAAGTGGACACTGCTCACTCCGACCGCGTCCTGGAAGGTGGTCATCAGGCGGGCAAACTCGTCCGGGTCCGTGGCGCCAATGCGGAAGGAAAACGCTTCGCTGGTTGGACGCCGATACAACACGAGGGCCGCATCGCCGCGTTCATACAGGGCACAGCGCTGAGTA
>JAEUNX010000091.1 GCA_016791025.1 Zoogloeaceae bacterium | reverse complement strand
CCTGCGGAAGCCCCCGCTGCACCGGCCGCTCCTGCTGCCGCTCCGGCCGAAGCCGCCAAGCCCGCGGAAGCCGCTCCGGCGAAGTAATCGTCCCGAGCAAAGAAAAAGCCGGCGCAAGCCGGCTTTTTTCATTCTGGCCCGCCGCGGATCGCCGGACGGCGATCCCAACCGTCGCCCCTATTTCAGCTGGTCCTGCAACAACTGCAGAATCTTCTTGGCGGTGTTCGAACGGTCCTCACCGCCTTCCTTGCTCAACACGGTCACGGTGGACGCGTCGCCGTCGCCCTTCACATAGATGCGATAAGTGTCGGAACTTTCGAACTTCGCATCGTCACGCCAGAACGCGAGCTTGGAGAGGATGCCATCGCTCTTCTTGCTCTGGTTATCCTTGTCCGGATCGATGTAACGGACATAGTAGATCCCCTTCGCCCGATCACGGTCCTCCACGGCGAAGCCAACGCGGTCCAAGGCCAAGCCGACCCGCCGCCAAGTCCGGTCAAAGGATTCGGTCACACCCAGCGCGACCCGGCCATCCACCGACTGGGCCATTTTCGCCCGATCCTGCGCCGGGGCGGCCTTGGCCACCATCTGCTTGGCCCGTTCTTCCTGAGCACCGAGCCGCACCATCAAACGCCGGAGCATCTCTGCCTCCAACTCCGGGTCAGCTGGCCTTGGTTGCCAAATAGTCTGGTCCTTGGCTTCGTTGGGGTAGATTTCCACCATGCCCCGGTGTGACACATAAATCTCCACCGACCCGGCCGCCCGACCCACCTCCAGACGCGTACGGAACTTGTCCCGCTCAGGCGTGGAATAGAGGCTATCGATCACTTTCCCGATGGTATTGCGGATGATGTCCTGGGGGATCTTGGCCCGGTTCTCCGCCCAGTCGGTTTCCATGACGCCAAGATCGGGTCGATCCAGCGCGAGAATGAAGCCTGATTCGAGCCAGAACTCCTTGATATCCGGCCACAATTTGTCGGCTGTCACCCCATCGACAACCAGCCAACGCTGACTCCCTGCCCGCTCGATCCGCATCTTGTCCGCCGCGGGCAGGACCTCGGTGGTAGTGGGCTGGGGCTGGGTGCGATCGGTGTTGTAGGCCGAGAACGTCGCCGTCCCCTTGGGGGCGACGTCCGGCACGATGTAGCGCTCATCCCGAGTCGGAACCGTCAGATCCGGCGGGATCTCGAGGGGATTCTGCTCCCGCTTGGAGGCGCTCTTATAGTCAATCTTCTGGGATTCGAGCAACGAGGTGGAACAACCGTTGAGGCCGACAGCCATCGTCGCACACGCCAAAACGGTGAGGGTACCGCGGGACTTCATGGTCATCGTGAATCCGTTCAAACGTTGAGGCCAGCCTGTTTCATGGCGGCCAGGACCCGCTCCTGTCCGGCGCTCGAAAGTGGCGTGAGGGGTAGGCGGATCCCCTGCGGAATCCAGCCGAGCTTGGCAACCGCCCATTTCACCGGAATGGGATTCGCCTCGCAGAACAAGTCGCGGTGAAGGCCCACCAGACGGGCGTTGATCTCTCGCGCCGTCAAGGCATTGCCGGCCAGAGCGGCGGCACACATGTCATGCATGGCTTTGGGAGTGACGTTGGCCGTGACGGAAATCGTACCGTGGCCGCCCAGGAGGATGAAGGCCATGGCGGTCATGTCATCTCCGCTATAGAGAGCGAAGCCCTGGGGGGCACGGGCGACGAGATCACAGGCCCGATCCAGGCTTCCGGTGGCGTCCTTGAGGCCAATCACCCCTGGTACCTGAGCCAACCGCAGCGCGGTGTCGTTGCTTAGATCCGCCACGGTGCGTCCCGGGACGTTGTAAAGGATCAGCGGCAGGTCGTCGGCTTCCGCTATCTGGCGGAAGTGGCGGTACAGACCCTCCTGCGTGGGCCGGTTGTAGTACGGGACCACCGACAAGCCGGCCGCGGCCCCCGCCTTACGAGCGAAGCGGGTGAGTTCGATGGCCTCACGGGTTGAATTGGCGCCCGTTCCGGCAACGACCGGTATCCGCCCGGCGGCGTGACTCACCGCCACCTCGATCAGTTTGCAATGCTCCTCCACATCGACGGTTGGCGATTCGCCGGTGGTACCAACCACCACGATACCGTCGGTACCTTCGGCAATATGAAAGTCGATGAGGCGGCGCAGACTGTCCAGGTCGAGGCTGCCGTCCTCGTGCATGGGGGTGACGATCGCGACAATGGATCCGGTAATCATGGCGTGGGCGGAATTTTGAAAAGGTGGAGATTGTACCCGAAGGCAAACCGCAGGCGAGATGAGGCCAGCAGGGCTAAACGATAAAGGGGCGCAAGCGCCCCTCCCGAAACAAAACGTGACAGCCCCTCACAAATCGGCCAACACCTTCACGTGGGCCGCGACCGAACGGGCCAGGGAAGACAGGGCATACCCGCCCTCCAGCATTGAAACGATGCGCCGATGGCCGCATTCGGCCGCAAGATCCTTCAACTGTTTCGTAACCCAGGCGTAGTCCGCCTCGACCAATCCCAGCGAGCCCATGTCGTCTTCGTAGTGGGCATCGAAGCCGGCAGAAATGAAGATCATCTCGGGACGATGCTCACGCAGGGCAGGCATCCACTTTCCGGTAACAATCTCGCGAAAGGCCTCGCCACGAGTTCCGGCCGGCACCGGCACGTTCACCATATGAGGCGCCGGATTGTCCGCCCCGCTGTAGGGGTAGAAAGGATGCTGGAAAATGCTCGCCATCATCACTCGCGGATCGTCCCGGAATATGTCTTCCGTCCCGTTGCCATGATGGACGTCGAAATCAATAACGGCCACCCGCTGGAGACCGTGCACCTCCAGGGCATGGCGGATCGCAACGGCCACGTTATTGAAGAAGCAGAATCCCATGGGCTTGGCCCGCTCCGCATGATGGCCCGGCGGCCGAACCGCACAAAACGCGTTCTCGGCCTCCCCTCGCAGTACCATATCCACGGCCAGGACACCTGCCCCCGAAGATCGTAAGGCGGCCTTCATTGTGTGGGGACACATAGCAGTATCCGGGTCCAGGTGGCGGATACCATGGTCCGGCACCGCCGCAAGGGTTTCCTCAACGTACTCCCGCGGGTGAGCCCGAGCCAGATTGTCCACCGTCGCAACCGGCGCATCGACGAAATTCAAGAACAGATCCAGCCCAGCCGCAATCAACCTATCGTTGATGGCTGACAACCGATCCGGGCACTCCGGATGATGGGCGCCCATGTCGTGCAGAAAACAGTCTCGATGCGAAATGAACGCAGTCGTGGTCATACTCCCCCTTCTCTTGCGGACGGTCCGGATTTTTGAAGCGGTCGGAGCGGTCGTCCCGGCTTGCGCCGCCCCGTGTTTCACATTGTTATTATCTGCTCATTCTCCAGGAACCCCCAAGAGCCCCCTGTCATGTCCTTGAGCCGGATCAAGACTCTCCTGCGGTGCGCCGGTACGGTGATCCTTGGCAAGGAGCAAGAACTCCGTCTCGCCCTGGCCTGCATCCTGGCCCGAGGCCACCTTCTCGTGGAGGACGTTCCCGGGGTCGGGAAGACCACACTGGCCCATGTGCTCGCCCGCCTGCTCGACCTGCCCCTCCAGCGCATCCAATTCACCAGCGACCTCCTTCCGGCCGACGTGGTGGGAGTGTCGATCTTCGACCGCCAGACTCAGTCGTTCAGCTTCCGCCCCGGGCCGATCTTCTCGCCCTTCATCCTGGCCGACGAGATCAACCGGGCTACGCCTAAGACCCAGAGCGCCCTGCTCGAGGCGATGGAGGAGCGCCAAATCACCGTCGATGGGGCCACCCATCCGCTGCCCGACCCATTTTTCGTCATCGCCACCCAGAATCCCTCCACCCAGATCGGCACGTTTCCGCTACCCGAAAGCCAGATGGACCGCTTCCTGATGCGGGTCCACCTGGGCCACCCGGACCGGGACGCCGAGCGAGCACTGCTGGCCGGCGAAGACCGGCGGACTCTCTTGAGCACGGTCGCGCCGCTCCTCACCCCCTCCGAGCTTTGCGCCCTCCAGGCGGAAGTTCGCCAGATCCACGCGGCCCCGGCCCTCATCGACTATCTCCTCGCCGTCCTCGCCGCCTCCCGCAGCGGTCCCTACGCGCCAGGCCTCAGCCCCCGGGCCGGACTCGCGCTCCTGGCTGCAGCGCGGGCCTGGGCATTCCTGCATGGGAGGGAGATGGTCCTCCCGGAAGACGTCCAGGCGGTCTTCCCGGCCGTGGCGGGCCACCGCCTCCGCCATGCCAGCGAGGGCCATTTCCCCGCCCCATCGGCCCTGCGGACGATGCTGGAGGCGGTTGCGGTGCCGTGACTGGCGTAATTCGCCACCTGGCCGCCGGTGTTGATCGCTGGCTGTTTCGCCTTCGGCCCGGCGAGCCCCTCCCGGTGGAACTCGTCCAGCGTCGGATCTTTGTCCTGCCCACCGCGGCCGGCCTGGCTTTTGCCGCCACCCTCCTGACGCTCCTCATTGCCTCCATCAATTACAGCCTCAGTCTGGGCTACGCCTTCACCTTTCTCCTCGCCGGTGCGGGGGCAAGTTCGATCGTCCATGCTTTTCGCAACCTGCTCGGCCTGCGACTCCGTCCGACCGCCGCCGAACCCTGCTTTGCCGGGGAACCCTTGCGGGTCACCCTGGCGGTCGAAAACCCCGCCCACCGCCCCCGCCCAGCGCTGCGAGCAACGCTTGGCGGCGGGATCGCGACCCCATTCACCATTCCTCCAGCAGAAACCGTCTACCTCATGGTCGCCCGGCCCACGGAGCGCCGCGGTCGATTCCCCCTGGGCCGTCTGACGGTGGAAACCACCTATCCCCTCGGCCTTATACGGGCCTGGAGTCTGGCAACACCGGATTTCCAGGCCTGGGTCTATCCCGCGCCCGAAGCCGACCCCCCGCCTTTGCCCACCCTGCCGTCGCCGGGCCCTGGCACACCAAGCGGTCGTTTCGGCCACGAGGACTTTTCCGGTTTTCGGGCCCATCGCCCCACCGACTCGCCACGTCATGTCGCCTGGAAGATCTACGCCCGGGAAGGCCCCTTGGTGATCAAAGAATTCGCTGGTGGCGAGGGCGGAGAACTGGCCCTCCGCTGGTCCGATCTCCCTGCCGCCCTGGATCTGGAAGGCCGGCTGGCCCGCCTGACCGCCTGGGTCTGCGAAGCTGACCGGCTTTCCCGGCCCTTTTGCCTCGCCCTGCCGGGTCTGGAAATCCCCACTGACCTGGGCCCGGCCCATACCCGCCGCTGCCTTGAAGCACTGGCGGCCTTTCGGGCCTGACCATGGACACCGCGGCTCGGCACACGCTCCTCCAGGGCCAGCAAGCCTGGCTGTGGGTGAGCGCGGCCACCACCCTGGCACCCCACGGGCCCTACCTCCCGCCCTGGCTTGGCGTCACCCTCCTGGTCCTGATGGCCGCCCAGGCCTGGCGACTCTGGCGCCTCGCACTGCCGCCACCCCGCTGGTTCGTGGCCCTGTTGGCCGTAGCGGCGATCGCCGGAGTCCTGGCCACGTATCGGCATTTTTTTGGCAAGGATCCCGGCGTCGCCCTCTTGGCGGTCCTCCTGGTGCTGAAACTCATAGAAGCCCGCAACCCCCGGGATGGCCTCGCTGCCGTACTCCTCGCGCTGTTCCTCCAGACGTCCCAGTTCCTCAATGGCCAGAGTCTCGCCATCGGGGCCCTGGCCCTGGTCGGCGCACTCCTTGCGCTGGGAACCCTGGCCAACCTCCAGGTGGTCGCCCCTCCCCGGCCGACATTGCGTCTGGCAGGGGCACTGATGCTGCAGGGACTGCCGTTCATGCTTGTCCTCTTCCTGCTTTTCCCCCGCGTCGAAGGCCCCCTGTGGGGAATGCCGGCCGATGCGTTCAGTGCTCGCTCCGGGCTCTCGGACCGGATGAGCCCGGGGGCCATCAGCGAGCTCGTCCGTTCCGATGCCATCGCGTTCCGCGCCGAGTTCCGCGGCCCGCCGCCTCCGCCCCATCAACGCTACTGGCGCGGACCGGTACTGCATCGCTTCGATGGCGAAACCTGGCACCCGGGGCCGGATCAATTCCTCCTCCAGCCGAACTATCAGGCCGAGGGCCCGGCTTTCCCCTACCAGCTCACCCTTGAGCCCCATCAACGGACTTGGCTTCTGGCGATGGACTTTCCCGCCGATGGGCTTCCCTTTGCCCGCTATACCGCCGATTACCGCCTCGTGACGCGCCAGCCATTGCGCACCCGCCAACGATTCGACCTCGTCGCCTTTCCCGAGACGTCCGTGGGGCGAGAACTGCCGGCGGACGCCCTGGCTGAGTTTCTTCAGTTGCCGGAGCGTGGCAATCCGCGCACCCGGGCCCTGGGCAGGGAATTGCGCGGGCGGGGCAACCCGGAGGCTATCCTGGCCGCCGCCATGGCCGAGTTTCGGCGTTCTGGACTGGTCTATACCTTGCGGCCGCCCCTGCTAACCGGCGACACGGTGGATGGCTTCCTCTTCGACACCCGTCGCGGATTCTGCGAGCACTTCGCATCCGCATTTACGTTCCTCCTTCGTACCGCCGGCCTCCCGGCTCGGGTAGTCACTGGCTACCAGGGCGGCGAGATCAATCCTGTGAATCAAATCCTGGAGGTCCGCCAATCGGATGCCCACGCGTGGAGCGAAGCCTGGCTCCCCGGGCGGGGGTGGATCCGGGTCGACCCGACGGCGCTGGCCGCCCCGGCACGCACCGAGGGCAATCTTGCCCGCGCCCTGGACCCCAGCGACCCCATCCCGTTCATGTGGCGGTCTGACGGATCCTGGCTGCGTCATCTTCGCCACCAGTGGGATGCCCTGAACAATCATTGGAACCAGTTCGTTCTTGGTTACACCGGTGAGCGCCAGCTGGCGCTGTTGAGCCGCCTGGGCTTTGACGCACCGGACTGGCGGAACCTGGCCTGGCTGCTCGTCGCGGGCGTGGGGGGGCTCTTCGGCGCCCTGTTGTTGTGGGCCCACCACCGCTCACCCCCCAAGGATCCGGCCGCCCGCGCCTGGGATCTTTTTTGCCGTCGCTTGGCCCGAGCTGGCCTGCCCCGGTTGCCCTGGGAAGGCCCCCTGGCCTATGCTGATCGGGCCGCGCTTCGCTGGCCTGATCTGGCAGCAGAAATACGTGCTATCGCCCGGGATTACACCCGACTCCGTTATGGGGCCGAGGTCTCCACTACTGGACTAAAACCCCTGCATCGCCGCATCCACCGCCTCAAACCGAAATGAAATTTTCCCGTCGCCTGCTCGGCGCAGCCCTCGCCTTCCTTGCCACCGTCACCCAGGCCAAGCCCTCGGCCGAACCCGATTACAGAAGCCGGGCGGACGTCCAGGCCTTTGCCCAGACCATGGAGGCGGAGCACGGCATTCCGGCCGGAGAGATCCTGGCCTCCCTGGCGGGCGTGGAGCGGGACGATCAGGTGATCCGCCTCATCACCCCGCCCACGCGGCCTGGCGTGCGATCCTGGGCCCGCTATCGCGCCCGCTTCATCGAACCCGTGCGCATCCGTGAAGGGCTCGCCTTCTGGGAGACCTACCAGACCCCCCTGCGCCAAGCCAGCCAGCAGTTTGGGGTGCCGGAGGAAATCATCCTGGGGATCCTGGGGGTGGAAACGATCTTCGGGCGCAACACCGGCAACTTCACCCTGGTCAGTGCTCTGGCCACGCTGGCCTTCGACTATCCACCTCGGGCCGAACTCTTTCGCAAGGAGCTTACCAACCTTTACCTCCTCGCCCGCGAACAGGGCGTGCCGGCGACCCAGTTCCAGGGTTCGTTTGCCGGCGCCCTGGGATATCCGCAGTTCCTGCCAAGCAGCGTGCGCAGCTTCGCGGTGGACTTCGACGGCGACGGCCACGTGGACCTGGAACAGTCGCCCGCGGACGCCATCGGCAGCATCGCTCATTACCTCAAAGTGCATGGCTGGGAAGCCGGCGGTCCCGTGGCACTGCGGGCGCAACTGGCCGCGGAAGCGCCCGCGGAGCTGTTGGCTGCCGACATCGTGCCCACCTTCTTGCCGGATGAATTGGTCCGTCACGGCGTCCGCCCGGCGGCGCACGAGGGCTACCCGCAAAAAGCGGCGCTGATCGAACTCGTCACTCCCAATGCCACGTCTGAATACTGGCTGGGTTACCAGAATTTCTATGTGATCACGCGCTACAACCGGAGCAGCTTCTACGCGATGGCGGTGTTCCAGCTCGCCGAAGCGCTCCGCGAGCGCCGCGCCCGCGGGGCCGCCCCTTCCACCGGAACCAAGTAGCGCTGGGGCGGGCGGTTAGAGCAGTTCGTCCTTGGACATGCCCCGCCGTTTGGCGATGCGGCGCAGTTGCCCAAGGGCTTCGAGCTGGATCTGGCGGACTCGCTCCCGGGTAAGGCCCAGCTCAGCCGCCAGTTCTTCGAGAGTCCGCACCTCGCAATCGTCGAGCCCATAACGGTTGCGGATCACAAGGCGCTGCTTGTCGGTCAGCATGTCAATCCACTCACGGACCAGACACTCCACCTCGGCCTCGTGGATGTGGCAATCCGGGGTTTCCAACTGATCATCGGCCAACGATTCACCGATGGACAGATTCGGATCGATGTCGAGGGGGGCATCGAGGGAGGCTGTATGCTCGCCGAGCACCAGCACGTCCTGGATCTCCTTGATGGGGCGGCCCAACTGGCGGGCGATGCCCTCGAGATTTGAATCGCCATTGCCCTGGGCTTCGAGATGGCGCTGGGCTCGCAGGACTTGGTTCAGCTCCTTCACCACGTGCACGGGCAGCCGTATGGTGCGCGACTGGTTCATGATCGCCCGTTCGATGTTTTGGCGGATCCACCAGGTCGCGTAGGTGGAAAAGCGGAAACCCCGCTCGGGGTCGAACTTTTCCAGGGCGTGCATCAACCCCAGGTTGCCCTCTTCCACCAGATCGAGGAGGGGAATGCCTCGATTGAGGTAGTGTTTGGCGATGTTCACCACTAGGCGAAGATTGCGCTCGATCATGGTCTGGCGGGCCGGAAAATCGCCTTCGCGAACCCGCCGCGCGAGGCAACCCTCCTCCTCGGCCGTCAGCAGCGGATTGGCACCTATCTCATTGAGGTAGAGCTGCGTGACGTCGCTGAGGAATTCACTCTCGTAGAGGGGCGCCGGCGCATCGACAAAGATCTCCACCTCCGGCGGCAGATCCGCTTCGGCGTGCTCGCTGTCGACGTCATCTTCGGCGGCCGGATTGTACATGCACCCTCACTCAACGGCTGGGTAGGTACTTCAGGGGATCCACAGGTTTTCCCTGGCGACGGATTTCAAAATGCAGCTTGGGCCGATCCGCATCGGTGTTACCCAGTTCCGCGATCTTTTGCCCTTTGGTCACCGACTGCCCCTCGTTGACGAGAAGTTGGCGATTGTGGGCGTAAGCCGATAGGAAACTGTCGTCGTGCTTGATGATGACGAGTTTTCCATACCCCCGCAACCCGGACCCGGCATAAACCACCTTGCCCGCCGCCGTGGCGAGGACCGGGTCCCCGGCCTTGCCGGCAATGTCGATCCCTTTGCCGTTCCCTTCGCCAAAACCGGAGATGACTTTGCCGTCGGCAGGCCAGATCCAATCAGCGCTCGCGGCCGGCGCAGCGGCCGGGGGCGGCGTTTCCCGTGGCGGCTCTGCCGGCGCCGGGGCGGCGCCATGGTCCGCCGACTGGGCCTGGTTCCAGGCTTGATCGGTGTAGGGGATTCGCCCTCCCCGAGGCCCATCCTTATAGGGAGCCGCCCCCACCGGGGCCCCGCCGGAAGGCGCGACCGGGCGGACTTCGGCGCCCTCGGGTGGCTGAATGGGACGCACTTGGGCGACTCCATCCGGCGGAGTCAGTCGCAACTCTTGCCCCGCCACGATCTGGTTGGGCGAGGTGAGCCCATTCCAAACCACCAAATCCTGCAACGCCACGCCAACCCGCCGGGAAATTCCGAGCAGGGTGTCGCCGGGTTGGACCAGGTAATAGCCCGCGCGTGGGCCTGCCGGCGCCGCCGGAGTGTGATCCGAGGCTCCGCCGCGATCGGATACCGGCGCCGGCCCGTGAGAGGCACAACCTCCCAGCACGAAGATCACCATCCAGGGCAGATAAGCTCTTAACTTCTCCAACATCCATTCCACTTTCATTCAGTTCCGCTCAGCATGGGCACGAAGCGCACAGCGTCGAGACGGGTCTCGCGAAAACCGCCGCCGTGCCGCTCCACCATCACCAGCCATTGTTCGCCACCCCCGAGGGGGATCAACAGGCGCCCGCCGAGGGCAAGCTGCTGTTTTAGCTCCGGCGGCACCGTTGCGGCGGCCGCCGCAACGATGATCGTATCAAAGGGGGCGGCTTCGAGCAGGCCGAGGGTGCCATCGGCATGTTTCAGGCGAACGTTCGGCAGCCGCAGTTCCCGCAAGTTCTCCTTGGCACGATCAAGGAGCTGGCGGATGCGTTCCACCGAGTAGACTTCCTTGCAGACATGGGACAGGACCGCCGCCTGGTAGCCGCACCCCGCGCCAATCTCCAGGGTCTTGCCCATCTCCCGGCCGGCCCGCAGCAATTCGATCATCCGCGCCACCACGAAGGGCTGGGAAATCGTCTGCTGCCGGGCGATGGGCAGGGCGGTTTCGTCGTAGGCGCGGGAGGCCAGCGCCTCATCGACAAAACGATGCCGTGGCACCCGCCCCAGGGCCGCCAGGACACCTTCGTCGCGAATGCCATAACCCCGCAGGCGCTCGACCATGCGCTGGCGGGCATGGTCCGCCCTCAGGCTGCCCGTTTCCCCTGCCAGATTGCGCATCAGAGCAGCCATTCCGCGATCGAAGGGATCTGCCCAGTGTGGGTAAGATCCATCTGCAGTGGGGTGACCGACACATAACCGTCCGCCACGGCGTGGAAATCGGTCCCCTCGCCGGCATCCTGAGCCTCGCCAGCGGCGCCCACCCAATACACCGTCTCTTGACGCGGCGTGAGGCTCTTCACCACCGGCTCGGCCTTGTGCCGCTTGCCCAGGCGGGTCGCCCGCAAGCCCCGGAGTTCGCCATGGGGCCGATCGGGAACGTTCACATTGAGCAGGACCGGCTGTCCCAGGGGACGGGCGAGAAAGCGTTCGGCCAGATCCCGGGCCACCCTCGCCGCGGTGGAAAAATCGCTCGCCTGCTTGCTGGCGAGGGACACCGCCATGGACGGCACGCCAAGAAGGAACCCTTCCGTCGCCGCGGCAACAGTGCCGGAGTAGATGGTGTCATCGCCCATGTTGGCGCCGTGATTAACGCCAGAGACCACCATGTCCGGCAAGGTATCCAACATCCCGGTCACCGCCAGATGGACGCAATCGGTGGGCGTTCCATTGACGTAGTAGAAGCCGTTCGCCGTGCGCCGCAATGTGAGGGGGCGGTCCAGGGTCAGGGAATTGCTTGCACCACTGCGGTCGCGCTCCGGCGCCACGACGGTCACCTGCCCGAGGGAGGTTAGCGCTTCGGCCAGCGCAGCGATGCCAGGGGCGAAATAACCATCGTCGTTGCTGACCAGAATGCGCATGGAATCTCGGTGCGGGAGGGAGAGTCAGGACGCGATCCCCGCCGGGAATCGAGCGCCGATCTTAGCACAGCCGGGGGAAGCGGCGGCCGGCGGCGGGCTTGGGATTCCGCGACAAACCCCTTCGCGCCGGGCGGGAGATCATGGCAAGCTCACTCTGTCGCGCTCACCCCGCGCGCGCCTGCGGGCAAAATGCCCCATCCCATGGAGATCGCAAATGGAATTGGAAGCCTTTCTGCGCGCGCTGCCCAAAGCGGAACTGCACCTTCACATCGAGGGTAGTCTCGAACCGGAAATGATGTTCTCCCTCGCCCAACGCAACGGGGTACCCTTGCCCTGGGCCAGCGTCGAGGCGACCCGGGCGGCCTACGCCTTTACCGACCTCCAATCCTTCCTCGACCTGTACTACGCGGGGGCGGCGGCCCTCATTCACGAAGCGGACTTCTTCGATCTGGCGATGGCCTACTTCCGCCGGGCGGCCGCCGACGGCGTGGTGCATGCCGAATTGTTCTTCGACCCTCAGACCCACACCGCGCGGGGCGTCGCCTACGGCACCGTGCTTGACGGGCTCGAACGGGCCTGCCACACAGCCCAAACCGAGCTCGGGGTGAGTTCGCGCCTGATCCTCTGCTTTCTGCGGCATTTGTCAGAGGAAGACGCCTTCGCCACCCTGACCGAGGCGGAACCCCATCTGGCGCGCATCCATGGGGCGGGACTCGATTCGTCTGAACGCGGCCACCCCCCCTCCAAGTTCGCGCGGGTCTTCGCCCGCTGCCGGGAATTGGGCCTCCACGTGGTGGCCCACGCCGGGGAGGAAGGACCGCCCGCGTATATCCGGCAAGCGCTGGATCTCCTCCAGGTGGAGCGCATCGACCATGGCGTACGGGCCAGCGAAGACGCTGACCTTCTGGCTCGTCTCGCTGAGGACGGCACGCCGCTGACCGTCTGCCCCCTTTCTAACGTAAAGCTGTGCGTCTTCAAGCGGCTGGAAGACCACAACCTGGCCCAGCTCCTGCGCGCCGGACTCAAGGTGACGATCAACTCCGATGATCCGGCCTACTTCGGCGGCTATATCCTGAAAAATTTTGTCGACACGGCCCTGGCCCTTTCGCTCAGTCGGGCGGAGCTCACCCAGATTGCCCGCAACAGCCTGGAGGCGAGCTTTGTCAGCGATGCCGAGCGGGTGCCCTGGCTTGCCCGCCTCGACGCCGTCGCGGCAGGCACCTAGCCTCGCCGACGACGACGCCCCTCTTCCTCGCCGCCCAGGGCGTGGCGGCGGGCCGCCATATCGGCCAATGCATCGGCAACCTTCAGATTAATGCTGTCCCGGGGCATGGCACCTTTGGCATCCGGCGCGCCGGCCGCCTGGCCGGTCAGGATCTCCATTGCCTGATCCACGGTCTCGACCGCGTGAATGTGGAACCGGCCCGCGGCCGCGGCGGCAACCACATCCTCCCGCAGCATCAGGTGGCGTGCGTTGGATTTGGGAATCACGACCCCCTGACCACCGGTCAGTCCCTGGGCAGCGCAAAGATCGAAGAAGCCTTCGATTTTCTCATTGACGCCACCAATGGCCTGGACCTCACCGAACTGATTGACCGACCCGGTCATGGCGAAACTTTGGCGGATCGGCACCTGGGAAAGGGCCGACAGCAAGGCGCACAACTCACCCAGAGATGCCGAGTCCCCCTCCACGGGGGCGTAGGATTGCTCGAAAACCAGACTCGCGGTAAGCGACAGAGGCTGGTGGCGAGCGTAGCGGGCCGCCAGAAATGCGGTGAGGATCAGCACGCCCTTGGAATGGATGGCCCCACCCAGGTCCGTTTCCCGCTCGATGTCCACCACGTCGCCGTCGCCGACCCGCGCCGTGGCGGTGATCCGAACCGGGTGGCCAAAGCGTTCGCCAGCCAGTTCCACCACGACTAAGCCATTGACCTGGCCCGCGCGCTCCCCGGAGGTCGAGATGAGCGTTGTGCCATCCAGGATCGATTCGCGCACCTTCTCCGGGTAGCGGCCGAATCGTCGTCCACGGGCCGCCAGGGCGCGATCGATGTGCTGTCGGGACAGGGCCGATGCTCCCTCGTTGCGTGCGATGAAATCCGCCTCCCGCATGACGTCGCCCTGCTGACGGGTATGCAGCGTCAGCCGGTCCGCCGCATCCGCCACCCGGGATCCGTGCTCCACCAGACGGGCCACCGCGCCGGAATCCAGCGGCAGCAGACCGGCATTGCGCGACAGAGTGGCGAGCAGGCGGGCGTAATAGCGCTCGTTGGCCGGGGTGCGTGGCAATTCATCCTCGAAATCCGCCGCCACCTTGAAGAGTTCGGCAAAATCCGGCTCGTGCTCGGTGAGCAGATAAAACGTCTCACGATCCCCGATCAGCACGACCTTGAGGTCGCACGGGACCGGTTCCGGTTCGAGGGTCAGCGTACCGCTCCAGCTCTGCAGTTCGGCCGGAGGCTCGATCCGGATCTGGCCGCTGCGAAGGGCCCGCTTGAGTCCTTCCCACGCGTAGGGCTGGCTGAACATGCGCTCGGCGTCCAGTACCAGGTAGCCTCCGCTCGCCCGGTGCAGGGCCCCGGCACGGATGAGATTGAAGTTGGTGACCACATTGCCCATCTGGACGATGTGCTCGATCCGGCCGATGAGGTTGCCGAAGCCGGGGTTGGTCTCCCGCACCACCGGCGCCCCCACGGTCTGGCTGTGATCCACCAGGAGCTTGACTTGATAGCGGTGGAAGCGGGTTCCGTCCTCCTCAGGGACTTCTTCCTCGTCCTCGCCGGGACTGCTCCAGTTGGCGCCGCTGTCGAGCAGATCCTTGCGAATGGCGTCAAAGAAAGCTTCCACCTGGGCCAGATCGGCGTAGCGCTCCCGCAGGCTCCGCAATAGGTGGTCCACCGCAGGGGCCAACACCTCGCGCTCGGCGCGGCTGATGGATTCGTGCAGTTCCTTGCGCCACCCGGGAAACTCCTCCAGCAGGTCGGCGAGCTTCTCGCTCCACCCATGTACAGTGCCTTCGATGCGCTCCCGCTCCTCCTCAGGCAGGGCGTCAAAGGCTTCCGGCGTGAGGGTTTCCCCTTCCTTGGTGGGGGCGAACACGAAGCCCTCCGCCGTCCTAAGGAGGGCCAAGGCATCGGCTCCGCTGGCATCCCCCAACGCCGAAAGCGCCCCCTCCTCCCGGGCCTTGTGGGCCTCCTGCAGGGCCTCGACCCGGTTGCCATGGGTTTCGCTTTCGAGGGC
The DNA here is from genome assembly GCA_016791025.1 of Zoogloeaceae bacterium. GTDB lineage: Bacteria > Pseudomonadota > Gammaproteobacteria > Burkholderiales > Rhodocyclaceae > JAEUNX01. The sequence continues at coordinate 3,771 of JAEUNX010000091.1, read as the reverse complement.
GCCGTCGATCGCCGGCCCCAGGTCGCGGATGAAGGCGTGCATGTCGTTCTTCAACGCCCCGCCTCGCCCCGCCGGCAGGGTCAGCAGACGCGGGCGCAGGGGATCGTCAAAGTTATGCAGATAACAAAGGTCCGGCGGCACACTCCCTTGGGCCGCCAGCTCCTCGATCAGGCGGAACACCACGGCGTGACGCCCGGTGCCATGCTCGCCAAGCACGAAGACGTGATAACCCGGCTGGCGAATGGTCAGGCCGAAATGGAGCGCCTCCTCCGCCCGCCCCTGGCCAAGGGAAGCCGTCGCGTCGGGCAGGCCCTGTAATTCATCGGTGGTGGTGAAGTCAAAAGTGGCGGGATCGCAAGCGGCCCGGAGCGCGGACGCGGGCAGTGCGGTGCTGTCGGCCATGCTGTTATTCTCCTGTCGCCGAAAATCGTCGCCCCAGGGGCGGGGCGAACTGGCGGGCCCCTCCCCGGTGACCCGCCGCGCAATCCTACCCGAACCCCTGGCTGCGCCCCAGCCCTCCCGCTAGGGTCGGGGGGATTCCAGCGCCGCCCGGACCGCCGGCCATTCGATGCCCAGGGGCCTGACCGCCACCGGGGGCAACTGGACGAGCGCTGCCTCCAGGGCGGCCTTCCGCTCCTCCGTCGCGGGATGGGTCGAGAGCACCGCCGGCAAGGCCCCGCCTGCACCTTCGACAGACTCGAGCTTGGCGAAGAACCGGCCCAGGCCACTCGGGTCGATCTCGGCGCCAACCAGCCGCGAGAGCCCCCGGCTGTCCGCCTCTCGCTCGGCATCGCGGGAGAACTTGAGTTCCGAGAGCTGGGCGCCCCACCCGGCCAGTTGGCCGTAGTCCCCCGCCGCCAGCGACAGGAGCACCCGGATCCCCGCGGATTTGACCATTTGTCGCAATCCATGCCGCAATTCGACGTGGGCAATTTCATGGGCCAGGACCCCGGCCACCTCTTCCGCCGAATCGGCCAGGCTCAGCAGGCCACCATTGACCACCACGATTCCTCCGGGGGCGGCAAAGGCGTTGACCTCCGGGCGATCCGCCACGAAGAATTGCAACGATTCCTCGGGTCCCGCGAGCCGACGACCGATGGTCTGCAGGGCCTCGTGGGCGGGCCCGGCGGTGATCAGCTTGCCCTGGGCCCGGGTCTGCGCCAGGACCGATTCGCCGATCCGGGCCTCGACACTGGGCGGGATGCGATCGACGACCCAGCCGGCCAGGGGATCGGCAAACGCCAGCACCAGTCCCAACGCCGCCACCGGCAGCAAGGCCAGCACTGCGAGCAGGGCGATCCCCCAGCGGAATCGCCGTTCGGTCCGCCGCTGGACCGCCGCCACCGGCTGCAGACGGTGCTGGAGTGCGGGCGGGCTGACTTCGCGGAACGCCGCCGCCGCGGCTGAGTCGAGGACCACCATATGCCGGTCATCGTCGATGGTCCATTGCAGGGCGAGCTGGGCGTTGTTGAACCCGCGAGCGGCAGGCTCCACCTCGACCGCCCGAAGGGTGTGGATCACCTCGACGCCCCGGCGGACCACCAGCCATTGGTCGCGCCAGACCAGGACGACGGGAGTCCCGCCATCGCTGCTGCCCGGGCCGAAATGGCGAGCGGAAAATTCCGGACGACTTACCATGCCGGGGTCCTATTCATCGCTTCCCCCCAGAAGGCCTCCGAGTGCCAATCCTCCGAGCATTGAACCCTCCTCCCGACCGCGCCCGCCCGCCGCCGGAGAGGCTCGAACGATCCGGTCGGCCATCCGCGAAAGCGGCAACGACTGCAGCCACACCTTGCCCGGCCCCCGCAACACGGCAAAAAACAGGCCCTCGCCGCCAAACAGAGCGGTCTTGATCTTGCCGGCGAACTGAATGTCGAAATCAACACTGGGTTGGAAAGCCACCACGCAACCGGTATCCACCCGAAGTGTCTGGCCGGGTGCCAGGGCCACCTCCTTGAGGGTGCCCCCGGCGTGGATGAAGGCCAGGCCGTCACCGTCGAGCTTCTGCATGACGAAGCCTTCGCCGCCAAAGAGGCCCACGCCGATCTTCCTCTGAAAGGCGATACCAAGGGACACCCCCTTTGCCGCGCAGAGGAAGGAGTCTTTCTGACAGATCAGCGTCCCGCCCAGATCCCCTAGATCCAGGGGAATGATCTTTCCCGGGTAAGGAGCGGCGAAGGCCACCCGACGCTTGCCGTTCGATTCATTGTGAAAAACGGTCGTAAACAGACTCTCGCCGGTGATCAGGCGCTTGCCGGCGCCCATGAGCTTGCCGAAGAACCCGCCTTGCTGGGCCGAACCGTCGCCGAAAACCGTGTCCATTTCGATGCCGTCCTGCATGTACATCATGGCACCGGCCTCGCCCACCGCCGCTTCGCCGGGGTCGAGTTCCACTTCCACATACTGCATCTCGTTGCCGAACACTTCGTAGTCCACTTCGTCCATGGCCATGCCAGGTCCTCCTCGATAAATATTACCCGGTGAGCGGTGCGGGACCACCGGCCTCAACTGAAGTGAATCCGGCCCGGCCCCGATTCGAGCCGACCGATCACGGCCCCGCGGCTGCCCTGCGCCGCAATGATGGCATCCTGAACGATCGCCACCACCTCGGGAGCGCAGGCGATCAGGAGCCCCCCACTGGTCTGAGGGTCAGTGAGAAGCTTTTGGGTCTCCGGCGGCAGGTCCGCCGCCAGGGTAATGGCTTCACCGTAACTCGCCCAATTGCGGCCGGACGCCCCGGTGGCGACCCCGGCCCGCAGATGGCGCGCGGCCTCGGCGATGACGGGGAGGGTCTCGACGGCCACCCGCGCCGTCAGCCCGGATCCACGGCAGATTTCGAGGAGATGGCCCGCTAGGCCAAAACCGGTCACATCGGTCATGGCATGGACCCCATCGAGCGCCGCTAGCGCGGTTCCCGCAGCATTGAGGGTCGTCGTCCATTGGAGCATTTCTGCATAGGCCTCAGGTGACAACACCCCCTTTTTGAGGGCTGCAGAGAGAATGCCAATGCCCAACGGCTTGGTCAGGATCAGGCAATCCCCCGCCCGGGCCGAGGCGTTACGCTTGACCTGCGCCGGGTGGACGAGGCCGAGTCCGACAAGGCCGTAGATGGGCTCCAGGACGTCGATCGAATGCCCCCCGGCGATGGGAATGCCGGCATCGCGGCAGACCCGGGCTCCACCCTCCAGGATCCGGCCGATTACCTCGGCGGGGAGCTTGTCGAGAGGCATGCCCACCAGAGCCAGGGCGAGGATAGGCCGCCCCCCCATGGCAAAGACATCCGACAATGCATTGGTCGCGGCAATCCGGCCAAAGTCGTAGGGATCGTCAACAATGGGGGTGAAAAAGTCGGTGGTCGCCACCAGGGCCTGATCGTCGTTGAGACGGTAGACTGCGGCGTCGTCGGCAGTCTCGGTGCCAACCAACAATTCTGGCGGCACCAAGCCTGCGGGAATGCGGGACATCAGATTTGAAAGAACGGCGGGGGCGATTTTGCAGCCACATCCGCCACCATGGGAAAATCGGGTGAGTTGAACGGCTTCCATGGAGTTGCCCCCGCAGGGGCGAGGCGAGTATGAAAAAAGGCGTGGCGACCGTAGCACAGCTCTTCGACTTTGACGAGGTCATTGATACCCGATCGCCTGCCGAATTCGCAGAAGACCGTATTCCTGGGGCCATCAATTGCCCTGTCCTCGACGACGAGCAGCGTGCCCGGGTGGGCACAATTTACAAGCAACTCTCGCCCTTCGAAGCACGCCGCCTCGGCGGGGC
>JAEUNX010000089.1 GCA_016791025.1 Zoogloeaceae bacterium | reverse complement strand
ATGAGGGTGCCACGCACCGGGCGAAGCTCGCCGGACAGCGAAAGCTCTCCGACGCATTCCAGACCATCGAGGGTGTGGCCCTTGATCTGGCCGGACGCGGCGAGAATGCCCAGGGCGATGGGGAGGTCGAAGCGGCCGCCTTCCTTCGGCAAATCGGCGGGGGCCAGATTCACGGTCAAACGACGCTGGGGAAATTCATAACCGCCGGTCAGGAGTGCCGCCCGGACCCGATCCCGGGCTTCCCGAACCTCGGTGTCGGGCAGGCCCACCAAGGTAAAGGCCGGCAGACCATTGGCGAGATGTACTTCAACGAGCACCTCCACGGCTTCGAGGCCGAGGAGGGCTCGGGTCCGGACCTGGGCGAGGGTCATGCCATGCCTTTGGAATAAAGGCGCTGAGTCTACTCCACTTCGACAGACGCGGCGGGCCCAAACACTGCCTCGTCCGGCGGGTTATTCGGCCCCGCGGCCGGCGATTTGGGCTTCAAGCTCGGCGACGCGATGCTCCAGCTCCGCCAGACGGGTCAGGGCGTGGGAGAGCACTTCCCGCTGGGCATCGAATTCTTCGCGAGTCACCAGATCAAGTTTGGTAAAGGCGCTGGCCATGACGGCGCGGACGTTTTTTTCCAGATCTCGCGCTGGGCTGTTGGCGGCGAGTTCGCTGAGTTTGCTGCTGATATCTTCGAAGATTTTTGGCCCGACCATTACTTCCTCCTTCCGACTCGCAGGCGTTTCGAATTCAAGGATAGCACGCTGATCAAGCCGTCATGAGGGCGGTCACGGCCTGTTTCGAAAGTTGTAGCATCGGTATGGTGCATCAAATGACTTTTGGGCACCAATACGGTGCTGCTGCTATGCAGCAATCCCCCGGGTAGAGATTTATCAAATTGAAAAAAAAGAATTCTTTTGTTTGGGCACGATTCGTGCAGATGTGCAGTGCCATATTTTAATTCAAGGAGAAACGCAATGCGCAAGTCCATGATCGCCCTGTCGGTGTTGGCCGCTCTGCCGGCCCTGTATTCGGGCGCCGCCCTGGCAGAAGAGCCGGCCGCCAGCCCCCATACCTTCACCGGCAACGTGGGCTTCGTGTCCGAGTACCGTTATCGCGGCATCGCCCAGACCGAGAAGAAGGCCGCCCTTCAGGGTGGATTTGATTATTCCCACGAAAGTGGCTTTTACCTGGGTACTTGGGCCTCCAATGTGTCCTGGTTCGATGCCATCAACTCCAGTTCCAGCAACAGCCTCGAATGGGATTTCTACGGCGGCTACAAGGTTCCCGTCGGGCCCGTCACCCTGGACGTTGGCCTGCTGCAGTATTACTACCCGGGTGCTGACGTCAGCGCTGCTGGCGTACCCAGCCCGAATACCCTGGAAGGCTATGTCGGCGTGACCTGGGAGTTCCTGACCTTCAAGTATTCCCGGTCTTTCACCAACCTTTTCGGTACCCCCGACTCCAAGGGAAGTCAGTACTACGATTTGTCTGCGTCGTATGACGTATGGAATGGCTTCATCGTTGGCGCGCACTTCGGTCGTCAGAATGTCGCCCACAACAGCGTGGCCTCGTACAACGACTGGAAGATCGGCGTGACCAAGGAAGTTCTGGGTGTGAACGTCGGCCTGAGCTATATCGGCACTGATTCCGATTCCGGCTTCTATAAAGTCGGCGGTCAGAACTGGGCCAGCGACAGCTGGGTGCTCAGCGTCAACAAGACTTTCTGATAGCGAATTGGTGAATTTGGGCGGGCCGCCGGCCCGCCGAAGTGAAAGGAAACCATCATGAAGTTCATCACCGCGATCATCAAGCCGTTCAAACTCGACGAAGTCCGGGAGGCTCTGTCTGCCATTGGCGTGCAGGGCGTCACCGTCACCGAGGTCAAGGGATTCGGGCGGCAGAAGGGGCACACCGAATTGTATCGGGGCGCCGAATATGTGGTCGATTTCCTCCCCAAGGTGAAAATCGAAGCCGCAATCCGGGATGACCTGCTCGATCAGGCCATCGAAGCCATCGAAAAATCAGCCAGCACCGGAAAGATCGGCGACGGCAAGATTTTCGTCTTCGATCTGGAGCAAGCCATTCGCATCCGTACCGGTGAAACCGGCGTGGATGCTCTGTAAGGGAGTTATTAGATGAAAAAGCTATTCGCCATACTGCTGACGGTCTGTGCCGTCGGCCTGTCGGGCGGCGTCTATGCGGAGGAAAAGGCGGCGCCCGCCGAAGCCCCGGCGGCGACGGCCCCCGCTGCGGCGGCGCCGGCGGCTGCCGAAGCGCCCGCTGCCGCGACACCGGTCCCCAACAAGGGTGATACCGCCTGGATGATCGTCGCCACCGCCCTGGTGATCCTGATGACCATTCCGGGCCTTGCGCTGTTCTATGGTGGCTTGGTCCGCGCCAAGAACATGCTTTCGGTGCTGATGCAGGTCTTCGTGATCTTTTCGGTGATGGTGACCCTCTGGGTCATTTACGGGTATAGCGTCGCATTTACCGAAGGAAGTGCGTTCTTCGGTGGTTTTGACAAGCTGTTCCTGAAAGGCGTCACCGTCGAGTCTGTCGCGGCCACCTTCAGCAAGGGCGTCTATATCCCTGAATACGTCTATATCGTATTCCAGGCGACGTTCGCAGCGATTACGCCGGCCCTGATCATCGGGGGTTTCGCCGAGCGTATGAAGTTCTCCGCCGTGCTGCTCTTCATGGTGATCTGGTTCACCTTCTCCTACCTCCCCATGGCACACATGGTCTGGTACTGGGCGGGCCCGGATGCTTACACCAGCGCCGAAGCCGGTGAGGCCGCAGCTGCCACGGCCGGGTTCCTGTTCCAGAAGGGAGCGCTTGATTTCGCCGGTGGTACGGTGGTGCACATCAACGCGGCCATGGCGGGTTTGGTGGGTGCCTTCATGGTGGGCAAGCGGATTGGTTACGGTAAGGAATCCATGGCTCCGCACAGCTTGACGCTGACCATGGTCGGCGCTTCCTTGCTGTGGGTGGGTTGGTTCGGATTCAATGCCGGCTCCAACCTGGAAGCTAACGGCCTCGCCGCCCTGGCGTTCCTGAACACCCTGCTGGCGACCGGTGTGGCGACCATGTCCTGGATGTTCATGGAATGGATCATCAAGGGTAAGCCCTCCATGCTGGGTGCCGCCTCTGGTGCCGTCGCGGGTCTGGTGGCGATCACCCCCGCCTGCGGCTGGGTTGGCCCCATCGGCGCGCTGGTCATCGGCGCGGCCGCTGGCGTGATCTGCCTGTGGGGCGTGAATGGCCTGAAGCGCATGCTGGGTGCCGACGATGCTCTGGATGTGTTCGGCGTCCATGGCGTCGGTGGCATCCTTGGCGCGGTCCTGACCGGCGTCTTTGCTGATCCGGCCCTGGGCGGCGTCGGGGTCTATGACTACGTTGCCGACGCGGTGGCCACCTTCGACATGAAGGCCCAGGTGATCAGCCAGCTTTGGGGCGTGGGCGTGGCGGTGGTGTGGTCCGGTATCGTTTCCCTGGTGGCCTATAAGATCGTCGATATGTTTATCGGTCTGCGGGTGCCGGAAGAGGAAGAGCGGGAAGGTTTGGACGTCACCTCCCACGGCGAAACGGCCTATCACATGTAATCGAGTCTGCAGTTCCCTGGCTCTTGGCGGGCGCCTCGCGGCGCCCGCCTTGTTTGAAACGGCGAGGGTATGCAGAAAGTCACGGCTGGGGGTGGTCACCCGCGGCCGGCAATTCAAGAATTCACTGGGGCCGCCGATGGACAGCTTCCTGAACTGGGCGGAATTGGATTGAGGTGCATGATGCTAAAGAGAACCACGTCGGTTCCGTTGCTTGGGACAGTCGTCGCGGTCGTGGCCACCCAGTTGGGTGCTCTGACGGCGGTTCTGGGCGCAGTGCTTGGGGGCTTGGGCTACGCCCTGATGCCACGTAACACGATCCAACGGTGATATGGCCCGCTGGCCTGCGGGCCGGCGGTTTCAAAGCGGGAATCTTTCCAGGTTCCCGCTTTTTTCTTGGTGGCGCTCAGCGAAAGACGACGGTCTTGTTCCTGTGGATCAGTACTCGGTCTTCCAGGTGGTAACGCAGCCCCCGGGCCAGGACGGCCTTCTCGATGTCCTTGCCGTAGCGGACCATGTCTTCGACCGAGTCGGAATGGTCAATCCGGATGACATCCTGCTCCACGATCGGCCCCTGATCGAGTTCGGCCGTGACGTAATGGCAGGTGGCGCCGATGAGCTTGACGCCCTTGGCGTAGGCTTGATGATAGGGCTTGGCGCCGACGAAGCTCGGCAGAAAGCTGTGATGGATATTCAGGATCCGCCCGGGGTAGGCGGCGCATAGCTCTGGCGACACGATCTGCATGTAGCGCGCGAGGACCATCGTGTCACCACCGACTTCCTCGAAGATGCGCTGAATCTCGGCGTTGGCGCGCGGTGCCGTCTCCCGGGTCACCGGAACGTGGTGGAACGGGATCCCGTGCCACTCGACGAAGCCCTTGAACGTGTCGTGATTGGAGATGATGCACGGAATCTCGATGTCGAGTTCCCGCGATTGCCAGCGCGCCAGGAGGTCGTACAGGCAATGCTCCTGTTTCGACACCAGGATCACGACCCGCTTTTTTACGGCCGAGTCGGTGATCTTCCACTCCATCTGCAATCCTTCGGCGACTGGACGGAAACGCTCGCGAAACTCGGTGAGCATGAAGGGCAGCGAATCGGCCTTGATCTCGATGCGCATGAAATACCGGCCGACGGTCTCGCCGTCGCCGGGGGGTTCGGCGTGGAGCGCAGTCTCCAGAATCCAGCCCCGATGTTCGGCAATGAAGCCGGATACCTGCGCAACAATGCCGACCCGGTCCGGGCAGGATGCGGAAAGCGTGAAATAGCGTTCGCGGTGCATGGCGAGACTCAGACGATGCGGGCGAAGGCCTTGTCGATTTCCCCGCGCAGGGCGGCGTAATCCCGCGTGACCGGAAACTGAGGAAATTCCCGTATCACGTTTTCAGGGGGGTGAAAAAGGATGCCGCCATGGGCCTCGCCGAGCATCGCGGTGTCGTTGTAGCTGTCGCCCGCCGCAACGACCTGGAAGTTGAGTTCCTTGAAACGGCGCACGGCCTCCTGTTTCTGGTTGGGCATGCGCAGGTGGTAATTCACCAGAACCCCGCTAGCGTCCGCCTCCAGGCTGTGACAGAACAGGGTGGGCAGGCCTAGTTGCACCATCAGCGGCTTGGCGAATTCGTAGAACGTGTCCGAGAGGATGATCACCTGATAGGTGTTCCGCAACTCGTCCAGGAAAGCCCGGGCGCCAGCCATCGGGCCCATGTCGGCAATCACCTTCTGGATGTCGGGCAGCCCAAGTTTGTGCTCCGCCAGGATGTTCAGGCGGTACTTCATCAGGGTGTCGTAATTGGGCTCGTCGCGGGTGGTCCGGCGCAGTTCGGGAATGCCGGTGCGCTCGGCGAATTCAATCCAGATTTCGGGGACCAGCACCCCTTCGAGGTCAAGGCAGACAATGCGCACGGCGGCTTTCCTGGTGGAGAAAAGCCGCCATTTTAGCAGCCGGCGCGGTGATGCCACCGCCCGGCGGTTGTGGCCGGGAATCAGGCCGGGGCCGAGGTCCGGATGAGATGGTCGAAGGCCGAGAGCGCGGCTTTCGACCCCTCGCCCATGGCGATCACGATCTGCTTGTAGGGCACCGTCGTGCAGTCCCCGGCCGCATAGACCCCCGGCACCGAAGTTTGGCCCTTGGCATCCACGATCACTTCGCCAAAGCGCGAAAGTTCCAGGGTGCCCTTGAGGAAATCGGTGTTCGGCAGCAATCCGATCTGGACAAAGATGCCTTCCAGTTCCACCCAGTGGGTCTCGCCGGATACCCGATCCTTGTACATCAGGCCATTCACCTTGTCTTTGCCCGTCACCTCGGTGGTCTGGGCGCTCTTGATCACCGTGACGTTGGCCAGGCTGTAGAGCTTCTTCTGCAGCACGGCGTCGGCCCGCAGATCCTCGGCGAATTCGAGCAGGGTGACGTGGGCCACAATGCCGGCGAGGTCGATGGCCGCTTCCACCCCGGAGTTGCCGCCGCCCACCACCGCCACGCGCTTGCCCTTGAAGAGGGGGCCGTCGCAGTGGGGACAATAGGCCACGCCCTTGCCACGGAATTCTTTCTCCCCCGGTACGTTCATCTCCCGCCAGCGGGCGCCGGTGGAAACGATCACCGTCTTGGCCTTGAGGGTGGCGCCGTTCTCCAACTGCACCGCATGAAGGCTGTCCCCCGGCAGGAGCTTGGCGGCGCGCTGCAGGTTCATGATGTCGACCCCGTACTCCTTGACGTGCTCTTCTAGGGCTGCCACCAGCTTCGGGCCCTCGGTGTATTTCACGGAGATGAAGTTCTCAATGCCCAGGGTGTCCATCACCTGGCCGCCAAAGCGCTCCGCCACCACCCCGGTACGGATGCCCTTGCGCGCGGCGTAGATCGCCGCTGCCGCGCCGGCCGGGCCGCCCCCGACCACCAGCACATCGTAGGGCTCCTTCGCCGAAAGTTTGGCGGCTTCCTTCTCCGCAGCGCCGGTGTCCACCTTGGCGACAATCTCCTCCAGGGTCATGCGGCCCTGGCCGAACGGTGTGCCGTTCACGAAGACTGTGGGCACGGCCATGATCTGCAGCGCATCGACCCGCTCCTGAAACAGCGCGCCGTCGATCATGGTGTGACTGATCCGGGGATTCAGCACCGACATCAGGTTCAGTGCCTGGACCACGTCCGGGCAGTTGTGGCAGGACAGGGAGATGAAGGTCTCAAAGGCCAGATCCACCTCAAGGCCCTTGATCTGGTCGATCACCGCCTGCTCCACCTTGGGCGGGTGGCCCCCCACCTGGAGCAGGGCCAGGATCAGGGACGTGAATTCATGGCCCATGGGCAAGCCGGCAAAGGCGACCCGGGCGGGCTCCCCATGCTTGCCTACTGTGAAAGACGGCTTGAGGGACGAGTCTCCGTCATGGCGGACGGAGACGCGCTCCGAGAGGCTCGCGATGTCGTCCAGCAGGGCGCGGGTTTCAGAGGATTTCGGGCTGCCGTCGAGGGAAGCCACAAGGTCGATGGGCCAGTGGAGCTTCTCCAGGTAGGCCTTGAGTTGGGCCTTGATGCCGTCGTCGAGCATGGTTGTTCTCCTTGATTCAAAGGAATGGGCAATGAAAAAGCGCCAGGGGGCGGTGCATGGAAACCCGCTGGCGCCTTTGCGTTGCCATCCGTGTCGGATGGGGCGCCCGGGGCTGGCCGGGCGCCGGTCTGGAACTCCGGCTTAGATCTTGCCGACCAGGTCCAGGGAGGGCTTCAGGGTTTCCGCGCCTTCCTGCCACTTGGCGGGGCAGACTTCGCCCGGGTGGGAGGCTACGTACTGGGCAGCCTTCACCTTGCGCAGCAGCTCAGAGGCGTCACGACCAATGCCCAGGTCATGGATTTCAGCGACCTTGATGACGCCTTCCGGGTTCACCACGAAGGTGCCGCGCAGGGCCAGGCCCTCTTCTTCGATCATCACGTCGAAGGCGCGGGTGATGGCGCCCGTGGGGTCGCCCAGCATGACGTACTTGATCTTCTTGATGGTTTCGGAGGCGTCCGCCCAGGCCTTGTGCACGAAGTGGGTGTCGGTAGAAACCGAGTACACCTCGACGCCCAGCTTCTGGAACTCGGGATACACATCGGCCATGTCGCCCAGTTCGGTGGGGCAAACAAAGGTGAAGTCCGCCGGGTAGAAGAAGAAAATGGACCACTTGCCTTTCAGATCCTCGCTGCTCACCGGCACGAACTTGCCATTGTGGTAGGCCTGGGTCTTGAAGGGCTTGATTTCGGTGTTGATGATCGACATGACAGCTCCTCTGAGGGTTGGGGGAAAAATTCGATGGGCGTAGATTATCGCCAGATCATGCATTGTCCCAATTGATAATTGAGATTCTTGCGATATGAATCGCCTATCGGTTCTGGATTGTGCCGGGGGCGCCTCATTCCGCTGGCAAGGCCTCCAGGGCTTCGTGGATCTCCAGCCAGCGCAGTTCGGCCTCGTCGATCCGCCCGGCCAGTTCCCCCTGCCGCCGCAACAGGGTCTGCAATTCTTCGGCGTGTCCGCTGGCGTAGAGGCCTGGGTCGCCGAGGCGATCATCCAGATCCGACTTTTCCTGGTGCCAGGCCGCCAGACGTTTGTCGATCTGCTCCAGTTCCTTCACCAAGGGACGCCGGGCGGCGAGCCGGGCCTGACGGTCCGCAGCGCTTTGTTCCCGCTCCGCCTTGCGCGCGGCCTTGTCGGCGGCCCGATCCGGGCATTGGGCCGCCAGCGCGGCTTCGGCCCGGCGTTGGGCGAGCCAGTCCTTGTAGTCATCCAGATCGCCGTCAAAGGGGGTCAGGCGCCCGCCATCCACCAGCAGGAAGCGGTCGCAGGTGGCCCGCAGCAAGGCCCGGTCGTGGGAGACGATGACCATGCCCCCCACATAGTCCTGGAGCGCCAGGGTGAGGGCGTGGCGCATCTCCAGGTCCAGGTGGTTGGTCGGTTCATCCAGGAGCAGCAGGTTGGGTTTGTGCCAGATGAGCAGCGCCAGGGCCAGGCGGGACTTCTCGCCACCGGAAAAAGCGCCGCAGGCGGCCATCGCCATGTCGCCGCGAAAATCGAAGCCGCCCAGGTAGTCCCGCAGATCCTGTTCCCGCGTGCCGGTGTCGAGGCGCATCAGATGTTGGAGTGGTGACTCGTCGGGGCGCAGGCTTTCCAGTTGATGCTGGGCAAAGTAGCCCAGGGCCAGGCCCTTGCCTTCGCGCCGTTCCCCGCTGGCGAGCGCCAGGGTGCCCGCCAGCAGTTTGATGAGGGTGGATTTGCCGGCGCCGTTGCGCCCCAACAGGCCAATTCGCTCACCCGGGCGCAGGGTCAAGGTGACCTGATCGAGGATCGCCCGCTCGCCATAGCCGACCCGGGCACCTTCAAGTTGGAGCAGTGGGTCAGGCGCCGCCGCCGGTTCGCGGAAGGTGAAGGTGAAGGGCGTGTCCACGTGAGCCGCAGCGATGAGCTCCATGCGCTCCAGGGCCTTGATCCGGCTCTGGGCCTGGCGGGCTTTGGTGGCCTTGGCGCGGAAGCGGTCCACGTATTTTTGGAGGTGGGCGCGCCCCCGCTGCTGTTTCTCGAACAGGGCCTGCTGCTGGGCGAGGCGCTCGGCCCGCTGGCGCTCGAAGTCGGAATAGCCCCCGGCGTAAAGCGTGAGGCGCTGGCCTTCCAGGTGCAGGATCTGGCCGACCACCGCGTCGAGGAAATCCCGGTCGTGGGAGATCAGCATCAGGGTGCCTCGATAATCCCGCAGCCACTGCTCCAGCCAGATCACGGCGTCCAGATCCAGGTGGTTGGTGGGTTCGTCCAGCAGCAGCAGGTCCGACCGGCACATCAGGGCCTGGGCCAGGTTCAGACGCATGCGCCAACCACCGGAAAAGTCCGACACCGGGCGCTCCATCTCCGACGCGCCAAAGCCCAGGCCGTCCAGCAAGGCCGCCGCCCGGGCTCGGGCGCCATAGCCTTCGATCTCCTGAAGGCGGCCATGGAGGAGTCCGATGCGGTGGCCGTCGTGGGCGGCTTCGGCCTCAGCGAGCTCGGCTTCGATCCGCCGCAGCTCCGTGTCGCCGTCCAGCACATAGTCAATGGCCGGGGTGGCGAGCCCCGGGGTCTCCTGGGCCACGTGGGCAATGGTCCACCCGGGGGGAATCTCCAGGTCGCCCAGGTCCTGATGGAGTTCGCCCCGCAACAAGGCAAAGAGGCTGGATTTGCCGCTCCCATTGGCGCCGGTGAGGCCGACCTTCCAGCCCGGGTGAATCTGGAGGGCTGCTCCTTCGAAGAGCACCTTGATGCCCCGGGCGAGGCGCACATTTCGAAACTGGATCACGTCAGCAGGAACCGGAAAAAGCCGCTATTGTAGTAAGCCCTGAGTTTGCCGCGGCTCCGCTTTCCCATGCCCCGTCTTCTTTGCGCCGGCCTGATGGCCAGTTTGCTTATTCCCGTCGCTGCGCTGGCCGAGGCGGGAGATGGGTCATCCAAGGCGCTGCGGGCCGAGGCCAGCGCGCTGCGCCAGGCGGCTCAGGTGGAGTTCGACGCCAGCAAGGCGGAATGCCAGAAGGCCTTTCGCGTCAATTACTGCATCGAACAGGCGGTGGAACTTCGGGTGGCCAAGGTCAATCGGGCCCGGACACTGGAGGCCGAGGCCACCAAGCTCGAATTGACGGCAAAGCGCCGGGCCGTGGAGGCGCGGGAAGCCGAGCAGGCGGAAGCCGATCGCCAGCGGGAGGCCAATCGTCCTGCGGAGGAGGCTGCCGCCAGGGATGCGGTCCGGGCGCGCGAGGCGGCCGCAGCCGAGTCCCAGAGCCGCCGCGAACACGACGCGGGCGCTGCGGCCCAACGGGCGCGGGAGGCCACGGTGGCGCGGCAAAAGGGTCAGGCGGCCGACGCCGGCCGCCGCGCCGAAAACGAAGCCGCCGCCGCGACCCGCGCCGACCAGGCGGCCAAGGACCGGCAGGCCTATGATGAACGGCGGGAAAAGTATCGCGCCAAGGAGGCCGAAAGGGCTGCGGAGGCCCAAGCCAAGGCCGAAAAGCAGGCCCGCATTGACGCCCGGCGCGCGGCCAAGGCAGCGGCGGCGGCCGGTAAGCCCCCGCGTGCACACAAGAAGAGGGACGAGGCAGCTCCTGCCCCGGCACCCAGCAATCAGCCGGGAGGCTGAGGCTGAATCGCCCAGGCAAGGGCGTCTTCCAGGCGATCATTGCCCCAGAACATCTCGCTGCCGACCAGGAAGGTGGGGGCGCCAAAGATCCCCAGTTCCGTGGCTCGCTCGGTTTGCCGGCGTAGAGCGGTCTTGATCTCCTCCCGAGTTGCGCCTTCCAGCCAGAGTTCCGGTGCGACGCCCAGTTCGCTCAGGATCTCCTGGATGACCGCGGGCTGGGAAATGTCCCGATCTTCACCGAAATTCGCCCGCAGGACTGCCCGCACGAAATCGGGCAACCAGGGCTCGTTGGCTGCCGCCAGGGTCACACGGGCGGCGTGCAGGCCGTTGCGGGGGAACTGGCTCGGAACCCGGAAGGGCAGCCCGTACTTGGCGCATAGACGGGCGAGATCCCGCCACATGTAGCGTCCCTTCGGCGGATAGATGTTGAACGGCGAGTCGTTCCAACCCAGGGAAAGGAACACTGGGCCGAGCAGGAAGGGGCGCCAGATCACCGGGATCCCGGCGGGGCGAGCAAGACTTTCGATGCGCTGGGCGGCGAGGTAGGAATAGGTGCTGGCAAACTCGAACCAAAACTCCACGGGCATTGCTGGCATGAGCGGGCGTCCGGTAGGTGGGCCTCGGCGCCGCGTTGTCGCGGCCACCGTAGGGCATGATGGTGTCAGTATCGATGGTGGCGGCGGGTCTTTCAAACGCCTATTGCGCATGGTGGCCATGCGTTCAGCGCATGAATCGACCCTTTGGCGGACGGCCTCGAGGATTGACCGTAGCGCGGGCGAGCCGTAACTTGGGCGGCCCCGGCGGGCCGGACCGGGGGTGCATCGAAGCCGGTCCCCGAAGTCGGTGTGGAGAGCCCAGTGTCGCCAGCCCTGATCCATGCGGTGGTATTCATCGAAGGTTTCTGTTCCCTCGGCGCGGAGGTGATCGCCCTGCGTCGGCTGGTCCCGCATCTGGGCAGCGCCATTGTCGTCACAGCGCCGACCATTGGATTCTTTCTCCTTGCCCTGGCCCTCGGCTATGCCTCCGGTGGCAAGGTCAAGACCGACTTCCGCCGCGTGGTCGCCCGTAATTTTCTCGCTGCCGCGGCCCTCTCCGGGGTGGGTTTGTCGGCGCCGGCCGTGAATGGCGCCTTTGCCTACCTCCAGCCGGCCTGGGTCGCTTATCTGCTGGTGGTGGGGGGTGTGCTGGGGCCGCTGGCTTGGCTGATGGGCCAGACCGTCCCCATCCTTACCAATGAGCTCGGCGGCCGGCGGGTGGGGGAGGCGAGCGGGAACGCACTGTTCTGGTCGACGCTCGGGTCGTTTCTCAGCGCCCTGCTGTTGTCGCTGACCGTAATGCAATGGCTTGGGGTGTCGGCGGCCGTCTGGTTGTGCGCCGGACTGCTCGGTGCTGGGGTCCTGATGCTCACCTCTCGCCGGAGGGATTGGGTGGTCAGCGCGGTCGTGGTGGCAGTTGCGGCGGTCATCAACTTCGGCAGGGACGCCGACAGTGTTGAGACTGCCTACGCGGACTATGCCGTGAAGAAGGTCGAGCTTGCCGGTTTTGTCGCACCGCGGGTTTTTTCGGTGAATGGCTCCACGGCTTCGATCCTGGATGACAGCGATCCGCCCCGGACGGCCCGCTATGTTGCTCACCTGCGCCATATTCTTCTCGACGATCTCGCCTTCACCGGGCGCGAGATCCTCGTCCTCGGGGCGGGCGGCTTTACCCTCTCCTTGGGGGAGACGCGCAATCACTACACCTATGTCGACATCGACCCGGCGATCCGTGCCCTGGCCGAGGAGCGCTTTCTGGGGAGGGAAATGGAGGGGGAGTTCGTGGTGGATGATGCACGGCGGTTCGTCGCACAGACGACCCGTCGTTTTGACGCGGTGGTGGTGGATGTTTTCAGCGATCACCACTCCGTTCCCAGCCACCTCGTGACGCGGGAATTCTGGCAGGCGGCCCGTCAGGCCTTGAAGCCTGACGGGGTGCTGCTGGCCAACCTGATCCTCGATGGCCGCCTGGAAACGCCCTACGCCCGGGGCGTATTGGCGACGCTGGAGGGCGTATTCGGCCGCTGTGGGGTGGAGGTCCTCCACCGGGGCAGGCCCCTCGCGAATGTGGTGACGAGCTGTTATGCCTCGAGCCGGCCCGCCGAGGCCCCGGTCTATACCGATGAACGCAATGGCGCGGATGTCGACCGGATTCGCTGATCGGCGGCGCTCACCCGAGGGCGATGCGGCGCAAACCCGCGCCCATCAATTTTTGCGAGGCGGAATTCCAACGCAGAGGCCACCAGGTGAACCATCCGGCGGCGGCCCTTTGCCGTACCGGTGCCGCGCCCGGGTCGGGTTGGTGTACGGCGACCCGCGCCAGATGGATGCCGGTCATCACCAGGCAGGCGGGGCGGTCGATGATGAATTCCTGGCCGGGATGCAGGATGATGTCCCGTGAATCGCCATGCTGGGTGATCCACACTTCGCCTTCCAGGGGCACGATGCGGGTTCCCACCGCGCGCTCCAGCACGACGGGGTCGGTTGGGGTGATGGAAAGAGTGAGGGTGGGGTCCGAAATGGCCATGGTGGAATCCTCCGTATGTATGAATCAAGCGCATCACTGCCTTCGCTTGATTGCAGTATCTGCGCAGCCTATGCTGTCTTCAAACGGGGAATTCGCATTGTTTGGATGAGTTTAGTGCATGGATAGAACGCTTTCCCGGCTGCCGCCGCTGGATCCGTTGAGGGGGTTTGTGGCCGCTGCCCGCCACCTTTCCTTCACCCGGGCGGCGGAGGAGCTCTTCCTCACCCAGTCCGCCGTGAGTCGGCAGATCCAGACCCTGGAGGATGCGCTGGGGGTGGCGCTTTTCGAGCGCCGGGCCCGTGCCTTGGCGCTCACGGATGCCGGGGCCCGCTTGTTCCGCGCCGCCGAGGCCTGGCTCACGGATTACGCGGATCTGGCCGATCGCTTCCGCCGTTCGGCGGAATGTCCGCCGGTCACCGTGACCTCGGCCATCGGCATTTGTGCCCTGTGGCTGATTCCCCGCCTGCGGGAATTCCAGGCCGAATGCCCCGAGATCAACGTCCGGGTGGCGGCGGACAACCGGGTGCTGGATCTGGCCCGCGAGCATATCGACCTGGCCATCCGCTACGGCCCGGACGATGACATGCCCGCCGGTGCCCTGCGCTTGTTCGGCGAATCGGTGGCGCCGGTGGCGAGTCCTCAACTTGAGTTGGAAACGCTCGATGCCACGACCCTGCCCGGTGTCACCTTGCTCGAATTTGATCAGCGCAACTTTCCCTGGCTGCGCTGGGACGATTGGCTGGCGGCTCACGGCCTGGCCGGCAACCGGCCCCGGGGAGTGCTGTCCTTCAGCCACTACGATCAGCTGATCCAGGCGGCCGTGGCGGGTCAGGGGGTGGCTTTGGGCCGGGTTCGGCTGCTGGATCGCCTGATCGACGAAGGGCGCCTCCAGGTGATCGGCGGCGAGGGCGGCCATATCCAGGGGCGCGCCTATTGGCTCATTACCGCGCCGGGTGAGGTTCGGCCGGAAGTGGCCCGTTTCACGGCCTGGGTCGCCTCCCAGGCCTCGGGGGTCTGACCGGATATGGACGCCGGTCGACGCGCCGCGCCCAGTGGCCGAATCCTGCGGGTCCTAGGTGTCCTCGCCTTCGTAGTTCTGCTGGCCTGGGGCGGGGCCCTGGGGGCGGTGTATTGGCGCCAGGAGAGCCTGCTGTTTCATCCAGCGGTCATGGCGTCCGATGAGCCACTGGCCCGGGGACGGCCTGGAGACGCCCAGTGGGTCGAGGAGGTTTGGATTCCCGTAGCAGGGGCCCGGCTCCACGCCCTCCACCTGCGCCATCCGAATCCCCGCGGCCTGATCTTCTTTCTCCACGGCAACAGCGGCAATGCTGCCAGCTGGATGGGGAATCCAGAGTGGTACCGCCGCCGCAATTTCGACGTCTTCCTCCTTGACTACCGGGGTTTCGGCAAGAGTACCGGCACAATCTCCAGTGAGGCCCAACTCCATGCCGACGTCGAGGCGGCCTGGACGCTGGTGGCACCCGGGTATGCAGGTCACCCGATCGTGGTCTATGGGCGGTCCCTGGGGACGGGCCTGGCGGTTCGCCTGGCCCAGGAGGTTTCTCCCGCCCTGCTCGTGTTGGTCTCACCCTACGCCAGCGTAAAGGAGCTTGCCCGGCGCGACTACCCTCTTGTGCCGGACTGGGTGCTCAAGTACCCCCTGTCCAGTGAAAGCCGAATTGCCGCGGTCCGCAGCCCGATCTTCATCCTTCATGGGGTGGCGGATGGCCTGATCCCCATCGAGCATGCCCGGCGCCTGGCCACCCTAGCCGCAGGGCGAGCCCAGTTGCGCGAAATCGATGGCGCGGGCCACGGCGACATCCACCGCGTGCCCGCCTACCTGGACGCGCTGGCACTGCAACTCGATCAGTTGCCGAGGGCGCCAACGGTGTCTGGAAGGTGACGGCTGGCGGTCTTTGCAAGGAGGGTTCAATTTCTGGCCTAGTCCGGACGATATAGGCGGCATTGACCTCTCTTCGGAGCGCGGGATGCGCAACAATCAACCTGTCACACAGAAAGAGTTCCTGCTTCCAGCCGGAGTCGCGCTCATCAGCCGGACCGACGAAAAGGGTCGCATCAACGAATGCAATGATGCCTTCGTCGAGGCCAGCGGCTTCTGTCGTGATGAACTCCTTGGCCAACCCCACAACATCATTCGCCACCCGGACATGCCGCCCGAAGCGTTCCGCGACATGTGGGAGACCCTCAAGAAGGGGCGCCCGTGGTCAGGGATGGTCAAGAACCGCCGCAAGAACGGCGACCATTATTGGGTCAAGGCCACCGCCACACCGGATTCCATCCGTGGCGGCTACATTTCCGTTCGCATTCCAGCCGAGCGCCACGCGATCCAGGCCGCCGAGGAACTCTACGGAAGGATGGCAAAGGATTCGGCCCTGCGGCTTCGGGAGGGTCAGCCCATTGGGCGCGGGGGCGGCCTGGGGGCCATCGTCCATGCCCTGGCGGCGCCGTTCCGAAAATCCGTGGGCTTGCGGGTGCTGACCGTCGGGGTGGCATCCCTGGTCGTCCTGATCGCCACGGCCCTGTTCGCAGCCCAAAGCATTCGCCAAAGCAGCGTCGATGGAGAAGGCTTTGCCCACATCGTCCAGAGCAAGGATTTCCTTGCGGACATCCTGCCTCCTCCGGCCTACGTGCTGGAATCGTATGCCGTGGTGCTCGAGATGTACGCCAAAAAAGGCAGAGACCTCGATGGAGCGGTGTCGCGCCTGGGTGCTTTGCAGCGGGAGTTCAATGAGCGGATCACGTTCTGGCGAGGGGCCCACTTACCCGAGAGCATGGCGTCAGTTCTGCAAAACCGCTCCGTCCCGCCGGTACAGTCCTTTTTCGCCCTGGCCATGGGGGACTACGCCCGGGCCCTCAAGGGCGGGGACGCCAGCCAGGTGGACGCCGCGCTTCAGCGCCTGGAGGCGCTGTATCAGGAGCATCGGACTGCGGTGGATGAACTCGTCCGCCTCAATAAGGATTACGACGCCGCGTTGGTTGCGGAATCCCGCGGGTCTGTCAGCAATGCCTTCCTCTTCCTGGGAGCAGCGGTGTCATTGGCGGTGTTGGTGACCCTTCTCCTGACCTTGTGGGCAGCGCGGTCCATTACCAAGCCCCTCAAGGCGACGGGGGTCGCAGCGGAGCAGCTCGCCGCTGGCAACTTGCTGTGCACCATGCCGCCGGCGGCCGCCGACGAGGTGGGGAATCTGGTGGTCAAACTTACCGCCATGCGTAACACCCTCCACCAACTCATCGCGGGCATTCAGGAACAGGTGGCCAAGGTTAACCAGTACGTTTCCACCCTGTCGTCCACGGCGACCCAGGCCACGGCGTCGGCGGAGTCCCATGCCAGCTCGGCTTCGGCCATGGCTGCCGCCATTGAGGAACTCTCCGTCTCCATTGACCACATCAGCGAGCACGCGGGGCATGCCCATAGCCTGTCTGGGGATGCCAGCGCCCAGGCGCGGGACGGCGGTGCCTTGATCATGGAGATCTCGCGCGAGATGGGGGTGGTGGCGGACACCGTGCGGGCCACGTCCGGATCGGTGCAGGAGCTCGAGCGGTTCTCGCAACAGATCTCCAGCATCGTCTCCGCCATTCGTGACATTGCCGACCAGACCAACCTCCTGGCCCTCAATGCCGCCATCGAGGCCGCCCGTGCCGGGGAAAGCGGTCGCGGCTTCGCCGTGGTGGCGGATGAAGTGCGCAAGCTGGCCGAGCGGACCGGCAAGTCCACGGTCGAGATCACCGGCATGATCCAGCAGATCCAGACCTGCACCCGTACGGCCGCAGGCGAAATGCAGGCTGGGGTCGAAAAGGTCGAGGCTGGGGTTGCCTTATCCCATTCCGCCGGGAATTCCGTCGGGGTCATCGAGAACAGTGCCAAGGACGTTCTGGACGCCGTCGATGGCATCACCCTGGGCCTGAACGAGCAGTCTGCCGCCGCTCGGGAGATCGCCCAAAGGGTCGAGCACCTGGCTCGGGACTCGGAGGTGGATGCCCACGCGGCACTCCGCATCGAGCAAACCGCCACCGAACTGGCCCAGGTTGCCCAGGGCTTGTCGTCCCTCACCGGACGTTTCCGCATCAGTTGATGCGCCGGGGGTTCCGCCCCGAGGAGGGATTGTCGCAAAACCGACAAGGGGTGGCGGCCGTGTCGTGTGTAAATTCAATTGGTTAGGTCCTGGTATCGGATTTGCTGTGGCAGGGTAGATTCCCTGCCTCCCGGAGCGTCCGATGCCCAAGCCCGCCAAACACGTCTTCGTTTGCGTTCAGTCCCGCCCGCCCGGCCATCCCCGGGGTTCCTGTGGCGAGAAGGGCTGCGCGGATGTCTACAACACCTTCCTCAATGAATTCCAGAGCCGGAATTTGTGGGGCCGCTTCTCCCTCACCAACACCGGCTGCCTGGGCCCCTGCAACCTCGGCCCCTCGGTGCTGGTGTATCCCGAGGGCGTCATGTACGCCGGGGTCAAACCGGCGGATGTCGCCGCCTTGATTGAAGAGCACCTGCTCCTGAATCAACCGGTCGAGCGCCTGCGGGCGCCGGCGGCGGTGTGGGGGTGAGCATGAGTCGCGAGGAATTTAGTGTGGGCGACATCGTGTTTTCCCGGGTCGCCATCGCGAACGACGGCTGCATCCCCGGCATCGCGTCCGATGCGCTCCTTGCCGCGCCCGGCGTCCGGGGGGTGGTGGTCAATTTTGGTCATGCCGAGTTGGACGAACGGGAGGAGATCTACCTCGTCCGTTTCGAAGACGGCGCGGGAGACCTGGGGCCGCCGGTGGGCTGTCTGCCCGAGGAACTCACCCAGGATGAAGTTGAGGCCAGGGCCCTCGCGGAGGCTGCATCGTGACCCGCATCGGCATCTTCTTCGGCACCGATACCGGACGCACCCGGCGTGTGGCCAAGGACCTGGCCAAAGTGCTGGGCGACGCGGCCGAGGCCCCGGTGAACATCAACAAGGTCATCCCCGAGGATCTCCTCGCCTTTGACGCTCTGATTTTCGGCACCCCGAC
>JAEUNX010000052.1 GCA_016791025.1 Zoogloeaceae bacterium | reverse complement strand
CATGGGTGTCACCGCGACGACGCCTGGCAACTTTGCCAGGGCCTCGGCATCTTCAAGGGTGAGATCGCGGGTAGTGGCCGGCAGCCCAGGGGGCCCACCCTTGGGCCCCCGTTTCCCCGGGCTCACTTCAATGACGTTGGTGCCAAACTGAGTGAATTCGGCCAGGACGAATTGATGGACCCCTTCGCCGATGGCGGTCAGCAGTACCACTGCCGTGATTCCCGTTGCGATTCCGACGACTGTCAGAGCGCTACGCATCCAATTGGCCCACAAGGCCCGCAGGGAAAGCTGCAGAAGATCCGAGGTCCGCATGGCGTCAATGGGTGGCCAATGCCGTTACGGGCTTCATTCTGGCGGCACGTGCTGCTGGCCAAACGCCGAATGTCAGTCCCGTCACCAATGCTGTGGCTATTCCTGCCACTACGGCCCATGGCGGCGGCCACGCGGGCAGTGCGGGGTAGGCAACACGGATCCCCCAGGCTCCAAAATGGCCCAGGAGGACGCCAATTGCGGCTCCAGCCATTGAAAGAAGCGCTGCCTCGGCGAGAAATAGGGCCCGGATCGTGAGATCTCGTGCGCCGAGGGCTTTGAGTAGGCCAACCTCCGCGGTCCGTTGCGTGACCGCCACCAGCATCACATTCATCACCAGGATCCCCGCGACCACGAGGCTAATGGCCCCTATGCTGGCAACGCCGACGGTAAGGGCGGTCAAGATCCGGTCGAAGGTACCGAGGACGGCATCCTGGGAGATCAGGGTCACATCCTCCTCGCCGTCATGACGATCCTTGAGAACCTTCAGGATCTGAGACTTGGCATCGGGAATGGATTGCCGGCTGGGGACCTCGACCAGTATTCGAAAGAGCGTGTTGCTATTGAGTAGCCCTTGGGCCAGGGTGACCGGGATGATGACCGTCTCGTCGGCGTTCAAGCCAAGGCCGCTGCTGGACGGCGGCAGGACACCGATGATCCGGACCCGGCGGTCGCCGATGCGTACGAGTTTCCCGAGGGCGGCGGAAGACCCGAACAGTTCGCGGCGGATGGTGTCGCCAACGACCGCAACCGACGAGCCATGGCGGGGGTCTTCCGGCGGGAGGAAGCGTCCTTCCGCTACCTGGTAATGGCGGATCGGAGCAAAGTCGGCGGTTGTCCCGAGAACGAGCGTCTCTCTGAGCATGCCCCCAACGCTGATTTCCGAATTCCCAACGGACAGGGGCGCGACTCGGGTCACCAGGGGCGCTCTCAGCAGCGCCAGGGCGTCTTCGACGGTTAAGTCCCGGGGTGTGGAAGTGACCAAGCTGCCTGCGCCGATCCCGCCTGTATTGGTGCGGCCAGGCAGGACGACCACCAAGTTACTGCCGAGGGCCGAGAACTCGCCGACGACATAGCGTCGGGCCCCTTCGCCCAAGGCGGTAAGAGCCACCACCGCTGCGACACCGATGGCCATGGCCAGGATCATGAGCGCCGTGCGGAGAGGAGTCCCCCATGCCGCTGCGGCGGCAAAGGCCAGAGTATCCCGTGGGCTCACGATGGATCCTCGGGCCTTCCGGCCGCGCAGAGATCCTGGACCACGGCGCCATCCTCCATCCGTAACTGGCGTCTGGCCCGCGCGCCGAGGTCTGGATCGTGGGTGACCACGACCAAGGTCACACCCCCGGTGTTCAAGGCTTCAAGCAGATGGGTGACTTCTCGGCCAGTGGCGCGGTCGAGGTTGCCTGTCGGCTCGTCTGCCAGGATGACGGCGGGGTGCATGATAGTGGCGCGGGCAATGGCGACGCGCTGGCGCTGACCCCCGGAAAGTTGCTCAGGACGGTGATTCGCGCGATCAGCGAGGCCGTAGTCGGCGAGCGCTTGGCGGACCCGGGATTGCCGTTCTTTCGGCGGAATGCCGGCCAGGACCATGGGGAGGGCGATGTTTTCGCTGGCCGTTAGCCGTGGAACCAAGTGAAAGCTTTGAAAGACGAAGCCGATCCTTTCCTGCCGGATTTGTGCCTGGGCATTGCTCCCCAGCGTCGTAACATCCTGGCCGTCCAGGCGATAGGTCCCCGAGTCAGGGGGGTCGAGCAGCCCGATGACATTGAGCAGGCTCGATTTCCCGGACCCGGATGGGCCCATGATGGAGACATAGTCGCCCGCTGCAATATCCACCGTGACATGGCGCAACGCCTGCAGGAAGGTATCGCCCAATTGGAAGCGTCGTTCGATGGCACGAAGCTCGATCTGGGCCATGTTTGCTCACGGTTTGGGAGGCTGGATGAGGCCGTCTGCGGTCGCCTTCGCTCCTGCCTGAACGCCTTCCCGCCCCAGGGACGTGATGAGCTGCTCCCCTTCCTCCAGGCCGTCGAGGATCTCGGTAAACTCCCAACTGCCGAGCCCGGGCCGGACTCGTCTTTCCTCAATGCGGCCATTCCGGGTGCCGAGGACCAGGGCGGTCCGGCCCTCCCGCAGAGCAGCGCTCGGCACCCTCAGCGCGTTTTCGCGCACGGCCAGAACGATCTCGATGTCGGTGCTGTAGCCCACCAGAAGGCCTTGAAAATCCTCTGGTCGTTCGAAATCGACCTCCACATCGACGGTACGGGCCTGCTTTTCCACCGCCGTGACAAACGGGGCGATGCGCCGGACATGGCCAGTGAATCGCCGGTCCGGCAGGGCGTCAATCCGGATGCGGACAGGTTGCCCCACTTGAATGCGTGGCGCGTCGACCTCATCCATCGGCGCCTTCACGAACAGGCAGCGTTCGTCGATGAGGTCGATGGCTGGAGGCGTCATGATCCCAATCGGCGATGGGGTCGAGTATTCGCCCAGCTCACCGGTGATCTTGGCAATCGTGCCGGGAAAGGGGGCCACCAGGGTGGTCCGACGTTGATCGACCGCCGTGGCCCTGACGCGGGCTTCGGCTGCTTGGGCATCCCCGCGGGCTGCTGCGCAGGCGGCACGCCGAGCGGCAGCCTCGAAGCGAGCCTGTTCCTCCCGCGCCGGCGCGACAAACCCCTGGCGCCGCAGGGTGGCCTGGCGCTTCGCCTCGCGAGCGGCATTTTCCGCCGCATTGCAGGTGTCGCCCACCCGCAAGCGGGCGCTGTCACGTTGGGCCTCGGCGAGACGAAGCTGCGCGGCCTGATCGTCGTTCCACAGTCGAAGCAACACTTGGCCGGCCTCGACCCGATCCCCCTCCTTGACGCCAAGAAATTCAATGCGACCGCCCTGGAGCGTGGACAACTTGGCCCGTCGGCAGGCTTCAATTTCCCCGGCGCGGGTGTTGGCCAGCACGGCTTCGACGCGGCCCCGGCCGACTTTTTCGACTGTGACGTTGACGGGTTTTGGCTGCGACCACCACAGGATGACTGCCGCCAGAGCCACCACGGCAGTAGTTATCATTGCGAGCCGGCGCGGCCAGGGCCGGCCAGCCCGTTCATTCATCCGGGGGCCCTGCCGCCGGGGGGTCGATGGGAATCCGGATCGGACCATCGGACGTCTGGACGACGATCACTTCGTCTCCGGTCCGGCCTTCGGCCTCGGCCAGGATTGGTCCGGACGGAGGCGGCGGGCCAAGCCACTCCCGCATCATGGCGCTGCGTTCGCGTTGGTAAAGGACTTTGGCCAGATTCTGGTGCTTCATCAGCCGGTCGTGGTCCAACTCAAGTTCCTGCAGCGGGGTCCGTCCCCCGGCGTTGCGCAGGTCAATTCGACCGCCGCCTTCCAGCAAGCGCCGGGCAACAAACTCGGGATGGCGGACGTGGGGGCTGCTTGCGACGAGATGGAGCGGGGTATTGCCTGCTGCATCGGTTTTGTTGGGGTCGGCGCCTGCCGACAGCAGATCCTCAATGGTGCCGCTGTCGCCCAATTGGGCGGCATGGTGGAGGGCTGTCCGACCGGCAAATTCCACTCGGGGATCGCTGGCATCCGCTGGCTGGCCCTGGCTAATCAGGGCGCGAACCTGGCGACTGTCGGCGCAGGCCGCGGCCAGGGCGATGTGGCTTCGTCGCTGTTCGATGCTCGCCGGACAGGATACGGCCGGGGGCGACGTTTGCGCGGGCGCCTCGACTGCGTTTCCTGCGGTGCCCTCCATCCGCGAGTCCGTCGCTACCAAAGGCAGGCCGGCCCGATGTTCAAGCACGATCCAGACGATCGCGCCACCAACGAACGCGACGAGGGCAAGTCCGGTGGCGATCGCCAGGCGCCACGAATGGCGCTGCCCCCGACGGCTGCGACGGCGACGCCTTGAATCCCCCCCGCCCCCTGACGACGCCCCTCGCCGCCGGGTTTCATCGCGACGGGGAGGTGACGGGGATGGGGGCTGGGAGCTCATGTCGTTCTGGGGCTAACGGCGCCACGTATCCTTGAGGGTCGCCGTACGATTGAAGACAGGCACCCCGGGGCGGGTATCTCGGCGGTCGGCAACGAAATAACCATGACGCTCGAACTGGAAGCGGTCTTCCGGTTCGGCGTCACCCAGGCAGGGTTCAAGTTGGGCGGTGACCACGGTCAGGCTCACCGGGTTGAGGTCGTCGAGAAAGTTTCGCTCGATCTCCTCCGGGTCACCTTCACGCCGCGACCCGGGGTAAGGGTGGGCGAAAAGGCGGTCGTAGAGGCGTACCTGGGCCGGGCGGGCATGGGTGGCGGCAACCCAGTGGAGATTGCCCTTGACCTTGATGGTGTCCGCGCCGGGGGTGCCGGACTTGGTGTCTGGAAGGTACTCCGCCAGGACTGTCGTGACCCTGCCGTCGGCGTCTTTCTCGCATCCCGTGCAGCGGATCACGTAGCCGTAGCGCAGCCGAGCCTGATTTCCGGGATAAAGGCGGTGATAGCCCTTGGTCGGGACTTCCATGAAGTCCTCGCGCTCGATCCAAAGCTCCCGACCGAAGGGCATCAATCGCTTGCCCAGTTGCGGCTTCAGGGGATGATTGGGAGCCTCGCAGGATTCCGTCTGATCCTCGGGGTAGTTGGTGAGGATGAGTTTGACCGGATCAAGGACTGCTACCCGGCGCGGGGCAACTTCATTGAGATCTTCCCGCATGCACTCTTCCAGCACGCTCATGTCGATCCAGGAGTCGGATTTGGAGACTCCGATCCGTTCGGCAAATTTCTGGAATCCCGCCGCGGTGAAACCCCGCCGACGGGCCCCTACCAGGGTGGGGAGGCGTGGGTCGTCCCAGCCGGATACATGACCGTCTTCCACGAGTTGGATCAGCTTGCGCTTGGACAGAACCACGTACGTGAGGTTGAGGCGGGCGAACTCGATCTGCTGCGGAAGGGGGCGGGCAAAGAAACCGCCGTCGGCGAGTTTGCCGAGCAGCCAATCATAGAACGGGCGTTGATCTTCGAATTCCAGGGTGCACAGGGAGTGGGTGATCGATTCAATGGCGTCTTCGATGGGATGGGCGTAGGTATACATCGGGTAGATGCACCATTCGTCCCCCGTGTTGTGGTGGCTGGCGTGGCGGATGCGATAGATGGCCGGGTCCCGCAGATTGATGTTCGGGCTCGCCATGTCGATCTTGGCGCGTAGGACGTGCGCGCCGTCGGGGAAATCCCCGGCCTTCATACGGCGGAAAAGGGCCAGGTTCTCCTCCGGGCTTCGGTCGCGGAACGGGCTGTTGCGGCCCGGTTCGGTGAGCGATCCGCGATTGGCCCGCATGGCCTCAGCGGACTGGCTGTCCACATAGGCGTGCCCCGCCTGGATCAGGTATTCCGCACAGGCATACATGGTCGGAAAGTAGTGGGAGGCGTGGTAGAGATGCGGGCCCCAATCGAAACCCAGCCAACGGACTGCTTCGATGATCGCGTCGACGTATTCCTGCTCTTCCTTTTCCGGATTGGTGTCGTCGAAGCGCAAATGGCATGCACCACCATACTCCCTTGCCAGGCCGAAATTGAGGCAGATGCTTTTTGCGTGGCCATAGTGAAGGTAGCCATTCGGCTCGGGAGGAAACCGAGTTTCCACCCGACCGTTCCATTTTCCCTGGCGGCGATCTTCCTCGACGAGGTTGCGAATGAAATGGCTCGGAGCGCTCCGGACGTCGTCCGGCGTTTCGTGGATAGTCATCAAGAGGGAGCGAGGTGCCGGAAGGCAGCCGGAGAACGAATTAGCGACGCTCAAATTGTAGCCCAAGGGCGTGGTGGGCAGAGGTCCCGGTGCGACCGGTGATGCGACGTCTGTCTCCGAATGCTCACCGGCGCGAGTTCGTCGCCCGGGCCGACGATACCGGCTAACATGCGCACATGCCAGACTCATTTTGGTGGTGCCGGGGCAAGTCGGCGGGCGCACTCGCAGAGCAGGGGAGAACCTGATGCGCTGTTCTGGCTGGGGCCGGAGTGGCGCGGACATTGGGCGCCGGACCGTAATGGCGGGCCTTGGCCTCGTGGCGCTGGTCGATATTTCCGGTGCCGCCTTTCGTCGGGGCCAGGAGGTTCAGCGTGTGGCAGCCGATGTGGCTCTTGTTGTGGCGCCTGCGCTCCTGGTGGCCAACGTGCGAGGCCTCCAGGACCAATTGCCCGCTGGCCTCCCCGGCGGCATTGGCCAGATTGTCGTCTTCGACCACCAGGGTCGGTCGATCGCGAAGCTGCCTCGATCCGGTGTATCGGCCCCATTAATGGAGCTAGGGGTGGCCCAGGCGCCGATCGGCGAACGTGCCCATCCTGGTGGTCGGGTGGTCGTGGTCCCCGCATGGATGGACATTTTCGGCCGGGGGGGCCTGTGGCTGCTGGGTTTGTCCGTGGCCTACCTGGCGGCGTCGCGCAGACTTCGGCCCTTGGGCGGGGTTGCGGGGTCCGAGGGGGCCGCCAGCCTGGAGCCGGTACCGCTACCTGTCGTGCCGGCGCAAGCCCCTGAATCCGCCGGTGGCGCAGATCGAATCGGCATGTCCGACGGTCCGCCCGCGGTGGCCGCGAGCTCCTTGCCGTCCGCCGATGTGGCGGTTGAGGGCGATGGGACTTGGCCTGGCGAACCTCAAGGGGCTCCCGCGGCCACCGGCGTTGGCGGGCGGGAGTCGCTGGGACCAGTGGCGGCGAGCCCAGCCTGCTCTTCCCTTCTGCTCGGAATTGCAGAGGAAACCCGAAGTGCGCTTGGGGTGGTGTCGTCGATGGTCGAACTTCTCCATGATTCGGTGCTGGAAGACCGCCAGCGTCGCTACTTGGGGCAGTTGGAGTGGGCGGCGGGAAATCTCGATCGATTGGCGGCGGAAGTGGCGAATCTGGCCGGCGGAGGCAGTGATCTGGAGGCGCCACAATCCATCGAATTTTCACCCGAGGCCCTTTCCGAGGCAGCAGTGCTCCAGGCCCACCGGCGGGGTGCCGAGGCGTCGCGAGAGTGGGCAATTCAGGTGGATCCGGCGTTGCCCCGCCGGGTTGAGGGCGACGCTGCCAGGATCCAGGCGGCTTTGGCCAAGGTCGTCGAACATGCGCTGCGGACCTATCCCCGCGGCGATGCCTGCCTGCGGGTCCGGCTGGCGTCGGATCGCCCGGGGGCGGTCATCTGTTGGCATGTCCATATCCGGCCGCGGTCTGCTCTAGCCGGCGGCGACGAACCAGGACTGCGGGGTGGGGTTGGGTGGCAGATCGCCGAGGTACTTGTTCGTCAGGCTCAGGGCGTTTGGGAGGAGGCCCCCCTGGGCGCCGACGAAGTCGGAGTGGGGTTCTGCGTACCGGTGAGCCTGGTATTGCCCGCGCAGCCGCCGCCGCCGGTATCGCCGGCGCAGGTGGCGATCGTCACCGGGCAT
>JAEUNX010000041.1 GCA_016791025.1 Zoogloeaceae bacterium | reverse complement strand
ATTGCTGGCCTCGTTGCCCAGAAGGCCTTCGGTGCCCTCAAGGCGCCCATCGAGCAGGTCACTGCGCCCCACGTGCCGGTGCCCTTCTCAGATTCCCTGGAAGTTCTTTACGTTCCCAGCGTGGCCCGCATCGAGGCCGCTGTCACTCGTGTCAAGGAGTACTCCTGATGTCTGCGATTCACACTCTCACCATGCCCAAATGGGGCCTTTCCATGCAGGAAGGCAAGGTCAATGGCTGGCTCAAGGGCATGGGTGATGCGATCGCCGTCGGCGACGAGATCCTGGAAGTGGAAAGTGAAAAGATTGCTGGTGCGGTGGAGGCGTCCGTCGCTGGCGTGCTGCGGCGCCAGCTGGCCGCCGAAGGCGACGTGCTGCCGGTGGGTGGGCTTTTGGGCGTGGTCGCGGGGGTGGACGTGCCCGATGCCGAGATCGACGCCGCGGTAGAGGCTTTTCAGGCGAGCTTCGTCCCCCCGACCGACGACGAGGAGGCGTCTGGTCCGGCACCGGAGAAGATTGAGATTGCCGGTCGGCGGATCCGCTTCCTCAAACGTGGCGAGGGCGGCACGCCGCTGATCCTGATTCATGGTTTCGGTGGGGATCTCAACAACTGGCTCTTCAACCATGAAGCCCTGGCGGCCGGGCGAACGGTGTATGCGCTCGATCTTCCCGGCCACGGTGAATCGGCCAAGGACGTGGGCGATGGGAGCCTGGAAACGCTGGCCGGCACCGTCCTCGGTTTCATGGAGTCCCAGGGGATCGAAAGCGCCCACCTGGCCGGCCACTCCATGGGCGGCGCAGTCTGCCTCAAGGTGGCGGACATGGCGCCCCAGCGGGTGGAGTCCCTGGTGCTGATCTGTAGCGCGGGACTGGGGTCCGAGATCAATGGCGCTTACATCGATGGCTTTGTCACCGCCCAGGACCGCCGCGCCCTCAAACCGCTGCTGGCCCAGCTCTTTGCCGACAGCAGTCTGGTGACCCGCCAGCTGGTCGATGACATGTTGAAGTACAAGCGCCTGGAAGGCGTGGGCGAGGCCCTTGCCACCGTGGCCGCCGCCAACTTCGTCCAGGGCCGTCAGCGGGAGTCCCTGGCCCAGGTGCCCACCGCCTTGGGGAAACCGGTGCTGGCCATCTGGGGGCAGGCCGACCAGATCATCCCGGCCGCCCATGCGCCGGCGGCAGCCGGGGCCATTCGGGTCGAGGTCCTCGCAGGTCAGGGCCATATGGTCCAGATGGAGGCGGCCAACGAAGTCAATCGCCTGATTGATCACTTCCTCGGCTGAGCTTGGTAGCGCCTGGCCCCAGCGGGGGCCAGGCTTTCCCTTACTTCGGAGTGCGCTATGTCCTCTCCCTCTCCCGCCGTTTCCCTGCGGGGCAGCGACAAGTTGTCCCGCATTCCGGTCAAGGTGGACCGGCAACTCGCGTCGCCCCCCAAGCCCCCCTGGCTACGGGCTCGGGATCCCGGAACGCCGACGGTCCTGGCCCTGCAGGGCATCCTCCGGGAACAGCGCCTGCACACCGTATGCGAGGAGGCCGCCTGCCCCAATATTGGCGAATGTTTCGCCAGCG
The DNA here is from genome assembly GCA_016791025.1 of Zoogloeaceae bacterium. GTDB lineage: Bacteria > Pseudomonadota > Gammaproteobacteria > Burkholderiales > Rhodocyclaceae > JAEUNX01. The sequence goes on along the minus strand of JAEUNX010000041.1, from coordinate 4,579 downwards.
GGACGGCCACCTTCATGATCCTGGGCGCGCTGTGCACCCGGCGCTGCCCCTTTTGCGATGTGGCCCACGGCCGCCCCTTACCCCCTGATCCGCAGGAGCCCGCCCATCTGGCGGCCACCGCCAAGGCCATGGGGCTGCGGTATGTGGTGGTGACCTCGGTCGATCGCGACGACCTGAGGGATGGCGGCGCTAGCCACTTTGCCGCCTGCATCACAGCCCTGCGGGAGGCCGTTCCGGGGATCACCATCGAGATCCTCACCCCCGATTTTCGCGGCCGCGAAGACGAGGCTCTTGCCCAGCTTGCCGCCGCGCCGCCGGACGTCTTCAACCACAACATGGAAACCGTTGCCCGCCTGTATCGGGCGGTACGGCCCGGGGCGGATTACCTCGGCTCTCTGGCCCTCCTGGCCCGAACGCGGGAGCGGTTGCCCCAGGTGCCGACCAAATCCGGTGTGATGCTCGGCCTGGGCGAAACTGAAGCCGAGCTGCTGGCCCTGTTCCGCGATCTGCGGGATTACGGCTGCGAAATTCTCACCCTGGGCCAGTATCTGCGACCCAGCGCCGACCACCTGCCTGTGCAACGCTACGTGAGCCCGGCGGAGTTTGACGCCCTGAGGGCAGTGGCGCTGGACATGGGGTTCGCCGAGGTGGCCGCCGGCCCCCTGGTCCGGTCTTCCTACCGCGCCGACCGGGTGGCGAAGGCCGCCCACGCCCACCTGCAGGGGCGGTCATGAACCGCGTCCAGGTGAATGGCGAGCGCCTGGAGATTCCCCGCGGCTGGCGGCTGTCCGATCTGCTCCTTGATCTCGGCCACGCCGGGCGGCGGGTGGCCGTGGAACGGAACGGCGAGATCGTCCCGCGCAGCGCCCATGACCTGACGCCGCTCCAGGACCAGGACCGCATCGAGATCGTGGCGGCGGTCGGCGGCGGCTAGGGCCGGGCCGCGCCGACCGGTTCTCCCCAACGATTTTTCCCAAGGATTGCCATGCACCCCGACACCCTTCCTTTTGCCGCTGGCCTGGCGCCAGCTTGCGCCGACCCCCTGACCATTGGCCGGCGGGAATTCCACTCCCGCCTCCTGGTGGGGACCGGCAAATATCGGGACCTTGACCAGACCCGGATGGCGGTCGAGGCCAGCGGCGCCCAAATCGTCACCGTGGCCATCCGCCGCAGCAATATTGGCCAGGACCCGAGCCAGCCCAACCTGCTGGAGGCCATCCCGCCGGACCGCTTCACGCTCCTGCCCAATACCGCCGGGTGTTACACGGCGGAGGATGCGGTCCGGACCCTGCGACTCGCCCGGGAACTCCTCGATGGCCACACCCTCGTCAAGCTGGAAGTGCTGGGCGATCCGCAGACTTTGTTTCCCAACATGCCGGAAACCCTCAAGGCCGCTGCGGCGCTGATCAAGGACGGCTTCGAAGTGATGGTGTACTGCTCGGATGACCCGGTCCAGGCCCGGATGCTGGAGGACCTGGGCTGCGTGGCGATCATGCCCCTGGCCAGTCTGATCGGCTCCGGCATGGGGATTCTCAACCCATGGAACCTGGGCATCATCATCGACCGCGCCCGCGTTCCGGTGATCGTGGATGCCGGTGTCGGCACCGCTTCCGATGCCGCTGTGGCCATGGAGCTGGGCTGCGACGGGGTGCTCATGAATAGCGCGATTGCCGGCGCTGGGGACCCGATCCGCATGGCCGGGGCGATGGCGGCGGCGGTACGCGCGGGCCGCGACGCCTTTCTGGCCGGGAGGATGCCCCGTCGCCACTACTGCGCCCAACCCAGCTCACCCACGGCGGGGCTCATCGGACGGTAAGGCGCCAGAGGCGCAATGGGAGGGTAGGGGATGGCGTGAAATTGGCTAGTTGAGGAGGGATTATTCTTTAAGATAGCGACCGCCGCCCGCGGTTGCTGGGCAGCCGCGCAGGACTCCCTACGACATCACAATAATTCAGGAGGCGCCCCATGCCCGTCAGGCTCGTCCCGGCCACCCCTTCGGCCTACGCCTACCCGCTGCTGATCAAACAACTCCTCTTGACGCCCCTGGCCATTGCGCCGGAGCAGGAGATCACCTACCAGGGAAAGGTTCGCCACACCTACCGAACCCTGCGGGAGCGCATCGGCCGGTTGGCGAGCGCCCTGGAAGGGCTGGGGGTCGAGGCGGGGCAGACGGTGGCGATGATGGATTGGGATAGCCACCGCTACCTGGAGGCGTTTTTTGCGGTGCCGATGATGGGCGCGATCCTCCAGACCGTGAATGTCCGCCTCAGCGAGGAGCAGATCCTCTACACCCTGAACCACGCCCGTGCCGACGTGGTGATCGTCAATAGCGAGTTCTTTCCGATCCTCGCCGCCATCGCGGGCCGCCTTGAAACGGTGAAGACTTTTCTGACCATCGAGGATGGCGGCAGCGCCCCGATTTCGCCGGTGCCGTCAGTGGGGGATTACGAGGCGGTGCTGGCCGCGGCTTCGCCGGACTACGATTTCCCCGACTTTGACGAGAACGCCCAGGCCACCACCTTCTACACCACCGGCACCACGGGCAACCCCAAGGGAGTGTATTTCAGCCATCGCCAACTGGTGCTCCACACCCTGGGTTGCGCCGCGGCCCTGGGGGGCGCCCCCGGCCAGGGGCATGTCCATCGCGAAGACGTGTATATGCCGATCACGCCCATGTTCCATGTCCATGCCTGGGGCTTCCCCTACCTGGCGACCATGATGGGCTTGAAACAGGTGTTTCCCGGGCGCTATCAGCCGGACCTGATCTGCCGCCTGGTGGCCGAGGAGAAGGTGAGCTTTTCCCACTGCGTGCCCACCGTGCTCCATATGATCCTTTCCCACCCCCAGGCCAAGGAAACCGATTTTTCCGGCTGGAAGGTGCTCATCGGCGGTTCGGCCCTGCCGGAGGCCATGGCGGTGTCGGCGCACAAGCGTGGGATCGATCTCTTCACCGGCTATGGCATGTCCGAAACCTGCCCGGTGCTCAGCATCGCCCATCTGGAAAGCGCCGATCTGGCGCGCTCGCCGGAGGAGCAGGCGGTCATCCGGGCGAAAACCGGTCGGCCGATTCCCCTGGTGGACCTGCGGGTGGTGGATGCCGCGATGGGCGATGTGGCCCACGACGGCCGGACCACCGGCGAGGTGGTGGTCCGCGCGCCGTGGTTGACCCAGGGTTACCTGCGGGCGCCGGAGGCCTCCGAAGAACTCTGGGAAGGGGGGTACCTCCACACGGCCGACATCGGCAACATCAATCCGGCGGGGTATTTGAAGGTGACGGACCGGATAAAGGACGTCATCAAGACCGGCGGCGAGTGGACGTCCTCCCTGCAACTGGAGGACATCATCGCCAAGCACGAGGCGGTGCAGGAGGTCGCGGTGATTGGGGTTCCCGACGACAAGTGGGGCGAGCGGCCCCTGGCGCTGGTGCTGCTCAAGACGGACCACGTGGGGACCATCACCGAAAACGCCCTGCGCCACTTTGCCGCCCACGCCATCGAGGCGGCGGGCATCTCCCGTTACGGCGTGCTGCTCCAGGTGCGTTTCGTCAAAACCCTGGCCAAGACCAGCGTTGGCAAGATGAACAAGCGGTTGATGCGGGCGGACCCGGATGCCTTGTGTCGTTGAGGTGGCGGGGGTTAATACGGCACGCGAGGTCCAGGCCAATCGGGGCCCCGGGGCCGGGCCCGCGCCAGGGCCTCGGCCGCCTCACACCAGCCCGCGCAGGCGTTGTGCCCCGGGCGGTGTCGCCAGAGGTTGAGCCAGCCCTTGCCGCGGGCATAGAAGCGGAAGAAGCGTAACACCCGCGCCTGCTCGGCCGGCGTGATGGGCTCGGGCGAGCAGATCAGCTTGTCGTCGGCCATGCCGCGATCGATGAGGGTCACCGCGCCCCACGCCGGGACGACCCGCCGCGTCCCCGCTGCGAGGCGGGGACCCAGCACCACCGCGTCCAGCAAGTCGCCCTCCATCCCCAAGAGATCCGGCACCGAGCCATAGTTGAAAGGGCAGGGAAAGGGCGAGACAAAATCGATCTCGCCGGTGGAGCCGCGCTTGAGAAAGCTGCCCCGGGGGATTTCGATCACCACTTCCAGGTCGATGGGGGCGGCGGAAAGCAGCGGGGCGGCGGCGGATGGGCGCGAGGTGGTGACCATCGGAACATGGTAGCCCGAGCCGCAGGTGACTGACTTCCTGACACCTCGGCCGCTCCTGCCGCCTCGGGGCGGATAAAGTGGCGGTCGTTGGCCAAGACCGAGTTCGCCAGTGAAATCGCCTGCTGATTTGTCTCCCGCATTGGTTCAGACCTTGAAGGCCGACGTGGGGGTCGATGTCGGAACCGCGCAGATCCGGCCGGTCAGAGGTGGGTGCATCCACCGCGCGGATGTCCTGGAAGTGGCCGAGCGGCGCCATTTTCTCAAGCGGAATCGGGCCGAGGCGTTGCCGGTTTTTGAGGCTGAGGCGGATGGCCTGGCGGCGCTCAGCGTCAGTGAGGTCTTCCGGGTACCCCGGGTTCTGGCGTGGGGGGTTGCCGGCGACGAGGCCTATCTGCTCCTCGAACACCTGCGATTGCAGCCTCTCGCGGGGG
>JAEUNX010000183.1 GCA_016791025.1 Zoogloeaceae bacterium | reverse complement strand
TCCGTACAAGCGCTGCCGAGGGATGCTTCCCGGCGAGACCGGCGCAAATCTGGCGGAGGCGGTGAGATTCGAACTCACGAACGGTTGCCCGTTGCCGGTTTTCAAGACCGGTGCAATCGACCACTCTGCCACACCTCCAGTGGGCGCGGATTCTAGCACGCCATGGGCGTCGCGCCAGGGACGGCGCGGGGGGTTGCGTTCCGTTCGAAAAGAGCGATGGATTCCACATGGGAGGTCTGGGGGAACATGTTGGCGATGCCCGCGCCCTTGAGCAGATAGCCCTTTTCGTGGACCAGCACAGCGGCGTCCCGCGCCAGGGTCGCCGGATTGCAGGAGACATAGACGATTCGGCGCGGGGCGGAGGGGCCCAAGGCCTTGACCACGGCGATGGCGCCTTCCCGGGGCGGGTCGATGAGGAGCTTGTCCAGAGGGCCGAGGGCGGCGAGGCTGTCCTCGGTGGCTTCGAAGAGGTTGGCGGCGTGGAATTCGCAGTCCTTTTCCAGCCCGTTGCGGCGGGCATTGTCGCCGGCCCGCCCGACCAGGGTCTCGCTCCCCTCGACCCCAACCACCCGGGCACCTCGCCGCGCGATGGGCAGGCTGAAATTGCCCAGGCCGCAGAAAAGGTCGGCAATTCGCTCGCCGGGCTGGGGGTCGAGGAGTTGCAGAGCGCGGCGGATCAGGAGCCGGTTGATGGCCACATTGACCTGGGTGAAGTCATTGGGCAGGAAATCCAGGCTGACATCGAATTCCGGCAGGGTGTAGCGCAGGCCCAGCCCATCCTGGGGATGGAGCCGGTGCACGGTGTCAGGCCCGCCAGGCTGGAGCCACATCTGCACACCATGGGCGTCGCCGAAGGCCGCGAGGTGGGCTTCGTCCTCGGGGGTCAGGGGCAAGAGGTTACGGAACACCAGCACTGTCACCGCCTCCCCCACAGCCACCTCGATCTGAGGCAGGCGGTCAGGAATGGAAAGATTGCCGATCAGTTCTCGCAGTTTTGGGAGCAGGTCCGAAATACTGCGGGGCAGGACCTCGCAAGAGCGCATGTCGGCAATGTAACTGGAGCGCCGTTCATGGAAGCCCACGAGCACGCCGCCTTTCTTGGGAACCAGCCGGACTCCGATCCGGGCACGATAGCGGTAGCCCCAGAAGGGGCCATGGATGGCCGGGTAGAGGATTTCCGGCCGCAGCCGCCCGAGGTGCCAGAGGGCGTCTTCCATCACTCGCTGCTTGGCGGCCGTCTGGGCCGTGGAATCGAGATGCTGCATCGAGCAACCACCGCACACACCAAAGTGCGGACAGCGCGGCGTCACCCGCTGGGCGCTGGGCCGCAGGATGCGGCTCACCTGGGCCTGGTCGTAGGTTGGCCGCTTGCGATAGACGGAGTATTCGACCTGCTCCCCGGGAAGGGCGCCGTCGATGAAAACCGTCTTGCCCTCCACATGGGCCACTCCCCGGCCATCGTGATCCAGGGATTCCACAAGCGCGATCGGCATGATGCTTCCAGAGGCAAAAGGGCGCCATTTTAGCGGGGGTGGGGTCGAATTCAACGTCGGCCTATAATCGCGCCCCATGCTGACGACCCTACTGGGGGGCCTCACCCCCGCCCAATTCCTTGCCGACTACTGGCAAAAGAAGCCCCTCCTCATCCGCCAAGCCATTCCCAGCTTCACCGGCACCCTGAGCAAGAAGGAATTATTCGACCTCGCCCGCTCGCCGGACGTGGAGTCGCGCCTCATCCGCCACACCGAGTCGGACTGGTCCGTGACCCACGGCCCCCAGCGGGCGGCGGACCTCAAGGGCAAGCGGGATCCGTGGACGGTTCTGGTGCAGGGGGTGAATCTTTTTGTCCCTGCGGCGGACGAGTTGCTCCACAGCTTCGACTTCATTCCCCAGGCCCGGCTCGATGACCTGATGGTGAGCTACGCCGTGGATGGGGGCGGGGTCGGGCCCCATTTCGACCACTACGATGTCTTCCTGCTCCAGGGCATGGGGCGCCGGCGCTGGCGCATCGGCATCCAGGCCGACCGCAGCCTGATCGAAGGCGCGCCGTTGCGCATCCTCAAGCACTTTGCACCCACCGAAGACTGGATTCTGGAGCCCGGGGATATGCTCTACCTCCCCCCCCACTACGCCCACGACGGCGTTGCGGTGGGAGAATGCATGACCTACTCCATCGGCTTCCGCACCCCCACCGGGGCCGAATTGGGACAACAGTTCCTAGCCTATCTCCAGGACCATCTGTGCCTGGAGGATGTGTATTCCGACCCCGACCTCGCCCCACCAGAGCACTCCGCCGAAATCGGCCCGGACATGGTCGCCCAGGTGGCAGGCATGCTGGAGAAGATCCGCTGGGACCGAAACCAGGTGGCGGACTTTTTGGGCCGCACCCTCACGGAACCCAAAGCCCACGTCTTCTTCGAACCTCCGGAGGAGCCCCTCTCGCGCCGGGCTTTCGGCACCGCCCTCAAAAAACACGGCTTCCGCCTGGACGCCCGTAGCATCCTGCTGTTTCAGGGGGCGTGCTTCTACCTCAATGGCGAGCCGGTGGAGATAGCCGCCGGGGATGCCAGGGCGGTGCGGGAGTTGGCTGATCGCCGGGCTTTGCCCGCGGGGGCCGCGTGGAACGGCAGCCTGGGGGATTGCTTGTATGAGTGGTATTGCAATGGTTTTGGGGGGTTAGGCTGACGGCATTGCCTTCCCATAGGATGCGATGAGCAACGCAAACCGCATCTCCAGCGTCCCGAATGATGCGGTTCCTTGATCACCGCATCCTACGGCCATGGCTCTATTTGACGTTTCACCCTCTAGTTGCCACCAAGTTTATCCCGCAGATTGAGCGGAAAGTTCGGCCGTGGAAGGGTTGGATAGACGATTCCCTCCACTCCCGACATTAAGATCCTCACACCTGACCGGCGACACCTCAATCAACTTGATCCATTCGTCACTTACTTCTGTCGCCTCAACTAAGATGGTCAGTCCCTGGCGAAGCCGGCGCAGTATTGGCCGGAGGTCTCTTGACATCCCTTCGATCGGGCGGATGGCATCAATCATTCCCTGAGCCGAGCCAAGGCCGATGTTGGCATTTTCAGACAATACTCGAATGACATTAAAGAACTCACACACCTCGTTTTTGGCTTCCGGGTTCCTGTCTACCTCGTCCGCTGCATGCTCGATGATTGCGCAAATTCCTAGATTTGCCTCGTGAAGATGAGACACAAGCGCGTTAGCCGAAACCCAGATGCGTTCAGCAGGTTCTGTTATACGGCGAGCTACTTTTCGCGCACTCAGGAGTCGGGAAGCCGCTAAGTTCTTGCCGCTGCGGTTGCTGTGATGCAGCTCAGCCGTAGCTTTCTGCATTATTTGACCGACAGCCTCAATGTCACCATTGATCGCATTCATCACCTCAGCTAGCTTCGGTAGCGCCTCCTCCAATGCAGCCATGTGATCTAAAAAACCAGGCGCCTCTTCGTCGATTTTTGATTCGCCTTGTTTTGGTTGCTCAACGGCGACCATCATGTCCGCCTTCTCCATCCGCCGGTTCACCTCCACAAGGTGAGCCGCTAGCCGTGCCACTCCTCTTCGGTATCCCTCCGATGTCAAATCAGCGAACCGCAGTTCGCGCCAATCCTCCCATTGAAATGAACGCACAAGCAGCATGATCTCGTCCGAGGGGAATTCCGCTTGAATACCCGGAACATCTACGTATAGGAGCGGAAGGATCAGATCCTTTATCCCCAGCTGAACTGCTCGACGCGCGAAGAATTGAAATTCACGGCGACACTCCGAGCTCATAAAGTACCGCGGCGTCATCACAGGGATAAAAAAGGCGACTGACGTAAGGCTGGAATCAATCCGGTCGCGCCAGTCCTCCCCCCATCTAATGGCGTCCCGATCGAGGAATACTTCGAGCGGTTCGCCTGTCAACATTTCGAACTGGTTTGCAACATCGCGCGCTAAGCGTGAAATTCGCTCCCCCTCGGCTTCATCATCCGCATGAACGTATGACCAAAACCCCTTCTGACTGAGCATAAGAACGCCTTTGGACTCAATATAAAATTAAGGGCATCCTTGTCGGCACGACGGAGCCAATTGAACTTGGGCCATCTGACAGGGGATACTAACAAGCGGAATCATATGACAATGGCCGAATCTATGGCCCCCCTGCGACTGTAAGGTTGGGCTGACATTGGCAACCCAACATTGAAGTCTGCCTTCACCACCGGTCATTTCCTGGGCTACGCCGTGGCGTGCTTAGTCGAACCACAGTTGTTGGGCATCGATTCGCTCAACCAAACCTGGCCGACTGGATTCCGGTTTGCGCCGGAATGACGAGTGGGGCTTCTTTGGGCAGCGAGCGATAGAGTGACCCATTAGTCTTTTCGTCGCATCCATATGAATGGAATGCCCGCTTTCGCGGGAACGACGGTTTTGTTTTCCAATTTGGACCGGGCCGCCTGTAGGAGCGGCCTCTGACCGCGAACGGTCGGAGTGAAGCTTCGCGGCCGGAAGCCGCTCCTACGCTGTCGCGAACTCCTCGTCCATCAATTCCCCCACCCGCCCCGCCAACGCCCGCGCCGCATCCTCATCCACCATCCCCAGGCGGGTGCGCCGCAGCAATACATCATCTATGTTGCGGGCGAGTTCGAACTGGCAGGCGTTCCTAACGTCCTGCTCGGTCCACGGGAACTCGGGCTGGAGGCGCGGGCTGGTATCGGGTCCGTAGTCCAGGGGTTCCAGGGGCAGGTCTGCGGTGACGGCCCGGCGCGGGGGGCGACCGAGTTCCTTGAGAACCCTGTCGACCACGTCTTCGGCCATGAGGCGATAGGTGGTCCATTTGCCGCCGGTGATGGTGATGAGGCCGCTGGCTGCGCGGACGATGAGGTGGTCTCGCGAAAGGCGGCGGGTCGGGGTGTCCCTGCTGCCCTGCACCAGGGGACGCAAGCCGGAAAAAGTGGCGTGAATGTCGGTCTCGGTGGGCTGCCTTTTCAGCAACTCCCCCGCACCGGCGAGAAGGAGTTCGATCTCCCCGGGCAGGGGCTTTGGGTCCGCAGGGTGGTCGGAGCGCGGCGTGTCGGTGGTTCCCACAAGCGTGCGCCCCATCCAGGGCAGGCAGAACAGCACGCGGCCATCCCGGCTTCGCGGCTGCAGGATGGCCCGACTCCCTGGGAGGAAGCTTTCGTCGAGAACCAGATGAGTGCCTTGGCTGGGCGCCAATAACGGTTGCGCCGTGGGATCATCCTGGCGGCGCAGGTCGTCTCCCCACGCACCAGTGGCATTGACCACGGCCCGCCCCTTTACCTCGAAATTCTCGCCCGTTGCCGCGTCCCGCGCCGCCACCCCCGCGATGCGCTCCCCGCTGCGCAGAAACCCGGTCACTGGGCATCCGTTCAAGGCAAGCCCGCCATGGGCGTGGATGGTCCGCATGAGGGAGATGGACAGGCGGGCGTCATCGAATTGGGCATCGAAATACAAGATGCCGCCTTTCAAAGCCCGCCCCGCCGGATCGCGGCGGCGCAGGGCCGGCAGCTCCCGGGCGACCTCGGCGGCGGACAGCACCCGAGAGGGTGCGAGGCCGAGGCGGCCGGCCAGGGCATCGTAGAGCTTGAGGCCGGCGGCAAAGTAAGGCAGTTCGCCCCACCGATAGCAGGGCACCACAAAACCAAGCGGGCGCACTAGCCCCGCTGGCGCATTGCGCAGTAAAAGGCCGCGCTCTCGCAATGACTCCCGCACCAGAGCCAAATTTCCCTGGGCAAGGTAGCGCACCCCGCCATGGATGAGTTTGGTGCTGCGGGACGACGCACCCTGGGCAAAGTCCCCGGCCTCCAGCAAGACGGTCCGCAGACCCCGGGTAGTGGCATCGAGGGCGACGCCCAGCCCGGTGGCGCCCCCGCCAATGACGATGAGGTCCCAGTCCGGGGTGTTCCGCAGTCGATCCAGCAATTGGCTGCGGAGCAAGGGCTGGGGCCGGGACGCCGTCACCCGACGCTCTCCCCGTCGGCCCAACCCCGCGCCCGCTCCACCCCACGGCGCCAGCGATCCAGGGTGGCCTGCCGTTCGTCCGTGCCCATGCGCGGCTCAAAGCGCCGCTCTTCCTGCCAACGTTCCGCCAACTCCTCGGGCCCCGACCAGAACCCGAGGGCGAGCCCCGCCAGGGTCGCTGCGCCCAGGGCGGTGGTCTCCGTCACCCGGGGCCGCACAACGGGAACGCCCAGGACGTCGGCCTGGTATTGCATGAGCAGGTTATTGGCCGCCGCCCCGCCATCCACCCGCAGTTCGGCTAACGGGCGGCCCAGATCCTGATGAACGGCTTCCAGGAGATCCGCACTTTGCAGCGCAATGGCCTCCAGGGCCGCTCGGGCGATATGGGCCCGGGTCGATCCCCGGGTCAGCCCCAGGAGCGTGCCCCTGGCGGCGGCATCCCAATGGGGGGCACCCAGGCCGGTGAAGGCCGGAACCAGGGTCACGCCACCGTTATCCGCCACGCTGGCGGCCAGGGCTTCCACCTCCGCCGAGGACTGGATGATCCCCAGGCCATCCCGCAACCACTGGACCACCGCCCCGGCGACGAAGACGCTGCCTTCCAGCAGATAGGTGGTCGCCTGGGGCAGCCGCTCGGCCAGGCTCCACCCCACCGTGGAGAGCAGGCGGTGGGCCGAGGCTACGGGCTCGGCGCCCGTGGTGACGGTAAGGAAGCAGCCGGTGCCGTAGGTATTCTTGGCCAGTCCCGGGGTGAAGCACGCCTGGCCAAAGGCGGCGGCCTGCTGGTCACCGGCGACCCCAGCGATCGGCAACGCCAGGCCCAGCACGGCCGGGTCGGTGGTGGCGCAGATGCCGCTGCTCGGGATCACTTTGGGCAACACCGCTCGCGGGATGCGAAAGATGTCCAGCAGCGCCTCATCCCAATCCAGGGCGTGAATGTTGAAGAGCATGGTGCGGGCGGCGTTGGAGGGGTCGGTGAGATGAGCCCGCCCGCCGGTGAGCCGAGCGATCAACCAACTATCGATGGTGCCGAAGGCCAGCTCTCCAGCGGCGGCCCGAATCCGCGCCCCGGGGAGGTGATCCAGCAACCATTCGAGTTTGGTCGCGGAAAAATA
>JAEUNX010000163.1 GCA_016791025.1 Zoogloeaceae bacterium | reverse complement strand
CCCTTGCCCACGTCGCCGTAGCCGCAGACGACGGCGATCTTGCCGGCGACCATGACGTCGGTGGCGCGCTTGATGCCGTCAACCAGCGACTCGCGGCAGCCGTACAGGTTGTCGAACTTGGACTTGGTCACCGAGTCATTGACGTTGATGGCCGGGAACTTGAGTTCGCCGCGCTCGTGCATCTGATACAGGCGATGCACGCCGGTGGTGGTTTCCTCGGTGACGCCCTTGATCTTTTCCAGACGGGTCGAGTACCAGGTCGGGTCGGTCTTCAGCTTGGCCTTGATCGAGGCGAAGAGCACGGTGGCTTCTTCGCTGTCCGGGTTATTGAGCACCGACAGATCCTTCTCGGCACGGGCGCCGAGGTGCAGCAACAGCGTGGCATCGCCGCCGTCGTCGAGGATCATGTTCGAGTAGCCGCCGTCGGTCCATTCGAAGATGCGATGGGTGTAGTCCCAGTATTCCGGCAGAGATTCGCCCTTGACCGCGAACACCGGGATGCCGGCGGCGGCGATGGCGGCGGCTGCATGGTCCTGGGTCGAGAAGATGTTGCACGAGGCCCAACGGACGTCGGCGCCGAGCGCGGTCAGCGTCTCAATCAGCACGGCGGTCTGGATGGTCATGTGCAGCGAACCGGTGATGCGCGCGCCCTTGAGCGGCTGGGTCTTCGCGAATTCCTCGCGAATGGCCATCAGGCCCGGCATTTCGGTTTCGGCTATCTTGATTTCTTTGCGGCCCCAATCGGCCAGCTTGAGGTCCGCCACGACGAAATCGGCGAATCGTTCAGCCACGGTGTTCATACAGGCTCCTTGAACAAGGGCCGGGACAGGAGGGGGAGAGGAACGCGGCTCACCCGGAATCCCAAACCCGGCGGGGTTGGTCAGGTGAGCGCGGTTAGTGCTCCGCCGGAAGGCGGCTTCCGAGCCTGGGGCCGATTGCCTCGCAGCGCTCCTCGGAAAGCAACGATTATATCGACTCAGGCGGTAAAAAGTGGAGCGCGAATTCGATGACCATCGGGGGCTGGCCGGGGATTTTGCTTCTGGGCTTGGCGGGGGCCGGGCAATCTGACGGCCAACAGTCCGGGCCGGCGGCGCAACCGCCCCGACGCGTGCAGCGCAGGGGCAGTTGTGATCGCTTAGCGTGAAATCGAGTCCGATGTCTCCGTGTTGGCAGTGCTGTCGTAGCCGTAGCCTGACTTGCTGATCCCGGTCACGGTGAAGGTGTAAGTGCCTCGTTTGCTGGTTGCGGCAGAAAGGAAGGTCACTTGACCAGTGGAACTGGTAGTTCCAGACCCATTGCCGGTCACGAGGCCGGTCCACGTTCCCGTCACGGCGGCACCGCTCACCGCTACGCCATTTGCATCCACCACGGTGACGATGGCCTTGGCTTGATATGACCGGCTCTTGGCCACCAAGCTCATTCCGATGCTGGAGATGTGTGCCGACACCGTGGGTGCAGTCACCGTCACCGGAACCTGGGCGGTCCCACTGCGGCCGGTCGGATCGGTGACGCGAAGGATGGCAGTGAAATTCCCCGTCGAGCTGTACACGTGGGCCGGGTTAGCCACCGTCGAATGGGCGGAGCCGTCGCCGAAATCCCAGTCGTAGCTCAGGCTGCCACCGTCCGGATCCGATGAGCCCGCGCTAGAAAAATTCACTGCGAGGGGGGCGATTCCGGTAGTCGGCGAGCCGGAAGCCGAGGCGATGGGTGGCTGACCAGTGCCGCTTTCGAGGGCTGAGCCCCCGACGGTGAATGCTCCGAGGCTACCGTAATCCGAATAGGCGGTGGAGGTGGTGCCTTTGCCGATGCCATCCACCATCAGGTAGTAGGTTCCTGCTTCGGCAAGCGTGATGGTAATGGTGGCCGCAAGCGCATCGGTCGGGTTGGCGGTTGCCACCAGGGTTCCGGCGGAATTGTATAGTTTGGCGCTCACATCAAGATTGGGCCCGCGGGTGGCCGGCGTCACCGTTAGGGTCAGCGGGCCGGCGCCGGCATCGAACGAGAAGGCGTCGACATCGGTGCGGGTGCCGATGACACCGGCGCCGTCAAGGGTGACGACGCCGTCAGCGGTGCTGGTGGTGAGCGGTGTTGCATTGCTGAGGGTGTCGCCGTGATCGTCGGCCCGCAGAGGCGCACCAGTCGTCTGAATGATCTGGAAGTCGTCCTGGGTTTGGTTGGCGTAGGCATATTCACCTTTGCTCCACTGAACCAGGTTTTGATAGTAGCCGACCCCCATGATGGGTGCCCATCCTGTTTCGCCGCTGCCATGCCCCTGGTAGTACCCCACATTGGTGGTGCCGTCGTTGTAGCCGTCGTGGCTGAGGCCCAGGTTGTGCCCGGCTTCGTGGGAAATGGCCTCCGCCACGTACTTCTCATTGCCGCCACCCAGGCGGTCAAAGAACACCCAGGCTGGTTTGTAGTAGGTTCCCACGTCGTCGAATACGCCGACGTAGGCGAATCCGCCACAGCCACACGCTGAACTGGTCGCTGTCGTCCAATCCCGCGTTACGATGACTCGCGTCCCGAAAGTGTCGTCGCTGGTGGTGCTGCGGGTCAGCGCATCGGCTGATGGCTCCTCGGTTGTGACATCGACATCGAAGGGCGCGTAATCCTCCGACACTCGCTGCCAGATGTACTGGATGCGCTCCAATTCGGTCGTGCTGAGCCCGGCCACTCCGTCAACATCAAACGGCTGTGCATTGATGGTGGACAGGCCGTAGGACGAGTTCCAGGCGGTCCCGCTGATGACGGCGCCACGGAAATCAAGGTAAATGACGCGTTTCGCGCCAGGTCGGCTGTGGAGGAGAAAGGTCTGGTCCGTGGGGACGAGGGCTTCTGCGCTGACTGTGGCGCTCCCGTCGGCGGCGGTGCCGTTCTCAATTTCCGGGTGCTCGTCCACGTAGAACAAACGGCCTTTGCGGTCAATGCGCGCGCGCTGATCCTGGCGCAACTCCCGGCTCAGTTCGGCGGCGGATTTGCCATACCATTGGGCCACTGCCGATAGCCGATTGCCCAAGGCCTGAACGGCGCCTTCACCCTGGGTTGTGTGTTCGAGGTTCACCTCCGGGAAGGCGCGCAGGGTTCGCTGAGGGGCCCGGACGGGGTCGGCGGCCAGCGCCTGCTGAGATCCGAACGCGGTGAGCACCAACGCGGCCATCGCGCTCAGGTGTGCCCGATGTCGTGCGCTGTTGACCTCCTGGCGGGATCCTTTGCCTTGAGCGCCCGTGCCGAAATTCCCTATTCCCATCTGCCTGCCTCCGCGTTGCCGATTCAATCCTGCGAGGGGATTCTCCCTCGCCCGTCATGGGGCCACTCGGAAAAAGGGGTGGGAACGCGCGAGACAACCTGGCGACCATACCGAATCGGGTTAGGCCCATGGCTTTGCGTCCCCGGCTTTCACCGGGTTTGCCCGGGATAGTCCTTGGACACTCGTCCAGGAAAATCCCCGCCCTTTAATCGGGCGGTAGGATGCTAACGGTCGGTGCGGCTTCGGCTTGAGAAAAAGTTTGAAAGAAACTATTCGCTCGCAGCGTCGTTTCGTGCGGTGGGGGCCAGGGGTCCCGGCTCAGGGCTGCGGGTGTGACCGGTGTCCGGTGTCGTGGTGGACTGCCGGCAGGCCTCCCGGTCGGGGGCATGCATCCACGCGTGGGCGAGGGTGTAGGTGACGGCAAGGACGATCGGACCGACAAAAATGCCGACCAGACCAAACCCGAGCAGTCCGCCGATGACACCGGCGAAAATCAGCGGCAATGGGAGATCCGCGCCAAGCCGAATGAGGAATGGGCGAAGAAAGTTGTCCATGCTTCCCACCACGAGCGCCCAGATGACCAAGGCAATCGCCCAGCCGGTGTCGTCACGCCAGTAGAGCCAGCCGGCTGCGAGGAACAGCACTGGCGCCGCGCCGATCTGGGCGACCGCCAGGACGAACATGATGGCAGTTAGCACCACCGCCAGCGGAACGCCAGCCACGCCGAGACCGGCTCCGGCAATGAGGCTCTGGATGAGCGCGGTCACCACCACGCCGAGGGCGACCCCTCGAATGGCTTGCCCGGCGAGTTCAACCGCTTCTTCGCCGTGGTTCCCGGCCAGGCGGCGGGCAAAACAGAGCAAGGTGTCCGCGGCCGTCTCCCCCTGGGCATAGAGCAGGGCCGAAATCACCACGGTGAGGAGAAACTGGGCGGCCATCAGCCCGATTCCCCCGGCTTCGATCGCCAGCCATTGGGCGACATCCTTGGCATAGGGCGCGATCCGGCGGGCAAGTTCCCTGGGTCCGGAGTCGGCTATGTCCTGCCACATGGCTACCGCCCGCTCGCCCACCACGGGAATCTGGGCCAGCCACTCCGGAGGGCGGGGCAGTTCAATGGTCGCCAGGCCCTGGGCCCATCCGGCCATTTCGTCAGCGTTGGAAACCAAGGCATCAATGGCAAAGCCCAGGGGCACCAAAAAGACCAGCAGTAGCAGGACGGTCATCACGGTCACCGCGAGCCAGCGCCGATTCCACGCCCGGGCCTGGACCCGAAGCATCAGCGGCCAGGTGGCGACCACCACCATGGTGGCCCAGATCAAGGCCGGTAGAAAAGGGCGGAGGATCCAGCCCGCCGCAGCGATGATGCCCAGGATGAAGAGGACAGCGAGGGTAATGCGGGGAAGATCGAGGGCGGGACGGCCCGGCAGGGAATTCATGATGGCAGCCGACGGACGAAAATATTCGCCAATCATCGCATGGCGCCGACCCGGCAGGCGATGTCAGGGTTTGATGAGGCCGTAAAGCTGCCCTGGGCGGTGGCGCCGGTCCGCAGGGGGAAGGCCCCCCACTCCTTGGGCTGCAACTGAACGTTCCAGAGTGGCTAGAAATGGCGATAGACCGACTCCGCCACCGGGCCTGCGATGCGAACGCTGACATCGTGCCATACGGGCTCGCGGCGCTTGGCAATCGGTTACAGGCCGCCCCGGTCGGTCCGCATCCCTTGCCCTTCGCCGCACACAAAGCACTTCATGGGGGCGCTGCCAAGGGGGAGGGCCAGGGGGTTGGGGATGGTGGTCCGGGCCAATTCTGAGTTCTCACGCAAGCGCTGGGTGCTGAGGAAGGTCTGGCCATTGACCTGCAGAAATCCAGACATTTCCGCCAGTGCCGGCGGCGAAGCGGCATCGTGGATGCAGCGGCCGCGGACGCGAAAATCGGTCCCGAGGCTAGCCAGAATTTTCAGCTTGTCAGTAGTTCATGGCCCTCGATTTCGAGGGCGCCGATGCCGGCCCGGTCGGCCGCCCATCGGAAGCACTTCGATCTGATGGATATTCGGCTATGGAATGGAACGCGGCCACGCCCCGCCACCAGCTCGGGAGGTCGAAGGGGCGGTCCGGGGCGTCGGATGCAATCAGCGCCTCGATTTCGGCCAACTTGGCCACGATAGACGCGGGGCCCTCAAAGCTCGGTTCAAAGCGGTTCCCCGCTCCCAGTGGTGGATGATTCGCGGCGGAGGGCTCGGTCCCGACGTATTCGTGGATCAGATCCTCCATGGGCGTGGCCACGTCTTCTCCTCCCGTCCGGGAGGGCCGTCGTTCGGGGTTGGGATGACCTCGGTCGGGGAGAAGCGGGATACGGAGTGGGCGACGCTGGCGCACCTAGCGCGGCGTGCGACCGCGGCGGAATCGGCGTGGCTTGTTGGAGGGCGGCGAATTGGCTGGCGCGTCGGGCAGGACAGGGAAGTGGGGGCGTGGGCGGGGTCGCAACTTTTCCGCCGCGACTTCCAGGGCGTAGAGGGTGCCGCCGGTGTATAGCCAGATGCCGATCCACGCTGGTTGGGGGCCTTCCCCATCCCAGGTGAGTTGGCGATTGGAGGGGTGCATGTATTTTATGGGCGGCGGCGGTGGGGGCGGTGGGGGTTCTGGGGGCGTCAGGTCCGCCGCGGCGGTTGTCGGCGCCTGGTCGTCGTCGGAGTCATCGTCTGAAAGCTCATCGTGGGCTTCCAGAGTTTCGTTGGCCTCGTCCTCCCCGCTGGGCTGCCCCCCTTCAACGTCGCCGTCCCCAGGCGATGTTGCGGCGGCACCATTTCCGGCCTCCCGAACCTGAACCTCGGTACGCACCCGGGCAAGGAGTTCGATCAGGTCTTCGAGGGAATAGTCCGCAAGTTCAACCATGGCGCGCTTCGTGTCATGAGGATGCCATCTTGCCATGGCTCGTGACGGCGTGGGTCGCTTCGCATTGCCTTGATGACGGAATCTGGCGGGCGAGTGGGCAATTTTCTACCGTGAATTCTCGCCGCCCGCGGGGTATGCTGCCGGCCACTCAATCAATTAGTCGTGTGGGAGACAGCCATGCCAGGATTATTGCCGGAGGTGGACCCCGAGGGCTTGCTCGAATATTCGGTGGTCTATACTGATCGGGCCCTCAATCACATGTCCCGCCGCTTCCAAGGCGTGATGACCGATGTTTCCAGGATTTTGAAGCAGGTCTATGGCGCCCGCTCGGCGGTGGTGGTGCCCGGTAGCGGCACCTTTGCTATGGAAGCGGTGGCCCGCCAGTTTGCCACCGGCAAGCGCTGCCTGGTGGTGCGCAATGGGTGGTTCAGCTTTCGCTGGAGCCAGATCTTCGACATGGGGCAGATTCCCAGCGAGACCCGGGTTCTCAAGGCCCGTCAGC
Source organism: Zoogloeaceae bacterium (assembly GCA_016791025.1). Taxonomy (GTDB): domain Bacteria; phylum Pseudomonadota; class Gammaproteobacteria; order Burkholderiales; family Rhodocyclaceae; genus JAEUNX01. The sequence goes on along the minus strand of JAEUNX010000163.1, from coordinate 11,728 downwards.
TTGAGCCGGGTCATCAGATGCCCTTCGCTCCCGCTCCCATCGACGAAGTGGTGGAGTCGATCCGCAGTTTCAAGCCCGACCTGGTGTTTGCGCCCCACGTGGAGACGGCCTCCGGCATGTTGCTGCCCGAGGATTACCTGCGGGCCGTGGCCGGCGCGGTTCATGAAGTCGGCGGGCTTTTCGTACTCGACTGCGTGGCCTCCGGCACCCTTTGGGTGGACATGGCTGCAGTGGGTGTCGACATTCTGGTGAGCGCGCCCCAGAAGGTGTGGAGTGGGTCGCCCTGTTGTGGGTTGGTGGCCTTGAGCGAAGCCGCCCGCACGCGCATCGACGCCACCACCAGCACGAGCTTTGCGTGCGATTTGCGGAAATGGTTGCAGATCATGGAAACCTTCGAACAAGGGGGCCATGCCTACCACGCCACCATGCCCACCGATTCCCTCGCTCGGGTGCGCGACGTGATGCTGGAGACCGAGCGTTTTGGCTTCGAACGGGCCCGGGCCGAGCAGTTCGAGCTGGGCCGCCAGGTGCGCGGGCTTCTCGCCCGGCGGGGCTTCAAGAGCGTGGCGGCGGCGGGCTTCGAGGCCCCCGGGGTCATCGTGAGCTATACCGACGACCCGGAGATCCAGACGGGCAAGAAGTGGTTGGCCCAGGGCATCCAGACCGCCGCTGGGGTGCCCCTCCAGTGTGACGAGCCGGCGGATTTTCGAACCTTCCGCATTGGACTCTTTGGCCTCGACAAGCTGCAGAACATTCCCCGGACAGTGCAGACCTTGGAAGACGCCCTGGAGAGGATCCGCTGAGCTTCGTCTCTCCGGAGGCACCCCCGCCATGCCCGCCATCATTGACATTTCCGACCTTTCCAAGACCTACGCCACCGGTTACCAAGCCCTGACCGGCGTGGACCTGCAGATCCGCGAGGGGGAGATCTTTGCCCTCCTGGGGCCGAACGGGGCGGGCAAGACGACGCTGATCAGCATCCTGTGTGGGATCGTCCGGCCGACGGCGGGAGTGGTTCGGGTGGGGGGGCATGACATCCTGCGGGATTACCGCGCCGCCCGTGCCCTTATCGGCCTGGTGCCCCAGGAACTCACCACCGATGCCTTCGAGAGCGTCTGGGCTACGGTGTGCTTCAGCCGGGGGCTGTTCGGCAAGCCGCCCAATCCCGCCTACCTGGAGGAGATCCTGCGTCAGCTCTCTCTATGGGACAAGCGGCACAGCAAGATCATGACCCTTTCGGGGGGTATGAAGCGACGTCTCCTCATCGCCAAGGCCCTCTCCCATGAGCCCCGGGTGCTGTTCCTTGACGAGCCGACTGCCGGGGTGGACGTGGGCTTGCGGCGGGATATGTGGGCTTTGGTGCGGCGCCTCCAGATGGACGGCGTCACCATCATCCTCACTACCCACTACATTGAGGAAGCCGAGGAAATGGCCGACCGGGTGGGGGTGATCAACAAGGGCGAGATCGTGCTCGTCGAGGACAAGGCGGCCCTGATGCGCAAGCTTGGCAAGAAGCAACTGACCCTGCAGCTTCAGGCGCCCCTGGCAGAATTGCCCCCGGGCCTGATGCGCCGCGGCGTCGAGTTGGCCAAGGGCGGGGAGGAGATCATTTATACCTATGACGCCAGCGCGGCGGAGGGTGAACACGCCGGGATCGTAAGCCTGCTGGAAGACCTGGACATGGCGGGGGTGGCGTTCAAGGATCTCCACACCACGCAAAGTTCCCTGGAGGACATCTTTGTGGATCTGCTCAAGGGCGGCCGATGAATCTCTACGCCATCCGCGCCATCTATCGCTTCGAAATGGCCCGCACGCGGCGGACCCTGGTCCAGAGCATCGTCTCGCCGGTGATTTCCACGTCGCTGTATTTTGTTGTCTTCGGCGCCGCCATCGGCTCGCGAATTCCCCACATCGAGGGGGTGGGCTACGGCAGCTTTATCGTTCCAGGGCTGGTCATGCTTTCCCTTTTGACCCAAAGCCTGTCCAACGCCTCCTTCGGCATCTATTTCCCGCGCTTCACCGGCACCATTTACGAGCTTCTTTCGGCGCCGGTGTCCTACGTCGAGATCGTGATCAGCTACGTCGGCGCGGCCGCCACCAAATCCCTTATCCTGGGGGTGATCATCCTGATCACGGCGGCGCTCTTTGTGCCCCTTCGGGTGGAGCATCCGCTCTGGATGCTGCTGTTCCTGGTGCTCACCGCCATCACTTTCAGCCTGCTGGGATTCATCATCGGCATCTGGGCCGACAGCTTCGAGAAGCTCCAGCTGGTGCCGCTCCTCATCGTGACGCCCCTTACCTTCCTGGGCGGCAGCTTCTACACCATCGACATGCTGCCCCCAGTCTGGCAGACCGTCAGCCTGTTCAACCCGGTCGTTTATTTGATCAGTGGCTTCCGCTGGAGCTTCTACGGCCTTGCCGATGTGCCCGTGGGCATCAGCCTGGCCATGACGGGCCTGTTCCTGGTGGCGTGCATGACCACCGTTGCCTGGATCTTCCGGACCGGCTACCGCCTCAAAGCCTGACCGGATTACCGCCGCGGCGCCCGATGCGGCGTCGCAGCAACTACAATGGCGGTTGGGTCAGGGTCGGGGTGGTATGGTGTTTTTCGAGTTTCTCGCGCGATTCTTCAGGGCGGCCGAGCCGGCAGCTTCCGAGCCCTTTCCCCCCCCTTTGGCAGCGTTACTTCCCGAGGCCATGGCCCTGGTGGCGGACAGCCTGGACCCAAGGCTGCGCCTGGCGGCTGGCTACCCCCATGTGCTGGAGCCGGCCGTGCGTCGATCACTGATCTTCCTTCGGGCTCTGACCGGGGATTTGCCTGCGCCCCGCCGCCTGGCGCCAGGCGCCTGGGGTACCGATCCTCTGGTCAACGCCGTGTTCGCCCAACGAGACGATGTGACCACGACCCTGGGACGAAGCGAGGCCCTGCGGGAATTCTTCGTCGATGCCTCCCGGGTGGCGGTGGATGAGGCCTGGGCGATCCTGGTCTTTCGGCGGGCGGAGCGCACAGTCCTCGGGATGGCCCTGGATGGTGGGCTCCTCCGCCAGGATGTGGCCCAGACCCAGGTCAGCTTCACGGATCAACGACTCATCCTGCCGGCGGCCGATCACGCCGGTCTTCGCTACGCGGTGGGCGCGCGCGTCCTCCAGCGGCTCATCAACGTCGCCCTGGAGCGAATCGAGGGTATCCAGAAGCGAGGGCTGCGCCTGGCCGACCGCAAGGCCTTTCTCGCCACCCGGCGTCGGCGCCTGGCCTCGCGGGCTGCGAGCCTGGAGGCACTCTTGGACCCGCCCGAGGCCCACGCAGAGGAGCTGGCGGCTGTGGACGCCGAACTGGAGGAAACCCAGTCCAACCTGGGGGCCACCCGGTCCAGCCTGGCCACGGTGGAGGATTATCTCGCCCAGGTGATCGAAGTCCTCAATCACCCCGAACAGCACATACGCGTCACCCATACCCCCACGCGTCTGGATCGGCTGGGGGTCGTGGCCCAGCAAGGTCAGGGTAGCGGAGCCACCAATGAGTTTGTCCTGACCGAGATCCACCTGGCCGGGCAAGAGCCCCGGGGCATCGCCGTGGTGCGTTGTGCCCGGGCCGACATGCCTCCGCCAGAAGACCCTCTTGCGACGGCGGCCCGTTACCTGTGAGCGGGGATGACGATCTTGAATGTAAAGATCGCGCAGACGAGTGTTTCCGAAGGTCATCGGTGGCGTGGGCCCGACCGGCGCAGTCTGGACCCACGCCCCAGCGCGGGTAAGGCGAAGCCGTCCGCTGGCGCGCCGGACTGCGCCGCCGGAGCGGGATCGGCAGTCACGGTTTGATGCATTTCCCGATCGGGTGCTGCGGTGGCGCCGCTAGAATGAAATCTCCACAACAGCGGCATCGCGCCGCCCGGAGACATCGCCCATGAAACGCTCCTTCGCGGCGCTGACCAGCGCCCTCCTGATTGGTATCGCCGCGCCCGCTTTTGCCGATCGCGACGACAACATCCCCACCCGCGTCGACCAGATGGAACGCCGAATCGATCAGGGCGTGCGCTCCGGCGCCCTCACCGGACGGGAGGCGCGGGAACTGCAGGGCGAGCTTGAGATGATCAAACGCCGGGCCGCGGCGATGCACGGTAATGATGGCCGGATTGACCGTCACGAGCGCGAGCGCCTTCACGACCAACTGGACCGCCTCAGCTACCGCATTCGGGTGGAAAAACATGATGATGACATGCGTGGTCATGGCCCCGGTGGTGGCTGGGGGCCGGGTGGGGGCTACCACGACGACCGGCGGGAGCCGATTCCGGCGCGGATCGAATCCCTCGAGCGGCGTATTGACCGTGGGATCCAGTCGGGCGCGCTGACCCGCCACGAAGCCCGCGACCTCCAGCGGGAGCTGATGGACATTCGGCGGCGGGAGGATCAGATGCGGATGGACGGCCGACTATCCCCCGACGAGCGGGCGCGGATGCATGCCGCCCTCGATCGCCTGGAGCGGCGGGTGCGGGCCGAGAAGCACGACGAAGACACCCGGCGCTGGTAAGCCGGGGCCCTCAGGGCCGGCGAAGGGCGGCAAGCATCGCGTCCTTCTCGGCCCGAATTTTGGGGTGGTAGCAATCCGCCGGCTGGGCCCCCAGGTGGCCCACGCAGGCGTTGCAGTCGACGCAACGGGGGCCGGGAATGTTGTCCCGGATGTGGCGGAAGAAAAAGGGGTCAGCCAGGAAAGGCCGCCCGGCGGAGACCGCATCGCAGAGCCCCTGGGCGAGGGCTGCCTCCATAACCGCGCGGGTCCGAAAGCCACCCACGCAAATCACCGGAATCGACAGGGCCGCCTTGAAAGCCGGGGTGTGATCCAGATTGAATCCCTCCCGCCCAGGCCAGAGGAAGTTGCAGGCCAGCGTGACCAGGGGGCGGAAGATCGTGAGAAGGATGCGCCGCCAAGCGGGCAGATGGGCCATGCTGCCCTGGAGCATGGCGTGCAGGCAGCGCCCGAAGGTGCCGCATACCATGGGAAAGCCGGACTCATAGTGGCCCACCGAGATCTCCACGGCATCGACTCCGGCCCCTTCCATGATCTTTGCCGCCTGGGCCAATTCCTTGGCATGGAGCCCCTCGCGCAGGGGTAGGGCGTCGGAGCCGTTCATCTTGATGATCACCGGGAAATCCGCCCCGACCCGGGCGCGGATGGCGGCGAGCACTTCGCGGCCGAAGCGGGTGCGTCGTTCCAGATTCCCACCGTAGTCGTCGGTGCGACGGTTGGTATAGGGGGTGAGGAACTGGCTCAGGAGGTAGCCGTTGGCCGAGTGCATCTGTACGCCGTCAAAGCCAGCGGCCTTACAGCGGCGGGCGGCTTCGCCATAGGCGCGGACCACCTCGGCGATCTCCGCCGGGCTGAGGGCGCGGGGCCGGGTGCCGGTGAGGAGGTCCTTGACGGCAGAGGCCGAGACCACCTCCTGGGCGCCGACGAAGTCCGGCACCACCTGGCGACCGCAATGGTTGAGCTGGGCGAAGATCCGCCCCCCTTCGCGATGCACGGCCTCGGTGATGCGGGCCAGACCGGGAACCTTGGCGTCATCGTCGGCGCCGGTCTGGCGGGGCGCCGATTTGCCCTGTCGGCTGACGTAGATGTTGCCAGTGATGATGAGGGGCGTCTTGCCCTGGGCCAGGAGGCGGTAGAACTCCACCAACTCCTCGGTGACGAACCCATCTTCCGTCGCCCGGGTTTCGGCCGTGGCGGTCTTGAATAGGCGCCCGGGCAGGGTGAGCTGCCCGATACGAATGGGGGAAAGCAACAGTCCGCCGGATTCATTCATCGACGTACTCCGAGACGCTCCATCTCGTTCCAATACGGGGGGTTTAACGCCAGTCTAGATGCTATTGGCAAAATTGCCGAGTAATTTTGTCGGGCTTTTTCGGGCCTGCCCGTTTGTCGTCTGGGGCCTTGGCAGCCCCCCTGGCTCCGGACCTTCCCGGTTTCATGGATCGACCCATTTTCATGGTTTGCCAGGAGTGTCCGACCGATCGCTCCGGATCCCGGGCCAGGGATGCCCAGGCCGGCTCCCTCTGGTCATGCATACGGCGGGGGACTGTTCTGGCCGCGCCGCCTCGCCACGCCACTGGGCCCTGGGCTGGCTCTGGCGGGGGTTGGCGGGGTTGGCGGCGAGATCCGTTCGTCGAATCAGGCGGTGGCAATGCGCACCGAATAGTCCAGGGTGGCGGTGACCCCATTGGCGTAAAAGCCGCCATCCACCGGCATGGTGTCAGCCTGGGTGGCTGCGGTGCAAAGGGGGACGTGGCCCTCCCCCACCGGGATGCCGTGGGTGGGATCCCAGGCGGCCCAACCGTAGCCGGGTAGGAAGATCTCCGGCCAGGCGTGCAGATGCCGCTGACCGTCCGGCGTGTCGGCTTCGGCTTGATAGCCGCTCACGAAGCGCCCCGCCAGACCCTGGGAGCGGCATGCCGAGAGGAAAAGCACGGTCAGATCCCGGCAGGCGCCCCGTGCGCTCGCCAGGGTGTGGGCCGGGGTCTGGGCGGCACCCTCGAAGCGAATCTGACGGTCGGTGCGCACGAAAAGGGTTTGGCAAAGATGGTCGAGAAAGGCCATGGGGTCCCCGTGGGCTTGGCTGACCAGCGTCTGAGCAAAGTGGGTGACACTGGTGTCGCCCTCGTTATCCTGGCGATAGCGGTCGAGCCCGTCGCCCTGGATCCCGGGCCAGGGCAAGTGGGGCAGTACGCCCCAGGGGGGCAGGGGCGCCGGCCGCCAGGTCTCGAGTTCGAACTGGCTTTCGATCCGCAGCCAGGCGCTGGTGCCAGCAAACTCCACTTCGGTGACCAGATTGCCCTGTTCGTCTTCGATATCCCGCCAGACGATGGGGTGGGGATCTACCAGCAGGCGGCGCGACAGCAAGCGCCCGACGCCCGGGCGCGGGGTCAGGCGCAGGCAATGGGGGGCAAGGCCCACTGGCACGCTGTAGCGGTAGAGAGTCTCATGGATGACGGAAAACCACATGGCGGGTCCTTTTAGACCGGGGACGTTCTGGCATTCGGAGCGACACCGGCCTCGCCGGCGCGACTCTCCGTCGCGGTGTCGGCCCAGGCCAATTCGGCCACCACGGCAAAGTGATCGGAAGCATGGGGCGTGCCCGGTGGATCGCGCACCACCCGTGCGCGGAGCGTTTTCAGGGTGCGAGAGGCGAGGATCCAGTCCAGGGCCAATGGCGGCTCTTCGCGGCCGTAGTCATGGAAGCTGCCAGCGGTTTCCCCGCTCTCGCGCAGACAATCCGCCAGGGGGCCCTCCTGGGTCAGGAGCCGGTGGCCGGGTGAATCGGGCGCCAGGTTGAAGTCGCCGGTAATGATGACCGCCTCGGTCCCCTGGCCGTCAACCCAGCGTCGGAGTTGGGCCGCTTCCGCCACCGGCGCATCGCCGGCGTAATCGAAATGGGTGTTGGCGAAGAGCAGGCTTCGATCCGGTGCCTCGATCGGATGCAGTCGGGCCCAACTGACGGTCCGCGGGTAGTCCGCGCCCCAACTGCGGCTGCCGGCTGTGTCTGGCGTCTCGCCAAGCCAGAAGTGCCCGGTTTCGGCGATCCGGAAGCGCGTCCGGCGCAACAGCATCGGCGCCATCTCCTGGTCCGCACCGGTCGGGCCACCTCGGGGGATGCCGACGAACTCATGTTCGGGCAAGGCGGCCCGCACATCGTCTGCCTGCTCACCGGCCAGGCATTCCTGCAGACCCAGGAGATCCGGGCCGTAATCCCGTATCACGGCGGCGACGCGCGCCCGACGCCATTGCCAGGCCCAGGGGCCATCTTCGGCGGCTGCGGTGCGAAGGTTGAAACTCATGACGCGCCAGGGGCGGAAGAGCGAGGAAGCCATGGCGAACCTCGTTTGGGGAACTGCGAGCCTCCAGAGTAGCGCAATGGGGCCCGGGCGGGGGCGGCGAGGGGTGCAAATGCGCTAGGCTTCGGATTGGCGGGGCCGAGGAGGAGGCATATGCGGTTTCTGGCGGCAGATATCGGGGGGTCCCGGGCACGTCTCCTTCTGGGAGAAGCGGAGGCGGGCGCCTGGCGTGTCCTGCGCCGGGAGATTCGGAACTGTGCGGGCTTCACCGGCGTCCAGGCACTGCTCGCCGATTTTCTTCTGCCTGGCGACGCCCCCCGCGCCGCCTGCCTTGCCCTGGCCGGCCCGGTGGTGCCCGGCAGTCCCGTGCACATGACCAACCGCCCCTGGTGCGTGGATGGGGTGGCCCTGGCCCAGACTTTTCAAATCGAAACGGTTCGGCTCATCAATGATTTTGCCGCCCAGGGCCACGGCCTTGCCGAGCTGGGTCCAGCGGGATTGCTCACGCTCCAGGGGGGCGCGCCCCAGGCCGGTGCGCCCAGACTCCTCATCGGTCCGGGGACGGGCCTGGGAATGGCCCTGGTCGTTGGGGCCCCCGAGGCCGCCGAGGTATTGCCCAGCGAAGGCGGGCACATGGATTTCGCGCCAGGGGATGACGAGGGGGTGGCCCTGCTGGCTGCCCTGCGCCGGCAGTCGGGGCGGGTCAGCCTGGAGACGGTGCTTTCGGGGGCGGGGCTGGAACGGATCTACGCCTTCGTCGCCGGGGAAGGGCCGCCCCTGCGGGCTGAGGAGATCAGTGCCGCCGGCTTGGCCGGCGAGCCCCGGGCGGACCGGGCCTTGGAGCTCTTCGCACGGGAACTGCTTTCCGCGGCGGGCAACCTCGCCTTGGCGACCTTGCCTCAGGGTGGGCTTTTCCTGGCCGGGGGGATTGCACCTCGCCTGGTGGAGATCCTGCGTCGCCCCGAGGTGCTCGAAGCGTTTGGGAACAAGCCGCCCATGAGGGAGACGTTGGCGGGCTTTCCGCTGCATGTTGTCCTCGACGACCTCCTCGGTTTGTGGGGGGCGGCCCGGATCGCGACCCGAATGACCGATGGATTGGCCTGAACGAATGAGCACGCCGGCCCCTCCACTGCCGCCGCCCACGACCCGCTTTCGGACCGTCACCCGTTTTTTTCGCATCGCTTTGCCCTACTGGCGGAGTGAGCGCCGGAGTCGGATCTGGGGGGCAACGCTGCTGCTGCTCCTCCTGACCGGGGCCCAGGTCGCATTGGTGCTGTGGACCAACTACTGGAACCGGGGCTTTTTCGACGCCCTGGAGGCGCGCTCCCTGGATGCCCTGCTGCGCCAGGTGCTGATCTTCGGCCTGATCCTGATCCTGACCATGGTGGTGACGGCGCTGCACATGCAAGTCAAGCGATGGCTGCAACTCGACTGGCGGCGCTGGCTCACCGAGGGGCTGCTGGGGGAATGGATGAGTGGCGCCCGCCACTACCGGCTACAGTTCGCCCTGGGTGAGCACGACAACCCGGACCAGCGCATCGCCGAAGACATCCGCATCGCCACCGAATCGGCCGTGAGCCTGGCCCATTCCCTGACCTATTCCCTGCTCATCGGGTTTGGCTTCATCGATATTTTGCTCCGCGTGTCGGGTAGCGCGCCCATTCCGGGGTCCGAGGTCAGCGTGCCGGGCTACATGGTGGTCCTGGCTTTCGTCTATGCGGGGGCCGGATCCCTGCTCGGCTTCACCCTCGGTCGGCCGCTGGTGTCGACGACCAATCGTCTGCAAAGCCTGGAAGCGAACCTGCGCTTCAGCCTCGCCCGGGCCCGGGAGCACTCGGAATCCATCGCCCTGATGCGGGGGGAGGGCCTGGAGCGGCGGACGGCGGCGCGCTTGTTCCAGGACGTGTCCCGGGGCTGGAACCGCCAGACCCTGGCCTACCTGGGAATCGTGTCCTTTTCGACTGCCTACGGGAATCTCCTGCCGGTCTTCCCGGTTCTGATCGCGGCGCCCCAGTTCATCGCTGGCGCCATGACCCTGGGGGTGCTGATGCAAGCCGCCCAGGCTTTCCAGCAACTCACCTCGGCCCTGTCGTGGCCCGTGGACCACTTGGGGGAACTGGCTTACTGGGGGGCATCGGCCGGTCGGGTTGTCACCCTCCACGATGATCTGGGCCAGATGGAGCGGGCGGTGGCGGAGGAAGCGGACCAAATCCGGGTGGCTCCCCAGCCCAAAGCGGAGCTGGACATCTGCCATCTCCACCTGGCCACCCCGGCCGGCGCGACGCTTCTTGCCGATTTCAACCTGCGGGTGCGGCGGGGCGAGCGGGTGCTGATCACCGGCGATGCCTCGGTGACGCTTAGTCTATTCAAGGCGGTGGCGGGGCTGTGGCCCTGGGGGCGGGGAGAAATCCGCCTGCCCGACGGCCAGGAGATCGTCTTTCTCCCCCAGCAGCCCTTCCTGCCGGCGGGCAGTTTGCGAGCTGCCCTGTGCTATCCCCACGGCGCGGACCACTATGCCAGCGCTGCCCTCCATCGGGCTCTGGAGTGCGCGGGTATCGCCTGGATTGCCCCTCGGCTGGATGAGGCCGACGACTGGAGCCGGGTGCTGCCCTTGCGGGGACAGCAGCGCCTCGGCCTGGCGCGGGTCTTCCTTCAGCAGCCGGGGTGGGTGCTTCTGGATGAGGCCACCAACGCCTTCGACCCACGCGGCGAGGGCTGCGTCCTGGAGATGCTGCACCACGAACTGCCCAACGCGGCCGTGCTGACCATCAGCCAGCACGCCGGCCTGGAGCGCTACCACGATCGGCGGATTGAGGTCCATCGGGTCGAGGAGACCCGAGCCCACCCGGCGGCCGATGCCGGCCTAGGCAAAACTGGCGGGTAGCCAACCCCGCTCGACGGCCTCGCGGAAGCACCAGGCCGGCGTGGTCTCGGTCTTGTAGTTCCAGAAAAACCAGCCGAGATACTTCTCGAAGGCCAGTAACTGAGCGGCCGCATAGCCCCGGCTGGCGGTGTTCTGCTGGAAGTCGTCCATGTGTTCCAGGGCGTGATTGAAGGGGCCTTCCGCCCAGAGGGAGACCACCCGTAGATCCAGGCCGAGGCTCCATTCTCCGCACACCGCCGGGAGACGCAGTTCGGCGTTGAGGGCATCGGCTTCCTCCCGCCACTCGCCGCCGGCCTTGGCCAGATGGCCGAAGATGTCGAGGTCGATGTCCTCCCGGGCAAAGCATTGATAGCGGTGGAGGTCGAAGATCACGTTCTCGAATTGCGGTGGCTGCATGAAGCCCAGGAATTCCCGAAACGAGCGGAAGCCATCGTGGAACATCACCGCCACCCGCTCGGCCGGGCAGTGACGACGGATGCGCGCGTAGGCGGCGAGGTAGAAGGCCTTGAGATAGTCGGTGGGCACATCCCAGCGCGGCTCGTTGAGGCATTCGAGGGCGTAGAGGGCCGGGTGCCCGGCATAACGCTGGGCAATGCGCTCCAGCACCGACAGGGTGTGTTCCAGATACTCCGGCCGGGTGTGCCATTCGCAGATCCCCATGATGCCGCCGTTGTCGAAGCCATTCTGGCAGCCCGCTGCGGCGTGGAGATCCAGCACCACCCGCAGCTTGAATTCGGCCGCCCAGTCCATGGCCTGGTCCAGCACCTCGATGCCCCCGGTCACGAAGGGGTAGGGGGCGGTGCCGTAGCTCGGGTGATAGGGGTAATCGGGCCCGAAGATCCAGTGGCCGTAAGGAATGCGCACCGCGTTGAGGCCCCGCTCGGCGATCCAGGCGAAGTCGTCCCGGGTGATCCAGCTTGCCCAGTGGGGTCGCAGGCGCTCCGCCGCCGCCGGGCCCAGCTCCGCGCAGAAGGTGGTCTCGTCCGTGGCCGCCAGCCCCTCGAAGAGGCTGGGGACCAT
>JAEUNX010000157.1 GCA_016791025.1 Zoogloeaceae bacterium | reverse complement strand
AATGGTCGAAGGCCTGGACCAGAGCGGGAAGGCGGGTTGCGTCGGCCGCGTAGGCCCGGACCGCCTCTTCCAAGGCATGGATGCGGGCCGGAGCGCCGGCGTGCTGCATCTCCAGGCGGGCGATGGCCGCGGCGCCTTCTGGGGTGCGGGCCTTGAGGCGTTCGAAGAGGAAATCCTCCTTGGGATGGTGACGCTTCTCGGGGTAGGCATCGAGGTAGTGGATCAGGGCCTCGAGCAGCCGCAGGTCGGGCTCCAGGCGCCCGGCGGCGATTTCCTTGAGCATGAACCGGAGGGCGTGGAGGAGGGCGGCGAGGGCCTGGTGTTCGTCCAGAATGATGCGTAAGGCTTCCATGGGGGTCTCCTTGACCGGGCGGGGCGGCGCTGCGACGGGACCGCCCCGGGGTGAATCAGCTCGCGAGCAGTTCCTGATGCTTGCTGGCGAGGCCAAGATAGCTCTCGATGACCCTGGGGTCGTCCCGCAATTGGGCGGCTTCGCCTTCCATCTTGATCCCGCCGTTTTCGAGGACGTAGGCATAATCCGCGACCTGCAGGGCGGCCCGGGCGTTCTGTTCCACCAGCAGGATGGAGACGCCGCGGCGGCGCAGTTCGGCGATGATGCGGAAGATCTCCCGCACGATCAGCGGCGCCAGGCCCAGGCTGGGCTCATCGAGCATGAGGAGCTTGGGCTTGGCCATCAGCGCCCGTCCCACCGCCAGCATCTGGCGTTCGCCCCCCGACATGGTGCCGGCAGCCTGCTGGCGGCGTTCCTTCAGGCGGGGGAAGAGGCGGAAGACGTCTTCCATGGTCTCCCGATGGTCCCGGTGACCGCCCCGGAAGCGCTGGAAGGCCCCCAGGAGCAGGTTGTCCTCGATGGACATGGAGCCAAACAGCTCCCGCTTTTCCGGCACCAGGTTCATGCCCCGGACCACCATCCGCTCCACCTCGGGGACGGCCTCGATGCTGCCGTCGAAGGCGACCTGGCCCTGGGAGGGCAGCAGGCCCATGATCGCCGAGAGGGTGGTGGTCTTGCCGGCCCCGTTGGGACCGATCACGGTCACGATCTTGCCCTCAGGGACCGTTAGGCTGACCTGGCTCACCGCCTCGACCTTGCCGTAGGCGACCCTGAGGTCCTTGACCTCCAACACGTTCTTCGTCATCTCAGACCCCTCCCAGGTAGGCTTCGAGCACCGCAGGATCCCGCTGCACTTCTTCCGGTAGACCTTCGGCGATCTTTTCGCCGAACTCCATCACCACCACCCGATCCACCAGCCCCATCACGAAGTCCATGTCGTGCTCCACCAGCAGCACTGCCATGCCCTCGTCCCGCAGGCGGCGGAGCAATTCCGCCAGGGCCTGCTTTTCCTTCAGGCGCAGGCCGGCGGCCGGCTCGTCGAGCAGCAACAGGCAGGGGTCGGAGCAGAGGGCGCGGGCGATCTCGAGGATGCGCTGCTGGCCAAGGGCCAGGCTGCCGGCTTCTTCGTACATGTGGGCGCCGAGGCCGACCCGCTCGACCTGGGCGGCGGCTTCCCGCAAGAGACGGGCTTCCTCCTCCCGGTCCATGCGCCAGGCGGCGGGCAGAACCCCCCGCTCGCCCCGCATGTGGGCGCCGATGGCGACGTTCTCGAGGACGGTCATGCGCGGCAGCAGGCGCACGTGCTGGAAGGTGCGGCTCATGCCCAGATGGGCGATCTCCCGGGCGCTATGCCCCGCCACCGCCTTGCCCCGGAAGAGGATTTCTCCCGAAGTCGGCGTATCGACTCCCGACAACTGGTTGAACATGGTGCTCTTGCCGGCGCCGTTGGGGCCGATCAGGGCGAGGATCTCCCCGGCCTTCACCGACAGGCTCATGTTGTTGTTGGCCACCAGACCGCCGAACTTGCGCGTCACCTGCCGTGCTTCCAGGATCACCTCCCCGGTCGGGGGCTGCGTATTTTTGGGCAGGGGTGCGGCGGCCGCGTCGATGACCTTGTGGGTCTTGCGCACTGGCACCAGACTGGCAAACAGCGGCCACAGGCCTTCCCGCGCCCGTTGCAGGACGATCACCATCAGGACGCCGAAGACGATCACCTCGTAGTTACCGGCGCTGCCGAAGAGCTTGGGCAGAATGTCCTGCAGCCATTGCTTGAGCACGGTGATGACGCCGGCTCCCACCAGGGCGCCCCACACCTGCCCGGCGCCACCGATGACCGCCATGAAGAGGTACTCGATGCCGATGTGCAGACCGAAAGGGGTGGGATTCACGAAACGCTGCAGGTGGGCGTAGAGCCAGCCAGCGGCGCAGGCGTGGAGCGCGGCGATCAGGAAGATCACCATCCGGGCCCGGGCGGTATTCACCCCCATCGACTCGGCCATCACCATGCCACCCTTGAGCGCCCGGATCGCGCGCCCTTCCCGGGAGTCCAGCAGGTTGCGGGTGGTGAAGAGCGCGACAAGGAGGAAGATCCACACCAGGTAGTAGTAGTCCCGGATGTCCACCAGCTCGTGGCCGAAGATCTGGATCGGCGGAATGCCGGACATGCCGGAGTGGCCGCCAAGCACTTCCAGGTTGCCGAACAGGAAATACAGGCTGATGCCCCAGGCCATCGTCCCGAGGGGCAGGAAGTGACCGGAGAGCTTGAGGGTCACCGAGCCCAGCACGATGGCGACGATCGCGGTGAGGACCAGGCCGACCGCCAGGCTTGTCCAGGGCGAGCCGGCGAGGAGCTGGAGGGCCGCTGGCAGCTCGGGTACCGCGGTCAGCACCGCGGTGGTGTAGGCCCCCAGGCCCACGAAGGCGGCCTGGCCGAAGGAGGTGAGGCCGCCGACGCCGGTCAGCAGCACCAGACCCAGGGCGACGAGGGCGGCGAGCCCCACGTAGTTCAGCAAGGTGACGTAGAACTCTGGCAGCACCTGGGGCGCCACCGCGAGGGCGATCAGGAACACCGCCAGCACCGCAGTGGGGGGCAAGCGGCCGGCGGAGGCCGGCAAAGAGGTTGGGGTGCTCATTCTTCTTCCTCCACGTGATGGGAAGCCAGGGAGCGCCAAATCAGGACCGGGATGATCAAGGTGAATACGATCACGTCCTTGAAGGCGCTGGCCCAGAAGGATGAAAAGGACTCCAGGAGGCCCACCAGCAGGGCGCCCCCGGCCGCGAGGGGGTAGCTGGCGAGGCCGCCGATGATGGCTGCGACAAAGCCCTTGAGGCCAATCAGGAAGCCGCTGTCGTAGTAGATGGTGGTGAGGGGGGCCACCAGCATGCCGGACAGGGTGCCGATCAGGGCCGCGCACAGGAAGGTCATGCGTCCCGCCAGGGCCGGCGAGATACCCATCAGGCGCGCGCCGTTTCGATTGATGGCCGTGGCCATCAGGGCCTTGCCGTAGAGCGTGCGGCCGAAGAACAGGTACAGGGCGACGATGAGGGCCAGGGACGCGCCAATCACCACCAGGGTGTGGCCGCCGACCGCGAGGTTGCCAAGGGAAATCTGGGCCTCACTA
>JAEUNX010000129.1 GCA_016791025.1 Zoogloeaceae bacterium | reverse complement strand
CAAGGGAACGGTGATTGTGGACCGCACGGCGCAGGGCTGGCGCCCCCGGCCCATCCAGCATGCCGGCATCCCCGTCTGCTACGCTGCCCGCGACCCCCGGGACGGCACCCTGTGGTCGTCGCTGGATCATGGCCACTGGGGCCCCAAGCTGTCCCGCTCCCGGGACGGGGGCGCGACCTGGGAGGATCTCTCGTCCCTGAAGTACCCGGAAGGCGCCCGCTACATCGTCAAGGTGCTCCCGACTCCGGACTTCGATCCGACCGCGCCAGCCGGGGCACCGGAATATCAGGCCGCCACCGTGCTCAAGATCTGGCATCTCGCCTTCGGCCACGCCGATCAGCCGGGCCGGATTTACGCCGGCACCAGTCCCGGCGGCCTCTTCGTGAGTGACGACGGCGGGGACACCTGGGCCTTGAACCGCCCGCTTTGGAATCACGAGACGCGGGGGGGCGACCTCTTCGCGGGGGACGCGACCAGCGAGAACCGCTGGTTCGGCACCCCGGCCAGCATCGACTACGGCGTATTCGAGCCGGGGATCCATTCCATCGTTGTGGACCCGCGCGACGCCCACCATCTGCACGTCGCGGTGTCCTCCGCAGGGGTGCTGGAGTCCACGGATGGTGGGGCAAGCTGGGTCGGGCGCAACCGGGGGATGCTCAACGACTACATGCCGAATCCGGCCGCCGAGTGGGGCCATGATCCGCACTTCGTCACCGCCAGCGCCGGCCAGCCCGATCACCTCTGGCAGCAGAACCACTGTGGCGTATTCGTGAGCGACGACGGCGCGAAAAACTGGCGCAAGGTCAGCCTGCCCGACGTGGGCGTGCATTTCGGCTTCCCGATTGCCGCCGACGCCCGGGACGGACGCACCGCGTGGGTCGTGCCGGCCATCGCGGATTCGGCGCGCATGGCGCGGGACGGCGGCCTGTGCGTGGCGCGCACCTCCGACGGCGGCCAATCCTGGCAGGTCTTCCGCCAGGGCCTGCCCCAGGAACACGCCTACGACATCGTCCTGCGCCACGCCCTCGATGCCGCGGGGGATTGCCTGTGCTTCGGCAGCAGCACCGGCAATGTCTATCTTTCCGAGGATCGCGGCGAGACCTGGCAATGCCTGGGCCACAACTTCCCGCCGGTCTATTCCGTGCGCTTCGGTTGAAGGCCGTGCCCACCGTCGCCATGACTCGCCACCTTTACCGGTTCTTTCCGCAGCTGGAGAACCGGACGATCACGGTGCCCGCGGGATCGGTAGCAGAGGTGCTGCGGGCAATGGACGAGATCGCCCCCGGCTTTTCCGACTACATCCTCGATGAGCGCGGAGCGCTGCGCCGCC
Source organism: Zoogloeaceae bacterium (assembly GCA_016791025.1). Taxonomy (GTDB): domain Bacteria; phylum Pseudomonadota; class Gammaproteobacteria; order Burkholderiales; family Rhodocyclaceae; genus JAEUNX01. The sequence goes on along the minus strand of JAEUNX010000129.1, from coordinate 1,829 downwards.
ACGTCAATGTCAGCATCAACGACGCCCAGGTCATCGACCGCAAGACCCTCGCCGACCGCGTCCCCGAGGACGGCACGCTCTTTATCTTCCAGGCCCTGAGCGGCGGCTGAAGCGCGGGCGGCCGGTCTCGGCAAGCCGCGCGTCGCTCGGGACAGGAAGACCCGGTAGACTGCCGGCCTGCCCCATCCTCCCGTTTCTTCCGCAACCGCCATGATCCAGTTCGGTCTCGACCGCTTCCTCGCCGACCCCGCCCTGCGCCGTCCCCTCGCCGGCCGGCGGGTGGCCCTCCTGGCCCATCCGGCCTCGGTAACGCGGGACCTGACCCATGCCCTGGATGCCCTGGCGGCCTTGCCGGATCTGCACCTGACCGCCGCCTTCGGCCCCCAGCATGGCTTGCGAGGGGATAAACAGGACAACATGGTGGAGTCGCCGGAATTCGTGGATTCCCGCCATGGCATTCCGGTGTTTAGCCTGTACGGGGAGGTGCGCCGCCCCACCGACGCCATGATGGCAACCTTCGATGTGCTCCTGGTGGATCTCCAGGACCTGGGCTGCCGCATCTACACCTTCATCACCACCCTGCGCTACGTGCTGGAAGCCGCCGCCCGCCACGGCAAGGCGGTGTGGGTGCTGGACCGCCCCAATCCCGCCGGGCGGCCCGTGGAGGGCACCCTCCTCCAGCCGGGGTGGGAAAGCTTCGTCGGCGCCGGCCCGATGCCCATGCGCCACGGCCTGACCCTGGGGGAGCTGGGCCACTGGTTCATCGCCACCCTCAAGCTGGATGTGGACTACCGCGTGATCGAAATGACGGGCTGGGCGCCGGACGCCGCCCCGGGCTACGGCTGGCCGTTGCTGGAGCGGACTTGGGTGAACCCCAGCCCCAACGCCCCCAACCTCTCCATGGCCCGGGCCTACGCGGGCACGGTGATGTTGGAAGGCACCACCCTGTCAGAGGGTAGGGGCACCACCCGGCCCCTGGAACTCTTCGGCGCGCCGGACATCGACGCCCGGGCGGTGATCGCCGAAATGCGGGCCCTGGCACCGGAATGGATGCCGGGCTGCGTCTTGCGGGAATGCTGGTTCGAGCCGACCTTCCACAAACACGCCGGCAAGCTGTGCCAGGGGGTGCAGATCCACGTGGAGGCCCCGTCCCACTACCACCACGCCGCCTTCCGCCCCTGGCGCCTACAGGCCTTGGCCTTCAAGGCCATTCGCCGCCTGGCGCCCGGCTATGCGCTGTGGCGGGATTTCCCCTACGAGTACGAGTTCGACCGCCTCGCCATCGACCTCATCAACGGCTCCCCGATCCTGCGGGAGTGGGTGGACGATCCCGCCGCCCGCCCCGCCGACCTCGACGCCATCGCCCGCGCCGATGAGGCGATCTGGGCCGCCGCGCGAGCGCCTTTCCTCCTCTACTGACGCCAGAAAGGCGGACAGGGCCGCCGAGCCAACCTATACTGGCTGCGTGATCGGCACGCTCCGGCGGCCCCAGCGGCCCCCGCCCTCCTGACGCCCCGTGAAGATCTTCCTCTCCTATTCGTCCGACGCACGCTCGACGGCCGAGACGCTGTGCTGCACCCTGCAGGCGGCCGGCCACGAGGTCTTGTTCGACCAGGAAGACCTCACCGCGGCCCAGGGTTTCAACCAGCGCATCCGTAATGCCGTCGCCGCCGCCGACCTCTTCATCTTTCTCGTGACGCCCACGGCGGTCAGCGCCCGTCACTACACCCTCACCGAGATCGAACTCGCCGCGCGCAAGTGGCCCAACCCGGCGGGACGGGTGCTGCCGGTGATGGTGACGGAGACCCCCTTCGAAGACCTGCCAGCTT
>JAEUNX010000106.1 GCA_016791025.1 Zoogloeaceae bacterium | reverse complement strand
CGGCCTTTGGGGCGTTTCCTTTGGCCGCAATCACTTCGCCGGCTATCGCCTGTCTCAGCTGGCCGATCAGGGCGGCGTCGGCAGGTGGCGGCTGGGAGCCCTGCTCCAAAAAGGAGAACATGTCTCGCACGACCCCGGTCGCGGCAAGGATCACGTCCATAGTCTCGGCCGTTAGGGTCAGTTCCCCGTTGCGGAGCTTGTCAAACAGGTTCTCAGTGAGGTGACAGAGGGTGACCAATTCCGTCGCATTCAAAAAGCCAGCGCCGCCTTTGATGGTGTGGAACCCCCGAAATATCTCATTGAGCAAGCTCCGATCACCTGGGGCGCGTTCAAGATCGACTAACTTGTTGTCGACTCCAGAAAGCAAGTCTCCGGCCTCAACCAAGAAGTCCTGGAGGAGGTCTTCCATCCCTGCGAAATCGCTCATTTTTCGCTCATCTCATCGGTCAATAGCTTGGCTTTCAACCTGCTAAAAGCCTAAGCTTTCAAGCAGATCGTCCACCTGTTCCTGATCAGCGACCACGTCGTCCCGATCTTTAGCGGAGATCACTGGACCATTCATCAGGCCGGAATGCTTATCCGCCAGCTTTTCTGCCCGCTTCTCCACCGGCATGGCTTCAATTAGCACGCGGATCAGGTCCGACTCCAATTGCTGTGCTAGCGCAAGTACCTTCTTGATCACCTGCCCAGTGAGGTCCTGGAAATCCTGAGCCATCACTATTTCGAGCAGTTGAGTCCGAGTGGTCCGACTGCCGTCGACAACGGAGCCCAAAAATGACCGTGTTTCCTCGGCCAGCGCCTTGAATTCGCCGACGGTCAGGTCCTTGGCAAAAAGCCGTTCCCATTGCTGGTGGAGCTGTTCGGCTCCTTGATGGAGTTGCTCTTGAATAGGCTGAGCGATGTCGGCTGCGTTCAACACCCTGCTCGCCGCCTGCTCGGTCATTTTGGCTATATAGACGAGGCGCTCCCGAGCATCTGGCACCGCATCTGCTGCATCCTGAAGCGCTTGGTCGTAACCCAAGGCACGCAACGTGTCGTGAAGTTGCCGGGTCATGTGGCCAAGCTTGGTAAACACGGCATCACAGCTGTGTTCGCTGGTCTCATCCCCTTCCCCCTCGAGATCGGTGTCGGGCACGAGATTGCCGGCGGCCTCACCTTCAGCCTCAGGACCATCGAACTCTGCAGCCACTTCGTCGAACAAAGCCTGCAGATCATCGGTATCTGCGCCGTCGCGCTGCGCCGAAACGACTTCCAGCTTTGGTGTTACCGGCGCGGAAGCAATGCTGTCGAAAAGTGCCTGCAGATCATCTGAGTCGCCGGAATCGTCAAACTTCATTTTTTTTGCCATCGCCTACCACCCCCATATCAGGACCCGGCCGGCTAGGCGGCCTTTTTGCCCATCTTTTCGAAGATTTTTTCCAGCTTCTCGGACAGGGTGCCTGCAGTGAATGGCTTGACGATGTAGCCACTGGCACCGGCCTGCGCGGCCGCGATGATGTTTTCCTTCTTGGCCTCGGCGGTAATCATCAAGACGGGCAGGGCTTTGAGCGCGGGGGTCTTTCTTATGGTCTGAAGCAAGGTCAAACCATCCATATTCGGCATGTTCCAGTCTGTGACAACGAAATCGAACGCGGCACTGTTGAGCTTTTGCAGCGCGACCATTCCGTCCTCCGCCTCGTCCACATTGGTAAACCCAAGCTCCTTAAGCAAATTTCGGACAATTCGACGCATGGTCGAGAAGTCATCCACCACCAGAAATCTCATCTTCGGATCCGACATCGGATTCTCCTGTCCTTTCAATTTTTGGGTTCAAAGCCAAAGCACCTACCGACCGCGAGAAAGTAGCGGGCGAAGTGTATTGGCCAAGACATCCGCGTCAAATTTCGCAACATAGGCGTCCACGCCAACCCGAGTCCCCATGGCCCGATTGGCTTCCGACGACAGGGACGAATGCATTACGACTGGAATGCCGTCAAACCTGGGGTCGGATTTGATATTTCTCGTCAATACATAGCCGTCCATTTCCGGCATCTCGGCATCTACCAGGATCAGGTCGAGTTCGTCGTGAAGCATCCGACTGCATTGCTTGGCGTGCGTGGCCATCGCCTCGAGCCTTGTCCAGGCCTCCAAGCCGTTTTGGGCGTGTTTGTGCTTCACGCCGAGCTTATCGAGAACCTCAGAGATCTTGCGCCGCGCCACTGACGAGTCATCGACGAAAAACAGGTTAACTTCGTGCTCGCTCTCCAAAGGCGAAATGTCACCAACCACCGCCTCGCCGAACGTATTGGCGAGGATGGTCTCCACGTCAAGAATCGAAACCAGTTTTCCCTCAGCGTGCTCCGAAATGGCGCTAATAAGATTATGGGCAGAGTTCGCCACATTCTCGGGCGCTTTCACCTTATCCCAATCGACCCGAATGATCCGATCCACTTCATGGACTAGAAACCCCAAAGTATGCTTGCTGTATTCGGCTACCATCATTGCTCCGCCAAGCGAATTGCCCGGCTGGGATATTCCGAGGACTTTTGACAGTGATAGCACGGGAAATACGCTCCCCCGCAGCGAAATTAGACCTTCGACGCCAAAAGGCATATTTGGCGTGCGGGTAATGATCGGTGTTCGACACACCTCCTTGACCTTGAACACATTGATTCCAAATGTCTCACCGGTCCCAAGGTTGAAGAGGAGTATCTCCATCCGATTTGAGCCCGCCAATTTTGTCCGTCCATCAATGGACTCCAGCAGGGAATTGTCGAACCGATCCACTCGCGACCTCCTTGTTATGCGGCCGTCTCATGCCGGCTGTTTCGGATCAATCGCCCAAGGGTTTCACATAGGCGCTGAGGTTCGAATTTCGGTACATATTCATCCACGCCAACCGAGTGTCCCAATTGCTGATTGGACATTCCCGAAAGTGATGAATGCATAACGACCTTTACGCCATCGAATCTGGGGTCCGATTTGATCATCCGTGTCAGGATGTACCCATCCATCTCCGGCATTTCAACGTCGGTGAGTACGATCGGTACCAGGTCGCGAACCCGCTTACCAGTGGCATCGGCGTGAGCCGCAACTTTTCTCAGCTCATCCCAGGCAACCCGCCCATTCACAGCGCCAACATGGCGAACGCCCATGGCATCCAGCGCCCGAGTAATTTGCTTGCGCGCGACAGACGAATCGTCAGCGAAGAAGACCGTGACGTCTCGTTGAAACTGCTGCTCGATGTCCTTGAACAGAAACTCGTCGTCATATCTGGATGTCTCGGATAACACCTTTTCGACATCCAGCATCATTACCAACCGGTTACCCTCAAGCTCCGTCACTGCAGTCACCAAGCCGCCGAGATTGCCGGAAAGCATGTCTGGTGGCACCCGCATCATGCTCCAATCAAGTCTGAGAATCGTATCGACCGCTTCAACAAGAAAGCCCTGGGTATGACCGTTGTACTCGGTCACGATCATGATCTCCCGCGGCGTTTCGCAGCTGATTCCGGCGTATTTCGCCAAATCGACCACTGGCACCAGAACGCCCCGCAAGCTCACCATCCCTTCAACTGCTGACGGCATTTCAGGCGCCGAGGTGATGGCTGGAGTCCGCATGACCTCACGAACCTTAAAGACATTGATGCCGAAGGTCTCCCGGCGCCCGGTACGGCCATCGACACCCAGCGAAAACAGCAGGATCTCCAGCTTGTTCGTCCCGGCAAGCCGAGTTCTGGCATCGATACTTTTGAGTAATTCCGACATGAAACCCCCCACAGGTCGGGGTCCGCTCGGAATGCGAGGGCCTCCCCGATTGCCAGTGAATATCGGCGAGGGCTCGAACCACTTTAGGGCAAGCGTGTGCCACAGAAATCGAACATCGCTGGGTCGCTCGACCACAGCGGGGTAACCCGACTGGGTAACGTGGCGCCGCCTTCCCGCACGCCATGGCCCTCCCTCGGTGAGGGGACGTCCTCAGCGACACACAATTGACCAACAGCGCAGGCCTGCTCGGCTAAAATGCTAGCCCTCCCGACCATTCAGGAACGTCCAGATGACCACTGCCACTGACAACCTCAATGTCATCGCCCAGGATCCCATGCCCACGCCGGAGGAAATCAAGGCAAAGGTGCCCATGACTCCCGGCGCCGCTGAAGCCGTGGTCCAAGGGCGCCGAACCCTGGAAGCAATCCTCGACGGCCGCGACCCCCGGGTCTTTGTGGTGGTGGGCCCGTGTTCAATCCACGACGCAGTGGCTGGGCTCGACTATGCGCGGCGCCTGAAGGACCTAGCCGTCGAACTGGAGGACAGCTTATATATCGTAATGAGGGTGTATTTCGAAAAGCCACGCACATCCACGGGCTGGAAGGGCTATATCAATGATCCCTACATGGACGACTCATTCCGGATCACCGAAGGCATGGAAAAGGCCCGGGCCTTTCTGATGGCAGTCAATGAACTTGGACTTCCTGCCGCCACGGAGGCCCTTGATCCCATTGCGCCACAGTACTACGGCGACCTAATCGCCTGGACTGCGATTGGCGCACGGACTGCAGAATCCCAAACCCACCGGGAAATGGCTTCCGGCCTGTCCTCCCCTGTCGGCTTCAAGAACAGCACGGATGGCGGCCTTGATGCTGCGATCAATGGCATCATTTCCGCAGCGAATCCCCATAGTTTTCTGGGAATCAATGGGCACGGAGTCACCTCCGTCATTCGGACCCGTGGCAATCGCTATGGACACGTAGTGCTTCGTGGCGGCGGCGGGAGGCCAAACTACGATACGGTGTCCGTTTCGCTCGCGGAGAAGGCCCTGGCCAAGGCTAAACTCCCGGCAAACATCGTCGTCGATTGCTCCCATGCCAACTCCTGGAAGAATCCCGACTATCAGCCCCTCGTGATGCGCGACGCTACCCATCAGATCCGGGAAGGCAATCGTTCCATCGTGGGCCTGATGGTGGAGAGCTTCATCGAATCTGGAAATCAGGCGATCCCCACGGACTTGACACAGCTGAAATATGGATGCTCCGTGACAGATGCCTGCGTTGGTTGGGACACCACTGCAAAGATGCTCCATGATGCTCGGCAGGTCTTGCGGGAGGTCCTACCCACTCGGAGTCGCAGCGCGTGAATTTGATCGTGCTAGGGGCGGACATCGAAACCCCCGTCCTGAAAACCCTGGCAAAAGTGACCGGCGCCCAAGCCATTGAGCAAATCAATCTGGGGGCTTTCCGAATTGTCGACGCAACACCGGATGGCAGGGTCACGACCATCTGCCACGAGGCCCAGATCGATTTCGCCTATGTACCAGCCGGACGACGATTGACCGATTTTGGTCTTTTCGTCACCGACATGGATTCAACCCTCATCAACATCGAATGCATTGACGAGATCGCGGCTCTCCATGGTCTCAAGGCCGAGGTAGCGGCCATCACCGAGGCCGCCATGCGCGGAGAGTTGGATTTCAAGGGTTCTCTGACTCGCCGAGTTGCGCTGCTTGCCGGTCTGGAAGAAAGCGCCCTCGCCCAAGTTTATCAACAACGACTGGAACTCAATCCTGGAGCCGAACGCTTGATTGCAGGCCTGAAGGATGCCGGGATCCATACGGTATTGGTATCGGGCGGGTTTACCTACTTTACTGACCGCCTGAAGGACCGTCTTGGATTCGACGAGGCCTGGAGCAATGAATTGGAGGTGACTGACGGCCGCCTCACCGGACGGGTCGTTGGAGACATTGTCGACGCTAACGCCAAGGCCTGCCACCTGCGACAGGCTCGCCAGGTACTGGGGTTGGAAGCCGCCCAAGTCATGGCCATTGGGGACGGCGCTAATGATATTCCGATGATCGCAGCCGCGGGCTTTGGCATTGCCTACCGCCCAAAACCTGTGTTGCGCGCAGTCGCGGACTGCTGCCTTGATCACTCGCCCCTCGACGGGATTCTCAGCCTCTTTGCCTGACGTTGGTCAGGCAAACGAAATATTGGTGCAACTGGGGCGAGCGAGAAAAGACTCGCCAATGTCAATTCCGAGTATAGGGAAGACCGGTCATCCCCCGCCCCTCGGACACCGCCTCGTCTTCGCGGCGCTCGCCAATCCAGTGCGTCTTCATCGTATAGCAGCTCGAAGTCTGACGACTATGCCACGCTTCACATGGTGCGGCGCGCCATGTGCCCATGCCAGGCATAAGCGCAATTCAACTTACACCATGTCCCCTGCCGCCAGCATCTCGTTCCGTTAATCGTCAAGGTGGGCAAGAACAGCCAAAAGCATCGCCTCGCCCAGTCGCCGGCTACGTCCGCTGCTCCAGCCGTGAATCGCGTCCGGAAGGTTTGCGTTATCCTTGAACGGCATTTCCAAGGTCAGCGAGACGCAGCCAAAATGGTGTGCCACCCATTTTGACGCCAGCCCGAGCAGTTCATTCCCAAAACGACCCGCCACATAGCCGTGCTCGGTCTGGAAATCTGGGCTTGCAGCCATCAAGGCATCGATCAAGCGTCCCTGGCGATGCCGAGCTTCCTCGGGATAATCAGGCACTTCTTCAGCGGTGGAAAAGAAGACGTACGGCAAGGTCTCATCGCCATGAATATCGAGAAACAGGTTAACCCCTGAAGCTTCCATGGCCTGACGGACATACCAAACCTCAGGGCTGCGCTGACGATCCGGGGTCTGCCATTCCCGGTTCAAATTGGCGCCCGCGGCGTTGGTTCGAAGATTGCCACGAACAGCGCCATCTGGGTTCATATGGGGAACCAAATAAATACACGCAAGTTCGCGAACTTGCCGAGCCACCGGGTCGGCTGGGTCAAGCAGACGGTCGATGAACCCTTCCATGAACCAGGAGGCCATGGTCTCCCCCGGATGCTGGCGTGCAATTACCCAGATCGGCACTCGGCCTGGCCCCGGAGCACCCACCTGGAGCAAATCCAGCGGCCGTCCTTCGACGGTCTGGCCAAGGGAGTGCAAACGAGCGAAGTGCGACGCTTCGATGCGCCCAAGGAAGTCCAGGTGACGCTCCAGAGAATATGGCTCAAAATATGCCAGGTAGATGCTATTACGGGTCGGCGCAATTTGGACTCGCAAAACGCCATCCTCGTAGTAAGTTCGATCCACCCGAAACCATTCTTGGCGGTCATAGGATGCGACGCAACGGTACCCCTCCCACCCATCGGGATAGGCCGACGCCCCGGCGTTCTCTATGGAAATGCTGAGTGACCGTCCTGCGCCCCCCTGAACACGGAAGTAAAACCATTGTTGAATGTCGGCCGCGTTGTCGGGCCTAAGGCGGAGTCGTAAATCCTGATCCCGCCGGGTATCCACAACCTCAATAGCACCTCCGTCAAAATTGCAGGTGATGACAACTCGAGTCATGTCGAAACCTCCCGGCGCCGAAATACAAGGCGTTCCATCCCTGAGCTTTCTGGGTGAAACCGATAACCATCGGCCTCGAACGACTGTACGTCGGCAAGGCCCTCTGCCCGTGCGTCGATCAGATGGCGAGCCATACGTCCCCTGGCGCGTTTCGCAAAAAAACTGATCACTCGGTAGCGTCCATCTTTCCAATCCTCGAACACTACCTTCACCACCCGACCGGCAAGCCCCTCCGCACGAACCACTTTGAAGTATTCCTCTGACGCAAGGTTGAGCAACACCGGCTCCCGACCGGCCCGGGATTCCGCGCGCAACAAGCGGCTCAACTCCTTGGTGACACGCTCGCCCCAGAACTCATACAGATTACCCCCAGCCACCGTCACCAAGGGCGTTCCCATTTCCAACCGGTAGGGTTGCATCAAATCGAGTGGGCGCAGTACGCCGTAAAGGCCGGACAAGATCCGCAAATGCTCCTGGGCCCAGGCCAGCGCGTCATCATCCAACTCGCGCGCGCTCAGGCCATGATAGACGTCACCATTGAACGCCAATACCGCTTGCTTCGAATTCGCCAATGAGCAATCCCGCGACCAGGCCGCATATCGCCCGACATTCAAGGCAGCGAGGCCATCTGACAAGGTCATCAATTCCGCTACCTGGACGGGACTCAGGCGACGCAATACCTGAATGAGCTTTGCCGCCTGGGGCTTAAAAATGGGCAGGGAATGAATATCGGTCGTCGGCGGAGTGGCGTAATCCAGCGCCTTGGCCGGAGACAGAATTACAATCATCGGGTTCGGAAGCGAAGTAAAGAATTAGCAACTTCGATTATCGCGTCCAAACGGCGGCCGCGGAACAATGCCGCCGCGTAGTCACCAAGACCTAATGAGCGTGGAATGAGAGGAGAGAATGGCGCGCCCGGCAGGATTCGAACCCACGACCCCTTGGTTCGTAGCCAAGTACTCTATCCAACTGAGCTACGGGCGCTAGGACGGCAACGAACAAACCAGACGTCTGCTCGCGACCGCGAAATAACTTTTCTCTTTGGCGCGCCCGGCAGGATTCGAACCCACGACCCCCTGGTTCGTAGCCAGGTACTCTATCCAACTGAGCTACGGGCGCTGCTTAGTAAGAGGCGGCATTCTACCGGATTACTTCCGCCAGATCACCGACAACTGGCGGAGACGGAGGGATTCGAACCCTCGATACCGGTTTTGCCGGTATGCTCCCTTAGCAGGGGAGTGCCTTCGACCTCTCGGCCACGTCTCCAACACAGGGGCGCGACTATATCGGTTTAACGATTCTCGGTCAAATCAGGCGGTTTCAAGTTCGAAGGCCTTGTGGAGCACTCGAACCGCCAGTTCAAGATATTTTTCGTCGATGGCCACGGAGATCTTGATTTCCGAGGTGGAGATCATCTGGATATTGATGCCCTCTTCGGCAAGCGTGCGGAACATCCGCGACGCCACTCCGGGGTGGGACCGCATGCCGACGCCGACGATGGACACCTTCGCCATGGATTTGTCGGCAACGATGGAGCGGGCGCCGATATGGGCCTTGACGCCCTCGAGAATCTTGGCCGCTTTCTCAAGGTCTCCCCGCCCGACGGTGAACGAGAAATCCGTGCAGCCGTCGTGGCCGACGTTCTGAATGATCATGTCCACGTCGATGTTGGCATCGGCAATTGGCCCAAGGATCTGGTAGGCGATACCGGGCTTGTCTGGGACGCCAAGAACGGTAAGCTTCGCTTCGTCGCGGTTGAAGGCGATTCCGGAAATGACGGGTTGTTCCATGTTCGTTTCTTCCTCAACAGTTATCAGCGTCCCCTCGCCTCCATCCTGGAAGCTTGAGAGCACGCGCAATTTCACCCGATATTTACCCGCGAACTCGACCGACCGAATCTGCAGCACCTTGGAGCCAAGGCTTGCCATTTCGAGCATTTCTTCGAAGGTGATGCGGTCGAGCTTGCGGGCTTCCGGCACGATTCGTGGGTCGGTGGTATAGACCCCATCCACGTCGGTGTAAATCTGGCACTCATCGGCCTTGAGGGCGGCCGCCAGCGCCACGCCGGTGGTATCTGAGCCACCCCGACCGAGGGTGGTGATATTGCCCAACTCGTCTACGCCCTGGAACCCCGCGACCACCACCACATGACCAGAATTCAAGTCCGCCTTGATCGGGGCTTCGTCAATGTTGAGGATCCGCGCCTTGGTAAACGCGCTGTCGGTGAGGATCTTGACCTGTCCCCCGGTATAGCTGCGTGCCTTGACCCCAGCCGCCTGCAGTGCCATACACAGCAGGCCGATGGTCACCTGCTCGCCGGTGGAGATCACGACATCCATTTCCCGTGGATCGGGCGTCGCAGCAACCTCTTTGGTCAATGCTATCAGGCGATTGGTCTCCCCACTCATCGCTGACACCACCACCACTACCTGGTGCCCTTCCGCCTGGTATTTCGCCACCCGGTTCGCCACATTCTTGATGCGATCCGGGCTGCCGACTGAGGTCCCACCGTATTTTTGAACTATGAGGGCCATGTTCGTCTTGATTTATCGGATTAAAAACCGCGGGATTGTACACAACTAGCCCCCCGACAGGCAGGTTTCCCGCGAATTCCCCTTTACCGGCGTCCACTCGATGCGCGGCGCATTCCTCATCCATCCGTGACAGATTCCTCTTTGTGGGAATTGTATGTCTTTCGGGTAGTAACATATACTTCGTTCATCGTATGCCTAAAGTTATATTCAAATTTGCCCGGCTACGACTGTCACATAACGCAAGTGGTTAGCCCAGAGAGGGGTCGGTCATGAAAGGTGCTGAAAAAATTGATGTTCGCGAAATCCGTCGCAAGCTTGGCCTCAACCAGTCCCAGTTCTGGTCCAAGATCGGCGTCACCCAAAGTGGCGGATCCCGCTACGAAAGCGGTCGCAATATTCCCCGCCCGGTACAGGCGCTCCTGCGCCTGGTCCACATCGAGCAGGTAGATATTACTAAGGTCAAAAAGGACGATATCGAGGTCGTTGAGTATCTCAAGGCTTCCAATCCCGAACTCTACAAGTCCCTAAAAAAGGAAGCCCGGGCCAAACGCAAGGAGCGCCCGACCCACTGAAGCTACATTGCGTTGGGATCAGGGACTGATCGACACGGTCAGTCCCGCGTCACGCAGAAATTCGGCATAGCACTCCAGCGCTTCCCGGGCAAGCGGTGCCACATGGCTCGCCTCGTTTTGCATCGACGGACGCGCGACTCCATAGAGCAAGACCCCCTTCAGCGCCGCAACGCCTGCGGACTGGAGGAGATGCACATAGGCCCGGATGGCGTCCTCGGTCGGCGGCAGCCCATCCCAGCGAAATAGACAGGTCTGTACCCAGGTCGGACACAGCCCCGCCGAGCGAGCGAGGTTTTTTACGACGCTTTGGGGCGAAAGCGATACGCCGTTGATTCGCGTCATGTCTTCTGGCCGTCCCGCATCGACCTTGAACCACACTTCCCCTCCCAGGCGGGCGAGGCGCCGCAAACCTTCCTGGACGTAGGCCCGTCCTACCAGGCTTCCGTTGGTGATTAGCCGGACAGGAATTGTCGCGAGGCCCGCCTCGTCCCGAAGCCGGCCCAATAGCGACACCACCAGGGCAAATTGACGCGAACTGGTGGGCTCGCCGTTGCCAGAGATCGCAATGTCGCGAACCTCCCGCCACCCCTCCGGCACATGGCGCTCCATGAATCGACCAGACGCCAGCTCGGCCAAAAGCTGGCGCAATTCCCTTTCGAGGACGGCCAAATCGATTGGCGGCGCCTCGCCCCTCGCCAGATTAGGGACTTGGCAATAAGCGCAGTGCCAATTGCAGGCATTGTTCGGATTGAGGTTTATGCCGACCGACACGCCACCGGCGCGCCGGGATATCACCGGATAAACGTAGGTCAATCCGCTGAAGTCGCGCCGATGATCCTGAACTTCCAGCACTGCAGCCGTCTCGGTGGTCATGGAGAAAAGTGGCAAAAAGCGGGGATGTTATAATCCTGCCCCGCCACCCCGAGGTCAATCATGCGCATCACCCGCCGCCTGGAATTCGACGCCGGCCATCGGATTCCCGACCACGCCAGCCAGTGCCGCCACCTCCATGGGCATCGGTATGCGCTGGAAGTCACCCTGTCCGGCGACGTCATCCGGGCGGATGGGTCTCCCCTCAACGGCATGGTGATGGATTTCAGCGAAGTGAAGGCGATCGCCAAGACCCATGTGGTGGATCCCTGGGACCATGCCTTCCTGGTGTATCGCGGCGACCGCGTGATCGCGGATTTCCTCACCGGCCTGCCAGGGCACAAGACGGTGATGCTCGACGTGGTCCCCACGGCGGAAAATCTCGCGACCCTGGCCTTCAGAATCCTCGACCCGCTCTACCACGATAGCTACGGCAACCATCTGCGTCTGGAACGGGTCCGCCTGTTTGAGACCCCAAACTGCTGGGCCGACGCGGTACGCGACGGGTTCTAGACGCTAGACGAAGCGCGCCACAAAGGCCCCCACCGCATCCGGTGGCAGGGCCAGCCAGGCCCGGTGGTCGCCGCCCTTGATACAGTCGAGCGCCTCCCCCGCATCATTTTCGATGCGTTCCACCACCACTTCCCGCACGCCCTTGGGCTGGATCAGCTCCAGCCTGTCCCCCACGGCAAATCGGTTCTTCGACTCCAGCACCGCCAGGCCTCGCCCCGCGTCAAAACCGACCACGTCGGCCACGTACAGGCTGCGCCCGGATTCCGAATGGCCACGCAGGTAGTTCTGGGTGTCCTGGGGCGTGTGGCGCTGGTAGAAGCCATCGGTATAGCCCCGGTTGGCAAGCCCCTCCAATTGGCCGAGGAGGGCAGGATCGAGGGCACGACCGGCGGCGGCATCGTCAATGGCCTGGCGGTAGGCCTGCACCGTGCGGGCCACGTAGTAGGGACTCTTGGTGCGACCTTCGATCTTCAAAGAATCCACGCCGATCTCCACCAGCCGCTGGACATGCTCGATGGCCCGCAGATCCTTGGAGTTGAGCACATAAGTGCCGTGCTCGTCTTCCTCGATGGCCATGTACTCGCCCTGGCGGCGTTCGCGCTCCTCGATCAACCACACGTCCCCTGCGGCATCCTGCTGGGCCGGATGGACCTTGTAGTCCCAGCGGCAGGAATTGGTACAGGTCCCCTGGTTGGGATCACGGTGATTGAAATACCCCGACAGGAGGCAACGCCCGGAATAGGCCACACACAGGGCCCCATGGACAAATACCTCGAGCTCCGTGTCGGGACAGGCGTCGCGGATCTCGGCGATTTCGTCCAGGGACAATTCCCGGGAAAGAATCACCCGACTCACGCCCGCCTGCTTCCAGAAACGCACCGCCGCGCTATTGACCGTGTTGGCCTGCACCGACAGGTGAATTTCCATCTCCGGCCAGGTTTCCCGCACCATCAGGATCAGGCCGGGGTCCGACATGATCAGGGCGTTCGGGCCCAGGGCAATGGCGGGCGCCATGTCCTTGAGATAGGTCTTGAGCTTGGCGCCATGGGGGAAAATATTGGAGACGAGGTAGAAGCGCCCGCCCCGGGCATGGGTGCGGCGGATACCCTCCTCCAGCACCGGCAGATCACCGAAATCGTTGTTGCGCACCCGCAGCGAATAGCGCGGCTGGCCGGCGTAAATGGCCGTCGCCCCGAAATCCAGGGCGGTGTCGAGCATCTTCAGGGTGCCGGCGGGCGCCAGGAGTTCCGGCGTCATAGGATGATCCCGCCACCCAGGCAGACCTTGGACTCATA